>JBKQNY010000098.1:0-7733 GCA_052145775.1 Acidimicrobiales bacterium
CGTCCTCGGTGGCTCTCATGGAGAAGTGCAGCGTGATCTCCGTGATGTCTTGGTCGACTGGGGTCTGGGTGATGTAGGTGAGCATGTCGAGACCCCCCTCGCGGACTTCGACGGCCACGATTCCCGGTCCGCAGGTCGTGGTTCGCGCTCGCACCTCGAAGCCCTCCGCCGACACGGCAGTGACCTTGATCCACTGGTCGACGGTCATAGAGGGGCCGTCGAAGGTGACGTCGAACCCTTGATTGTCGGGAGGGGACATGTCGTGGACGGTCCAGAAGTGGGAACGGTCGATGATGTTCTCCGTGAGGTCCTGGAGGCCGATTCGCACGCGGTACGACGTGCGGCGCCACGGCGTCCACTCCGCGCCGTCGTCACGATAAGGAGTGACCTCGTACGATGGGCCGGCTCCGCCGGCGTGGAACCAAACGAACACTCGGTCGTTTCGTTCGCAGACTTGCCACGTGTCCGCCGAGACCCGCGGGGGCTGGCGGTCGAGGCGAGGCACCTCGACCAATCGGCCCTCACCGTCGAAGCGCCAGCCATGAAACGGGCAGGCGATCCCATCACCACACACCCGTCCGCCGAACCCAAGGTGGGCCCCGAGGTGGGGACAATGGGCACTGAACACCCTGATCACCCCGTCCTCCCCGCGAAACGCGACGAGCTCCCGATCCAGGTAGTGCAGCGCCGCGACTTCCCCCACGGCGATGTCGTCGGAGGCGGCCACGCTGAACCACCCGTCGGGGACTGCGGGGAACGGGTAGCGACCGGGCACCGATGTCACCTCATGCGAGCGAAGCGGCCCGCGAAGGCGCGAAGCGGAAGATCAGCGCTGGTGACGATGCCCGGTGGAGCCTCGACGACCGACCGGATGGCGTTCAGTGCCGGCATGCCCGTCACCGTCATCCCAACCGAGGCGAAGGCCTCTGCCGACGAGAAATCGGTCCCCGGCTTCGGGAAGATCATGTGCTTGCTGTAGATGCAAGGGTCGGCCTTGATCTGAGTGATGTAGCAGGCCTCGATGTCCCAGTGGGGATCCGTGAATGGCGTCATCTGCCATTCGAGGTGTTGCTCGATCTTCGGCGTCCCTCCCACGGTCCCGACGTACCTGAGGAAGCAGCCACCGAGCGACCCCTTCGGCAGTTGATACCAACCGAGGTCGATATCTTTGGAGCACGCGCCGAGTTCGTACTCGAATCTGACCGAGTCGTCGAGGTCCACTCGAAAGCAGTCGGCCATCAAACGCACTGCGTCTTCAAAGACCCGCGTGTACTTCTCGAGCATTCCGGGGACAGCCGGATCGCCGACGGGTCGACCGAATCCCACCTCCTTCCAGGTCTCGACCGAGTGATGGCATGACACGTCGACCGATTCGGTGCACTGCACATGCTCGATCTCGGTTACGTCGGTCGAGTGGACGATGGTGAGGATCTGTGCCAGGCCCGGGTTCATCCCCGTGCCGTAGAAGGTCGAGCCGCCTTTCTCGCACGCGGCGGCGATCAGCTCCTCCTCCGAGCGCCCAGTGCGGTGCGGATGATTGGCGTTGCGGTGGTGGCCGGTGATCCAGTCCGCAGTGGTGACGATGTCGATCCCGGCTTCGAGGACTGGGAGGTACAGATCGATGTCGGGAAACACGCCGTGGAACGTCACGCAGTCCGGTTGGACGGCGACAATCTCCTCGACGGTGCCGGTCGCGAGGATGCCCACGGGGTCGATGCCAACGATCTCTCCCGCATCGCGTCCTACCTTGTTGGTCGAGTAGCAGTGGAGTCCGACCAACTCGAGGTCCGGATGGTTCCGGATCCGGCGGATCATCTCGCGACCGACGTTGCCCGTTGCGACCTGGAACACTCGGATCGGGCGTTGCATGGTGTTCACGTTGTGGTCCTCCTGGTCGGTGGGAGTCGCCAATCCTGCGGGTCCTCAGCCGTCGTCGAGCACGAATGGTATTCGTCGGGCGAATTGACTGAGGGTGAGTCGATCGTGGCAGGCGGCGATGAAATCCCAATCGAGTCCGCTGGCTTGCCGGATGTCGTCGTCACCGAGGAGCGCGAAGGTGCCGGTGGTTTTGTTGGCCGTGGTGCCCGCAGCTTGGACTTGCTTGTAGAGGTCGATCATGGCGGGGTGGTGGTTGTCGATGCCGGGACGCAGCCCGGCATCGAGTGCGAGATCGCCGGGTCCGAGCATAAGCCCCGTGATGCCATCGACCTGGGCGATTGCGGCCGCGTTGGCAACGGCGTCGACGGTTTCGATCTGCACGATGCAGCCGGGCGTCGGCGCTTGGCGTCGGATCGGGCCGATCGATCGGCGGCCGTGCGGCGGGTATCTGGTCGCGGCGCCGGCCTGGGCGGCGTCATCGACGGTGCGTACGTTGGGAACGATCACTCCGGCCGCTCCGGCATCGAGCGCGAGGCCGATAGCACGCTCGTCGACGGCGGGAATGCGGACGTAGGTGTCACCCCCGGCGGCGTGCGCAGCCGTAATGAGCGCGAGCTGCGAACCGGGGTCGAGCGGGGCGTGCTCGGCGTCGAGAACGATCCAGGTGTATCCAGCGTCGACAAGCCATTCTGCGACTGGCCCGTAGGGTATCGAGACGACCGCGCCGAACCCCTGAGGTCCGATCTTCCCACCGTCGGTCATGACCGCGAGATCATCGGCCGGTCTTCTTCCCCGGCGTGAAGCGCACGGTCATCGTGTCGTCGTAACCGCTGATGAAGTTCGAGGCGCGGCTTCGCGGGGGCGACGGGTTGACGAGCTCAACATCAGGTAGTCGGTCGAGGAGCCGCTCGAACATGATCGAGAGTTCGAGGCGGGCGAGGGCTTTGCCGAGACACACGTGCGTGCCGAATCCGAAGGCGATGTGGTTGTTGGGGCTGCGGTGGATGTCGAAGGCAAAGGGGTCCTCGAAGACGTCCTCGTCGCTGTTGGCCGAGGAGTAGAGCAGCAAGACCTTGGTATCGGTGGGGATCGTCTTGTCGCGGAGCGTGACCTGGTGGGTGGTGGTGCGGGCCACCATCTTGACCGGACTGACCCACCGCAACATCTCCACCACCGCGCCGGGGAGGAGGCTTCGGTCATCGCGCAGTGCCTGCCACTGCTCGGGGTGGGTGAGAAGCTGGTAGAGGCCACCGGTCATCACGTGACGGGTGGTTTCGTCACCGCCGATCAGCAATAGGGCTGCCTCGGCCACGAGCTCGTCGTCGGCGAGGCGTGCCCCGTCGATCTCGGCGTTGACGAGGATCGAGATCAGGTCGTCTCGGGCGCGCTTCTGGCGGTCCTCGATGACCCCTTGGAGGTAGCCCATGAAGGCGGCCCCGGACACCATTTGCTTCTCGGCGAGCGCGGGGTCGTCGGTGCCGAGGCCCATGAGCATGTCGTCGGACCATTCGAGCAGCTTCGGGTGGTCAGCCGACTCGAAGCCGAGCAGGTCGCCGATCAGCGTAAGGGGCAGCCAGGCGGCGATGTCCCACACGAAGTCGCAGCGGCCGTCCTCAATGACGTTGTCGATGAGCTGGTCGCAGACCGCTCGGATGCGCGGCGCCTGGTCCTGGACCCGCTTGGGAGTGAACCCGGTACTCATCAACCGCCGCCGTGCCATGTGGGCCGGGTCGTCCATGGTGGCCATCATCGGAACCCCGGTGTCGCCGGGCAGGATGCCCTTGGTGGCCGTGAACGCCTCCTGGTCGGTCTCGACGCGGCGGATGTCGTCGTGCTTGGTGATGCCCCACATCCCGGTGGGTTCATGGAGGTGAACGGGGTCGTTGGTCCGCAGCCAGGTGAGCGTGGTGTCCGGGTCCCCCGCCCAGAACTCGCCCGCGACGAAATCGACCTCCGCGTGCACGCTCATCGCAGCGCCAGCTCGCGGTCGACGGGGTCAAGGGCAGGGAGGTCGAAGAGTTCGGTGGCGTTGCGGTACATGACTCGCTCCAGCGTGTGATCATCGACGGTCTCGGCGAACGCATCGATCCGGGACGCCGTACCCGGATAGAGGCACGAAGGGTGAGGGAAGTCGGTCTCGAACATCACCCTGTCCGCACCCAGGAAACCGATCGCCTCGGCCACGCCGAAGGTCTCGAACCAGAACGAAGAGTAGATCTGGCGCCGAAAGTACTCCGAAGGTAGGAGCGGGAGCCGACCAGTCTTATCGAGACCGCCCTCGACGTACTGCCAATCGAGGGCTTGCAGGTAGAAGGGAAGGTAACCAACGCCGCTCTCGACGGAGAAGAACCGCAACCGCGGATAACGCTCGCACAGCCCCGAGACGATGAGGTTGCCGATCGTGGCGCTGTTCGACAAGAACAGCTCGGCCGGCATCAGGGTCATGAATTCGGCCACGTCATAGCCCGGCCAGCACGCGTCGACGCAGCGGTTGCGGCCCTTGCCCGACCCGACGTGGAACGACACGGGCATCTCCTCGGCCTGCAGGGCATCCCACAATGGCGCCCAGTGGGGAGCGTGCAAGGGTGGCAGGCCGATTCCGATCATCTCGGGAGCGTCACACATCACCACGCCGTGCAGACCGAGCTCTCTGGTCCGGGCGACCGATGCCACCGCCGCCTCGATGTCCCAGAACGGGACGATCGCCTGGGGGAAGAGGCGACCCTCTCCCTCGGCCTGGAGGTCCGCCAGGGCCTCGTTGTAGAGCGAGGCGCACAGGTTGAGCAGTTCACCGTCTTTGACGTTGGTCAACAAGTCGACCGCGCCGAACCCGATTGCGTTCGGGAACAGCACCTGCGCTGACACGCCAAGTTGGTCCATCATCGCCAGCCTCGGCCCGGCGTAGGAGGCTGACGGGTCCGCCTCGGCGGCCCGGGTGATCGTCATGGTCCCGTAGACCTTGTCGCCGCCCGGGGCGATGACGGTGAAGGCGTACCCCGCCATCAGCGTGCCATCCACCATCCACACGTCACGGTCGTTGTCCGGATCAGAGACCAGCCTCGGCACCCGGTCCTGGAATGCGGCGGGGGCTCGGTCGACCCACAGCTCAGGTGGCTCGGTCCAGTGAGCATCGACATCGACGACGGGCACAACCGATCTCCTCGTAGCCGGCACCCAACCTCCTCGTGTCCGTAAATTGGAACGTATCACTATGTGGAACACCCATCAATGGCCCGCCGCACCGGGCCGTCCTCGGTACCGTGATCTGATGGATGGCGCCCCCAGGCCCGGTGGCCAGAGTGTGCGCAAAGCGCTCTTGGTTCTCGAAGAGGTCGCCGTTCGCCAACCAGTCACCGTCGCCGCGCTCGCCCGGGCACTCAACCTCCCGAAGACGACGGTCCAACGCAGCCTCACCACCCTCGGCGACGCCGGCTACCTCACCCAAAGCGACGGAGACCGCAGCTGGAGCCTTTCCACCAAGGTTTCTGGACTCGGCGAGCGGGCGGTGTCTGAATTCACCCTCCGCCAAGCGGCCGCCGATCCGATGCGCCGCCTCCGCGACACAACCGGCGAATCGGTGCTACTCGTCGAACGCGCCAAGTCGTCGGTCATCGTCCTCGACGTCGTAGTAAGCAACCACGTCATCCAGGCCATCACGGCAATCGGCACCCTGCTCCCACTCCACGCCAGCGCTGGCGGCAAGGTGATCCTCGCTGCGTCGGGCGGCACGCAGGATCCCGACTTACGAGGGCCCCTCACGAGGTTCACGAACAACACCCTGACCGACCAAAATGCGTTAGCTGCCGAGCTCGAGCAGGTACGCCAGCGCGGCTGGGCCTCCCAGCGTCTCGAATTCGAGGGCGATGTCGCCTCCGTCGCCGCTGCGATCCCCCAGCCGGACCGGAGGAACGCAACCGCCGCCGTCGTGCTGTTCGGGCCGGCCACCAGGCTCACGGATGACGTCATGGATCGCGTCGCCTCCCTCGTGGTCCAGACCGCCAACGAGATCGCCAACCGCATGCGCTGAACAGACGCCCACCGTGGCCCGCGCTGCCTGACTCGAACCGCGGTTCAGAAGGGGTTCGCGAACATGGATCCATCACTTCCACTGCATTGGCGTTGGTGGTTCACACAGAACGATCTGAGCTGGAATCTGAACCGATCGCGGCAGAAGCGCCCAGGTCAGCGGGCATCCACCTCCTGTGACTCGGACCAGTTGACGGGTCTTCGATCAGGTACCCCAGTTTGACGCCGACATATGCAAGTGGGGCATGACCCCGAGGTGCCGGTAGGGGAGGGTGGGCCGTTCGCGTGGAAGGTTGGCTCGAGTGGCGCCAGACGGCAGGCCCGGTGCCCACAGGTGCAGTGCAGGTAGGTCGGCGAAGCAACGCTGCAGCGCCCAAGCTGAGTGGTTCGGCGGGATGCCGGCCGATGCATGAGGTTGGCTAGATCTCCCAACTACCAGGGAGGAACTGCCATGACCACCATCGAGGCCCCGACGCTGGCGATCGAACTGCCGGGTCTCAACTGCCAACACAGTCAGGCCGAACTCGCCGCTGCTGCCTACCTGGCCCGCTACAGCGGCAGGACGCTCGAGGCCTATCGCCATGACCTGCGCTACTTCTTCCAGTGGGCAGCCGACGTCTCGCTCGAGGTCCTGGATGCGACCCGCCCGCATATCGAACTGTTTCGCGGTGCCCTCGAAGCTCGGGGGCTCTCTCCGGCCACCATTGACCGGCGACTCTCGACGGTCTGCGGCTTCTATCGTTTCGCGCACATCGACGGCCGGATCGGTTCGAACCCGGCGGAGTACGTGCGGCGACCGCAGGTCCACCGTTCAGACGGCCGCGGCCTTGACCGCTCCGAGCTGCGACGGTTTCTCTTCGCCGCCGAAGCCTACGATCATGATCATGCCGCCCTCGCAGTGTTGCTGGGGCTGAACGGCCTGCGGGTGAGCGAGGCGTGCGGGACGAACGTCGAGGATCTCGGCCTGGAACGCGGTCATCGCACCCTTCGGATCATGGGAAAAGGCAACAAGCCGGCGGTCATCCCCCTGGTGCCGAGAACCGCCCGAACCGTGGACTTGGTCGTTGGAGAGCGCACCGAGGGACCGATCCTGCGGCGCCATGATGGAGTGCGCCTCGACCGCCGCACCGCACACCGCTGGGTTCGCTCCATCGCCAAGCGCGCCGGCCTCGGCCTGGTACATCCGCACATGCTGCGGGCGGCCTTCATCATGGCCGCGCTCGATGCCGGGGTCCCGCTCCGCGACGTCCAGCTCGCCGCCCGCCATGCGGATCCCCGCACCACCACCATTTACGACCACAGACGCCAGGGCTTTGACCGCTATGCCGCCTACGTGGTGGTGGCCTTCGTCACCGGGGGATGACGACCTCGCTCATGTGCCAGAAGAGGTGATCAGCGTCTGCCGGGAGTGTCCACGATTTTCGTCACTCGTGCACGCCTGTGAATTCCACCGACACCTGCAAGGTCCCGGGCGCCGGATCAGCCCGTATTGGCTTGTCAGATTCCCGAGGAATCGCGTCCCAAAGAGTGAAAGGAAGATTCGGCGAGCGACGAAAGACGCAGCATGCAACGCTTCGAGGAGCTCCGTGGGGACGGAACAGCCGGCGGCACGATCATTGCGGTCAGTGGGTCCACCTGGCGCGGCAGCGGGTGGCTCGCCGTCGAAGATGTCGTGGACGCCGACGCTCAGATCGATCGGCGGACGCGCAGTTCAGGAATGCGCCCTACCGAGGGGGAACTATGACGCCCCGGCGAGGGGCACGGGTCGTGGGGACCAAGCCGTTGCTCTCCGTCGAGGAAGCAGCGATTCTGTTGGGCGAGTCGCGGGC
>JBKQNY010000099.1:0-15500 GCA_052145775.1 Acidimicrobiales bacterium
AGCACCGGAGACCACAGAAGGTCGGCGGCCGCCTGGACCATGTTCATCGGCTGGAGGCTGATCATGACGTCGATCGGCGCCTCCATCGAGGTCATCACCAGTTGGGACGAGGAGCCCAGGTGCATGCAGACCACCGTCCCCTCGTCGCTGCAGGCGGTCCAGAAGGGGTCCCAGTGGGCGTTGTGCAGGGAGGGCCACCCGAGCTTCTCGGGGTTCTCCGAGAAGGTCACGGCGTGGCAGCCCATGGCCGCCACCCGGCGGACCTCGGCGGCGGCCAGCTCAGGGTCCCAGATGGCCGGGATGGAGAGGGGGATGAAGCGGCCGGGCTCGGCACCGCACCAGCCCTCGATGTGCCAGTCGTTGTAGGCGCGGACCATGGCCAGGGCCTCGTCCTTGTCCTCCCGGCGGGCGAACAGCTGGCCGCAGAACTGGGGGAAGGACGGGAAGCACATCGACCCCAGCACCCCGTTGGCGCTCATGTCCCGGACCCGCTCGTGGACGTCGAAACAGCCGCGGCGCATCTCGTCGAGGGAGCTGGGCTCGATGCCATACTCCTCGGGCGGCCGGCCCACCACGGCGTTCAGGCCGACGTTGGGGATCTCGCTGCCGTCGTAGTGCCAGAAGTCGGTGCCGTCGGCGCGTCGCACCAGCTTGGGCGCCTTGTCCTGGTACTTGGCCGGCAGCCGCCCCTCGAACATGTCCGGCGGCTCGATCACGTGGTCGTCCACGCTGACCATGATCATGTCCTCGATGCGCATCGCAATCCTCCCGCTCTCCGCAGTCACCGCGGCCGTGGCCGCGCTCGGCGACGCCCGTCGCCCCCCACACTACGCGCCCGAGGTGAGCGCCCTGGCCGGGGTCAGGGGCCGGTGGCGAGCTCCCGAAGCCACTGCGGGGCGCGGACCGGCCTCCCGCCCACCTCCACCACCCCGTGCAGCGTGATCGCGGTGGCCCGCACCTCGCCACCGCAGGCGAGCAGGTAGCCGATCTGGAAGGTGGCGCCGGCCACCGAGGCGGCCACCAGGTGGAGGTCGGCCAGGTCGTCGAAGTGGAACGGCCGGCGGTAGCGGACGGCCACCTCGACCACCGGGAACTCGATGCCCTGCCGACGCAAGTCGTCGTAGGGGTGGCCGAGGGCCCGCAGCCACTCCACCCGGGCCTCCTCCATCCAGGGCAGGTAGGCCGCGTGGTGGACCAGGCCCATGGCGTCGGTGTCGGCGAAGCGGGCCCGCAGCCGGTGGGTGAAGGGGTAGGCGGCGGGGTCGGTGGGGGGATCGAAGAGGGCGCGCACCGGCCAAGTCTCACAGTCGCGGGCGCCCGCCCCGGACCGAAGGCCCCCGCGGCGTGGGACAAGATAGGGGCGTGCCGACCACCGACCACCCGGCCGCGGCCCCCGGCGGCGCGCTTTCTGAGCCGCCGGTGCCCGTCGTCGCCGACGCCCCGGCCGACGCCGACCCGGTGCGGGCGCCGACCTCGTTCACCCAGCGCTCGTCGTTGCTCATGTCGGCCTTCAACCCGAGCCGGGAGTTCATGAGCTGGGTGTACCAGCTGAACGGGAAGCTCGACGTCGAGGCGTTGGCCAAGGCGGTCGACGACGTGGTCCGGCGCCACGACATGCTGCGGGTCCGCTTCGAGCGGGGCCCCGACGGCCCCGTGCAGGTGGTGACGCCGTTCAGCGAGCACGTGATGGAGATCGTCCACCTCGACGACCGTCCGAAGGCCATCGGCCTCATGGCCGCCGTCAAGGCCATCGAGACCACCTACCGCGACCTCTCCCCCTGGGACGACTCGCGCCTGCAGGCCACCTTGTACCTGGTCGCCCCCAAGACCAATGTGCTGGCCATCTTCGTGGCTGAGGCCCTGGTCGACGGGGACTCGGGGACGCTGGTGGCGGCCGAGATCTCCCGCGCCTACGCCGAGCACGCCGGGCGCCCGGCGCCCGAGCTCCCGGTCCCCAACACCGAGAGCTTCCTTCGTTACGTCGTCGAGCACCCGGTCAAAGAGGCCGTGGCCGAGCGGTCGATCCGCCACTGGCAGGAGCTGGCCGGCGCCTCGCGGTCCGCCGGGCGGTGGCCCACCTCGACCGGGGAGCGCAACGAGACCCGCTTCTTCAAGATCACCGCCGAGGAGTGGCGGCGCATGGAGGAGGCCACGCCGGCCCTGGCCACCACCCCGTTCGTGATCGTCCTGTCGTGGCTCGAGATGGCCCTGGCCGAGGTGGCCGGGGCCGAACGGTTCATGGTGACCTCGGCCGTCTCCAACCGCCGCCTGCCGGTGGCCCGGACCATGATCGGGAGCTTCATCGGCCCGGTGCGGCTCACCGCCGAGGTGACCTCGGCCGAACGCCTGGAGGACGTCTCCCCCAAGGTGATGGCCGCCCTGCGCCAGGCGGTGGCCCACAGCACCGTCCCGGTCCCTCTGGCCGAGTCCCTGGCGGCGGAGGGGTCCTACGCCCCGCCGCCCACCGAGGTCTCCTTCTTCATGTTCGCCGAGCGCGAGGGGCTCGACCTCCCCGGCGTCCGCCAGCGCCGCTTCCGGGTGCACACCGGCACCCGGGACGTCCTGCGGGTGAACTGCACCCCCGACGAGGAGGGCGGCCGGAACTTCTTCTTCATCTCGGCCTCGGCCACCCGCCGGCAGATGGACGAGCTGGTGGCCGCCTTCCGGTCGCTGCTCGACGGCGCCTCGGCGCCCGCCGCGGCCGGGGCCGTGTGAACGGAGCCCTCCCCGGCCGCGGCGCCCGCGGCCGGGGACGCCCCGCTACAGCCGGGCCAGGTTGACCCCGCCTTCGGCCCCGGTGAGGTGGACCGTGCGGCCGACGAGCTCCTCCTGCTCGGCCAGGGCCAGGTCGCCGGGGTCCTCGAGCCGGCCGTAGCAGCGGGTGCCGTCGTCCAGGTCGCAGACGACCACCCCCCACTCCGGGCCGCCGTCGCGGCCGTGGAGCACGGTGTAGGTGGCCACGGTGGCGGTGGCGTCTTCGACTGTGTCGGTGACGGCCACCACCTCGAGGTCCGCCGCCAGCTCGGCGGCCATGGCCGGCTCGTCGGGCGGGGCGAGGGGACCGGGCTCGGTCGACCAGACCCCGAAGGCGTGCTTGGTCATGTGCATGCCCACCCCGCTGGCCAGGCCGTAGGCGCCGGGGTCCTCCCGGAGGCGCTGGGCCATGGCGGCGAGGGAGTGGGTCATGTAGTTCGAGCCCGGGCCGCCGTGGTAGGGGAGGGCGCCGGTCACCGTCACCGGCCGGCTGCCGTCGAGGACACTCGGGTGGTCGATGCCCAGGGCGTCGACGGCGAACGCCACCGAGCTCGGGAAGCAGGAGTACAGGTCGAGGTAGGCGACGTCGTCGACGGTCACGCCGGCCGCCTGCAGGGCCGCCCGGGAGGCCACGCCCATGGCCGGGGACCGCCAGAGCTCACGGCGCTCGGCCAGGTAGTTGGGGTCCTCGGCGTAGCCCCAGCCCCGGAGGTAGACCCGGCGCTCGGGGGGGACCCCCAGCCGGTCGGCCGCCTCGTCGCTGGCCAGGAGGAAGGCCGCCGCCATGTCGATGTCCATGATGGCCATCATCAGCTTGGTGTAGGGGTAGGCGACCATCCGGTTGTCCGGGCCCACCCCCGCCACCTCGGCGGGGGTGCGGGCCACGGGGAACCAGGCGTTGGCCGGGTCGGCCGCGGCCACCGCCGACATCGGCGCCATGAGGCGACCCAGCCGCTGGCGGTGGTCGTCGAGGGTCCGGCCCAGGTGGGCCCGGCGGGCATTGTCGTAGGCGGCGAAGGAGAGGTAGGCCTGGAAGACGTTGTGGGCCACCTCGGCCGGGTGGAATGGCGCCTCGAAGGGGAAGGGGCTGCGCTCGGCCGCCCGATGCGACCAGTCGGGCTTCCTGCCCTCCTTCTTGTCGCGCCGCCTGGTGGCCAGGGCCTCGGCCCCCACCACCAGGGCCAGGTCGAGCCGGCCGGCCAGGATCTCCATCGCCGCCGAGGTGGCCAGCACCTGGGGGACCACCCCGCCGATGCCCGAGTAGCGGGCCACCTTGGGACGGGCGCCGAGCCGCTCGATGAGCCGGGCCGCCGGGTCGTCGTACTCCCAGGACTGGCAGTAGACAATGTCGAGCGTGCCCAGCTCGGCCAGGGCCCCGGGGGCCCCGGCGTCGGTCGCGGCCAAGCGGGCCACCTCCTCCCACATGGCGAGGGGCTCGGGGGCGCCCTCGGGCCCGACGTCGGCGGGATGCCAGGTCCGGCGGCCGACCCCGATCAGGCAGGGGGAGCGGGGGTCGCGTCCGGCGGGCACGCCGGTGCTCAGGAGAGGCGGGCCTGACCGGGCAGCTTGATGGCCCGGTCGGCGATGATGTTCTTCTGCACCTCGGTGGAGCCGCCGCCGATGGTGCTGTAGCGCTGGAAGGAGTAGAGCCGGGTCCACTTGCCCCGGTCGACGGTGTCGGGCCCGCCCTTGGTGAGGGCGCCGGCCGGCCCCAGCAGGTCGAGGGCCAGGTCGGCCAGGACCTGGGCCAGGTAGGCCCACTCGATCTTGGCGAATTGCACCTCGGGCCAGGGCCGCTCGCCCTTGATGATCCGGCTGAGGGCCCGCAGTGAGAGGAGCCGGGCCAGCTCGATCTCGGTCCAGGCCCGGGCCATCCGGTCGGTCATGATCGGGTCGTGCAGGGCCTCGGGGTTGACCGAGCGGGCCGCCGCGATCATGGCTCGCAGGTCGGCGCCGAGGACCGAGATCTGCCCGGCGATGCCCACCCGCTCGAAGCCCAGGGTGCCCATGGCCACCATCCACCCCTCGCCCTCGCCGCCCAGGCGGCAGTCGACCGGGATGCGGGCGTCGTTGAAGAAGACCTCGTTGAACATCTCCTCGCCGGTCATGTCGCGGATCGGCCGGATCTCGATGCCGGGCGTCTCCATGTCCACGATGAAGGCGGTGATCCCCTCGTGCTTGGCGCCGCGCTCGATGGCCGTGGGGTCGGTGCGCAGGAGGAACAGCCCCCACTTGGCGATGTGGGCCGTGGAGATCCAGATCTTCTGGCCGTTCACCACGTAGTCGTCGCCGTCGAGGATGGCCGTGGTGCGCAGGTTGGCCAGGTCGTTGCCGGCGTCGGGCTCGCTGAACCCCTGGCACCAGTGCTCGTCGGCCTCGAGGATGCTCGGCAGCCAGCGGGCCTTCTGCTCGTCGGTGCCCCAGGTGATGATCATGGGGCCGATCTGCCAGATGCCGTTGGTGTTGAAGATCCCCGGCGTGCGGTACTCGGCCATCACCTCCGAGGAGATGACCCGCTGCATGGCGGTGGCGCCCCGGCCCCCGTACTCGGCGGGCCAGTGGATGGCCGCCCAGCGGCCCTCGTTGAGCTGGCGCTGCCAGGCCGCCCGGCGCCGGTTGGTGGCCGGGGTCGACCGGCCGCCGGACTCGGTGGTGGCCTCCTCGGCCGCCTCCTTCTCCAAGAAGGGGGGCAGGTGCTCGTCGAGCCAGGCCCGCAGCTCGTCACGGAACGCCTCGTCCTCGGGGGAAAGTGCGAAATCCACGGGGGTCAAGGTAGCCGAGAATTTCCGGTACCCTGACCTTCCGCCCGGGCCGGCCGAGAGAGCCGGAGACGCGTAGCCCGGAAGGGGTGACTGTGGACTTCACGTTCGACGACGAGCAGGTGGCCCTGCGCGACGTGGCCCGCCAGGCCTGCGAGCGCGAGGTCGACGGGACCCGCCTGCGGGAGATGGCCGACGACCCGCTGGGGTTCACCGACGAGCTGTGGCGCAGCCTGGTCGACCTGGGCTGGACCGGCATGCTGGTCCCCGAGGCCCAGGGCGGCTCGGGGGCGGGGCTGCTCGAGACCTGCATCGTGGTCGAGCAGATGGGCCGCATCCCGATGCCCGGCCCGTTCTTCTCCTCCTCGGTGCTGGCCACCCTGGCCGCCCGGGCCCTCGGGGCCGACGGTCTGTTGACCGGACTGGCCGACGGCAGCCGCCGCGGCACGGTGGCCCTGGCCGAGATGGGCCACGGGGACCCGCTGGGCACGGTCCGCACCCGGGCCCGCCGCCGGGGCTCGGACTGGGTGGTGAGCGGCCACAAGCCGCTGGTGCTCGACGGGCAGTCGGCCGCCTGGATCGTGGTGGTGGCCCGGACCGAGGAGGGTGTCCGCTCCTTCCTGCTGGACCGCCCGGGGGAGGGCACCTCGGGTGCGGCCGGCGGCGAGGCCGCCCTCGAGCCGGTCCCCACCTTGGACCCCACCCGCAAGGCGGCCCGGCTGGTCCTCGACGAGGCGCGGGTGGTGCCGCTCGGGCCGCCCGGCGGCCAGGCGTCGCTGTGGCGGCGCGTGCTCGACGACGTGGCGGTGGCCCTCGCCTCGGAGCTCACCGGCGTGGCCGACCGGGCCCTGGAGGAGGCCACCGAGTACGCCAAGCAGCGGGTGGTCTTCGACCGGCCCGTGGCCACCTACCAGGTGGTCAAGCACCGCCTGGTCGACATGTTCCACGCACTGGAGATGTCCCGGGTGGGCGCCCAGTTCGCGGCGTGGGCCTCCGACGCCGAGGACCCCGGACGCGAGCGCGCCGCGGCCATGGCCGCCAGCTACGCGGCCGAGACCGCGGTGCACGCCACCGGGGACAACATCCAGACCCACGGCGGGGTGGGGTTCACCTGGGCCAACGACGCCCACTTCCTCTACAAGCGGGCCAAGCAGGACGAGATCCTGCTCGGTGGCGCCGGCTTCGAGCGCCAGCGCCTGGCCCAGATGCTGGTCGAGGCCGGCTGAGCCTCCCGGCGCTCAGCGCGGCCCTGAGGCCCGCTCGGCCCGCTCGGCCCGCACCACCCGGATCCGGTGAACGAGCGCCACGGCCACCAGCACGACGACGAGCACGGCCGCCGCGTACCCCACGTAGCTGAACTTCTTGATGACGTGCTCCCAGCTCGCCCCGAGGCCGTAGCCGATCGAGACCAGCGCCGTGCACCACAGGGCGCAACCGAAGAAGGTGAAGAGGGCGAACTTGCCCATCGCCATCTCGCCCAGGCCGGCGGCGAAGGAGACGAACGAGCGCAGGAGCGGGATCAGCCGGCCGAAGAAGACGAAGGGCTCGCCCCGCCGGGCGAACCACGCCTCGGCCCGGTCGAGGTCGCGGTGGGTGAGCAGGATGTAGTGGCCCGCCTTGTCCACCAGGGGGCGCCCGCCGAAGCGGCCGATGGCGTAACCGGCCGCCGAGCCGGCCAGCTCCCCGGCCAGGGCCACCAGGATGGCCGGGGCCAGGTCGACGTGGGAGGTCCCGGGCGAGGTGAGCTGGCCGCTGGCCAGCGCCCCGGCGTAGCCCATGGCGATCTCCGAGCCGATCGGGATGCCCATCGACGACACGAAGGTGGCGATGAACAGGGCCAGGTAGCCCCAGGTGGACAAGAAGTGCTCCATCGGGCATTTCTACCCGATGCGCGCAGCGCCGACGGGGAGCGACGGGCGGCGGTTGTCGGGCCGTAGACTCCGCCGGATGCAGCGGGTGCGCACCGAGTCGGGCTCGGTCTACGACGTCGACCTCGACGGGATGCGCATTCGGCGCGTCCACGGTCGGCACGGCCCCTCCGACAGCCAGCCCCAGGACGGCATCTGGCGGCGGATCCGCGGGCTGGTGGGCCCGACGGCCGGCGAGCCGATGATCGTCTACTGGGCCACCGAGGCGGCCGGGGCCGCCGAGACCGACTTCGGCTTCCGCACCACGGTGGTCACCGAGGTCTCCGAGGTCGAGCCCGACCCCTCGCCGGCCGACGGCTGACGCGCCGGGTTGCTCCACTGGGCCAAGATGGCGCCATGGCCAAGAACGTCCTCGGCGGCGACCTCGTCCCCTGCAGCACCGACCCGTTGACCGGCTTCTACCGCGACGGCTGCTGCAACACCGGCGCCGAGGACACCGGCGTCCACACCGTCTGCACCCTCATGACCGCCGAGTTCCTCAGCTTCTCCAAGGCCAAGGGCAACGACCTGTCCACCCCCCAGCCGGCCCTTGGGTTCGCCGGCCTCGAGCCGGGGGACCAGTGGTGCCTCTGCGCGCCGCGCTGGCAGGAGGCCCTCGAGGCCGGGGCCGCCCCGGACGTGGTCCTCGAGGCCACCCACGCGGCCACCTTGGAGTGGTGCCGGCTGGAGGACCTCAAACGCCACGCCGCCCCCTAGAGGCGAGGGGCCGACCCCGCTCGGGGTCCGCACGGCAGCCGCGTCAGCGGTCGGCGACGTCCAGGTCGACGGGGGTCCCGGTGCGGTGCGACTCGAGGGCGGCGAGGAGGGCCACCAGCACGTGGCGGGCCGCCGGCCCGTCCAAGAGCGGGGCGGCACCGCCGGTGAAGACCTCCACGGTGCGCGCCGCCATGGCGGCGAAGGCGTCGGGCGGCGCGTCGTCGAGCGCGTGGAAGGCCCGGAGCTCGCCCTCGCGGTAGACGACGACCGATGGCTCTTGGATCCCGTAGGCGCTGATGCGGTTGCAGCGCGCGTACCCCTTGGACCCCGTCACCTCAACCCGCTCGTCGCCCCCGTAGTGGGTCGAGCGAAAGTAGGTGTCGATGGCGAAGGTGATGTCGAGCACCACCCGCACCCCCGACACGTGCTCCCACACCAGCGTGGAGGGCGCGTCCATCGAGATTCCCGGGACGATCTCGGTGGACCCGAGCCAGGCGAAGATGCGCCGCACGGGCCCGAAGAGCCAGGTGGCCACGGCCAGCTGGTGCCACCCATGGTCGAAGACGAGCATGCCCCGGCCGTCCTGGGCCTGGTGGAACTGCCACTCGTAGCTCTCGGCCGGCACCTCCCAGCCGCCGCGTCCGGTGGCCACGATCTTCATATGGCACCCGACCGGTTCGCCGATCTCGCCCGAATGCACCAGGTCTCGCAGGCGCACGAGCGGGGGATAGCAGAGGTAGTCCTCGAGCACGTGGAGGCAGGCTCCCCGCGAGCGGGCCGTGCGCAGCAGCCGGTCCGCGCCCTCGAGGTCCCGGGCGATGGGCTTCTGCACCTGGACGTGGCAACCCGCGTCGAGGACCGACGACGCCACCTCGGCGTGGAGGGGCGTGGGGACCAGCACGTCGACCACGTCAGGACCGAGGGCCGTGACCCCGTCGACGTCGGTGGTGAGCACGGCGTCGGGGAACCGCTCCGCCCACCGCTCGAGCCGCTCGGTCCTGGGGTCGCAGAGGCCGACCACGGCGACGTCGGGACGGGCGGCGTAGGCCGGCAGCATCAGCTCGGCGATCTGCCCGAGTCCGACCACGGCCAGCCGGACCGGACCCTCGAGCGGCAGTGGGCTCGGCACGGCGCCAGGCTCGCCGGTGGTCATGAGGTGGCGATGAGCCCGAGGCCGACCAGGGCCAGGGCCAGGCCGAGCAGTTGCACCCGAGACAGCCGCTCGTGGAGGTACCACCAGGCGTGCAGGGTCGTGAAGCCGGGGGCCAGCGAGGCGACCGGAGCCACGATCGCCGTCAGGCTGGTGCGCAACGCGGTGAGCAGGAGCGTGGTCGCCCCCACGTCGAGGAGCCCGGCCGAGAGCGCCTTCACCTTGGGGACGCCGCGCAGACCGGACAGGCCGCCGGTGACCGCCAGCACCGACCAGACGGCGACCATCGCCGCGGCGCGGGCGCTGAGCACGGGCCAGTACCCGCCGTGGTGGCTGGCCGCCGAGAAGAGCACCAGGGAGATGCCGAAGCCGGTGCCGGCCGCCGCGGCGAGCCACAGGGCGCGCCCGACGAGCGGGCCCTTGCGCTCGTCGCGGTCCGACGACAAGAGCGCGGCGGCCGCGATGGCGAGCGCCACCCCGACCAGCGGCGCCACTCCGAGGTGCTCGCCGCGTAGGAGCCCCCAGCTCACCGGGATCACCGCGCCGATGACCGCGGCGATCGGCGCCACCTGGCCCATCTGGCCGATGGCCAGGCCCTGGTAGAGGCAGCCGATGGCGGCGGCGTTGAGGACACCGGCGAGCGCGCCGAAGCCGACGTCGTCGAGGTACGGGTGGCCACCGAAGGCGAGCGTCACCACCAGTGCGCCGCAGAGCGCCGCCACCTGGGAGACCGACAGGACCGCCAGCGTGGCCGCCTGGCGCGAGGCCAGGCCGCCCAGGAAGTCGCCGCTCCCGAATCCGGCGGCGACGATCAGGCCGAGGAAGACGCCCAACGGTCCCCCCGTTCCCGGACCGTGCGCACCGGTCCCCGGCGGTCGGCCCCGGTGCCGGGCCGCGGGCGATGGACCGTGCCCGTCGTCGCGGGGAGCGCCCTTGGGTCGAGGTCCGGCACCGCCCGGATCGTAGAGGACCCGGCCGGCGCGTCACCGCACTGTCCGGTGACCCCGCGGCTCATCCGGGGCGGCCGTCGATGGCCGCTCCCCGTCCGCTGGGGGGACCGTATGCTGCGGCGGTGACCGCGGGCGAGGGGTACCTCCTCGACAATCGCCAGCCCGGGGCCGGGGCGAGGCTGGCCGCCCTGGGGGCGCTCTTCGACCGCTGGACCTTCGACCACGCCGAGCGCCTCGGCGTCGGTGCCGGGTGGCGGGTCTGGGAGGTCGGGGCCGGCGGGTCCAGCGTCCCGGCGTGGTTCGCCGGGCGGGTCGGGCCGGAAGGTTTCGTCCTGGCCACCGACATCGACACCTCCTGGCTCGACGGGGACCACCCCTTCGAGGCGCGGGTCCACGACGTCGGTGCCGACCCGGTCCCCCCTCTCACGTTCGACCTCGTCCACGCCCGCCTGGTGCTCGTCCACGTGCACGACCGTCTCCGGGCCCTGGCCACCATGGTCGGCGCGCTGGCCCCGGGGGGCTGGCTGCTGGTGGAGGACGCCGACCCGGCCTGCCAGCCGCTGGCCTGCCTCGAAGAGCGCGGCCCCGAAGAGGAGCTGGCCAACCGGCTCAAGGCCGCCTTCCGCACGCTCCTCGCCGGGCGTGGCGTCGATCTCGCCTTCGGACGGCGGCTGCCGGGTCTCTTGCGCGGCGCCGGGCTCGTCGACGTGGCGGCCGACGCCTACTTCCCGGTGGCCGGCCGGGCGTGCGACGAGCTGGAGCTCACCACCCTCGAGCAGGTGCGCAAGGCGCTGCGGGCCGCCGACCTGGCGACCGACGAGGAGATCGACCGGCACGCCGCCAACGTCTCGGCCGGGCGGGTCGACGTCACCACCTCGCCGCTCTTCTCCGCCTGGGGCCGCAAGCCGCCGCCCGGCGCGCCCTGACCCGCGGACCCTACGGCTCGACGACCCGGGTCGCCTTGTAGCCGGCCCGGGGGATGGTGTCGCGGTCGAGCACCTCGACGGCCACGACCACCCCGAGGGCCTCGCGCACGTCGGTCTCGACCCGCAGGCGCGCCGCCTCCCGCTCGCCGGGGTCCTCGGTGGCCACCTCGACCCGCAGGGCGAGCGGCGTGTCGGAGCCGTCGGGGCGGACCACCTGGTACTCGAGGGACGGCGACCGCACGGCCTCGATGCCCCGCAGCACCCCTTCGAGCTCGTTCAGCTGGAAGCGCGTGCCCTGGCAGCTCAGGAGGTCCTTGAACCGCCCGCCCCACAGGCCCCGGATGGAGGTCTCCCCGCAGGGGCAGGGCCCGCGCACGATGGCGCAGGCCTCCTCGAGGTCGTAGCGGAGCAGGCCGTTGTCCCGGTCGAGGGTGGTCACCGTGAGGTTGCCCCACTCGCCGTCGGCCACCTCTCGGCCGGTGGCCGGGTCGACCGCCTGGACCACCGCCCAGTCCTCGTGGATGTGGGCCCCCGGCGACTGGCCGCACGGCCCGCCGACGTAGGCGTAGCACTCGGCCCCCGCCGTCATGAGGGGCATGCCCCCGCGCCCGAGCCCGAACCCCGGCGGCGCCTTCAGGCCGGTGAGCCCGGCGTCCTCCAGGGGGATGCCCAGCTTGGTGGCGACCTCGATGAACCGCCCGGTGGCGAAGCCCATGAAGGGGATGTCCGGGGTGACCCGGGTCCAGAACCGCACGGCCTGCTCGGCCAGCTCGTCGGTGTCGGGCGGGGGCACCCAGAGGCTGAGCAGGCCCATGTACTCATAGGTGCCCTGGAGCATGACCCCGCCGCCGTAGAGGTAGGCGGGGTGGGCGTGGGTCACGATCATCCCGGGGCGGTAGCCCATGCGCCACCAGTTGCGGGCGCCGGACTCGTACTCGATCCAGACGTCCTTGCGGGTCCACACGGTGATGGTCGGCTGCCCGGTGGTGCCGGTCGAGGTGCCGAGGCGCACGGCGTGGCGGGGGTCGGTGAAGCGGTAGGCGCCCCAGGGGGGGTCGGCCGCCTCGGAGTCGCGCAGGTCCTGCTTGACGGTGAGGGGGACCCGCCACAGGTCGTCCACCCCGCCGATGTCCTTCGGCGACTCGACGCCGGCCTGGGCCAGCTTCTGGCGGAAGAGGGGGACCGGCCGCTCGAAGACGCCGGCCACCAGGGCCCGCACCCGCTCGTCTTGGAGCTCGCGTCGCCGCTCGGGGTCCATGGCCTGCTTCTCTGGGTCCCAGAGGAACTGGTCGTCGGGACGGGGGAGCGGACCGAGGGTCCCGGGTCCGAAGGGCGGCGTGGAGATCAGGGCGGCGTCGGGCACGGCTGTGATCCTGGCACACCGCCGGGTAGCGACGGGCGGGCCGGCGGGATCAGTTCAGAGCGCCCAGGACGCTGGCCAGCTCCTTGGCCCGCATGCGGAAGGCCTCGGCCGGATCGTCGAGCATCCCGGTCACGTACTCGAAGAAGACGCCGACCATGGCGGCCAGCACGATGCGGGTCACCACGGGGGCGCCGATGCGCTGGCACAGCTCGGGCTCGTTCACCTCGAGCCAGGTCTCGAGCGACGACCGGGTGCTCTCCCACAGCTCGGTGCCGACCGCCCCGGCCGTCTCCTCCCCCCGCATCACCTCGCCCAGCATCAGGCGGACGAAGTCCTCGACCTCGAGGAGCGAGTCGAACATCTGGGCCAGGAGCTCGGCCAGGCCCGCGGTGCTCTCGTGCACGACATCGCCGTCCTGCAGGTCGGCCACGAACCCGCGCTCTTCGAGCACCGCCACCAGCAGGTCGCGCTTGGAGGAGAAGTAGTGGTAGATGGTGGCGACGTTCAGTCCGGCCGCCGAGGCCAGGTCGCGCATCGACGTGCCGTCGACGCCGTGCTGGCTCATGAGCGACAGCGCCGTGTCCAAGATGTGCTGGCGCTGCGAGAAGGGGGCAGGCGCGTCGGCGCGTGCGTCGCTGGTCGCTGCCATCACCCCATTCTCGACGGTTGCGGACCCGATGTCGAATGATGGAGCGTGAAAGGCGCTGGCCAGGGCCGGAGAGCACCGGTCGATTCCCAAGCGAACGTTTACTGAGATAGGTTGCAAGTCAAAGCAACCCGGCAGTCGCGCGGAAAGGCAACGAGATGACGACGACCGAAGCGGCCGAGCCGCTTGTCCCCTTCGATCCCTACGAGCTCCAAGATACCGTCGCTGGCGACATGCTCGACCCGTTCACCCGCCTGGCCGAGCTGCTGGCCGAGAGCCCGGTGCACGTGGGGCCGGTCGACCTCGGGATGGGCGCGGAGGAGAGCTTCGGACCGGTGCAACCGGTGACCGTCCTCGGCTTCGACGAATGCGTGCAGGTGCTGCGGGACAACGAGACCTTCTCGTCCACGGTCTACGAGGGCGTGGTGGGCGCGGTGATGGGGCGGACCATCCTGCAGATGGACGAGCCCGAGCACCGGATGCAGCGGGCCCTGGTCTCGCCGGCCTTCCGCTCGAAGATGCTCGAGCGCTGGGAGGAGAGCCTGGTGCGGACCGTGGTCGACGAGCTGATCGACCAGTTCGCGGCCAAGGGCCACGCCGACCTTGTGAAGGAGCTCACCTTCAACTTCCCGGTCCAGGTGATCGCCCGCATCCTCGGGCTTCCCCGCAAGGACTACCCGAAGTTCCAGCGGTGGGCGATTGAGATCACGAGCGCCACGGCCACATGGGACCGCGGCGTGGCCGCCTCCGAGGCGCTGCGGGACTACTTCGCCGGCGTGCTGGCCGAGCGGCGCCAGAACCCGAGCGACGACCTCATCACCGAGCTCGTGCAGGTCGAGGTGGACGGCCGGCGCCTCAGCGACGAGGAGATCTACTCGTT
This sequence comes from Acidimicrobiales bacterium, assembly GCA_052145775.1. Taxonomy (GTDB): domain Bacteria; phylum Actinomycetota; class Acidimicrobiia; order Acidimicrobiales; family RAAP-2; genus CAVYPR01. Next base: position 14,053 of record JBKQNY010000099.1, read on the forward strand.
CCTCCGCCTGCTGCTGCCGGCCGGCGTGGAGACCACCTACCGGGCCTCGGGAAGCCTGCTCTACGCCCTGCTGACCTGTCCCGACCAGATGGCGGCGGTGCACAAGGACCGGTCGCTGCTCCCCCAGGCCATCGAGGAGGCGGTCCGCTGGGAGCCGCCGGTGGCCATCATCCTGCGTCGGGCCACCCGCGACACCGAGCTGGCCGGCAAGCCCGTGGCCGAGGGCGCCGACGTCGGCCTGCTCCTGGGCGCGGCCAACCGTGACGCCCGCAAGTACGAGAACCCGAACGACTTCGACATGTTCCGCGAGGTGCGCCAGCACGTGGGCTTCGGCTTCTGCGTCCACGTCTGCTTGGGCATGCACCTGGCCCGCATGGAGACCCGGGTGGCGGTGGAAGCGGTCCTCGACCGCCTCGACGGGCTGCGGCTCGACCCCGCCCAGGGCCAAGAGGTGTCCATCCGGGGATTTGCCTTCCGCTCGCCCGTCGCCCTGCCGGTCTCCTTCACCCCCAGCTGAACAGACCGGCCCGTCCGATTGCCGACGGCCTCGGGCCAGGCGCTACCGTCTCGCAGGTGAGCAGGCCCGTCCCCCAGGTCCGGTGCGGCACCGCCGCGGACACGGGCAGGGCCCCCGCCGGCGCGGCAGCCGACGGGCCGGCCGCCGGCACCGACGGGCGTAGTGCGGGGGTTGACGCGGGGGCGGCGAAAGGTGGGTGACGCAGTGGTGGCAGAGGCCCAGAGCGAAGGGAGCGGCGTGGCCCACGGCATAGCGGTGAGCATCGACCGGGAGCGGTGCATGGGCTCGGGGAACTGCCTGTTCTGGGCCCCGGCCAGCTTCGACCTCGACGACGACGGTCGGGCGACGACGTTCGAGCCCGAGGCCACCGACGAGGAACGCCTGCTGGTGGTGGCCGGCGGCTGTCCCGTCGGGGCCATCTCGCTGTGGCGCGACGGCAGCCGCGTCGACGCAGGGGCGCCCTGATGGCCGTCGGGACCACCGCCGAGCACGAGGACCTGCGCCGCACGGTGCGCCGTTGGCTGCAGGGGCACTGCCCGCCGGAGGTCCCCCGGGCGACCTTCGAGGCCGACCCGGCCGAGCTGCCCAAGGCCTTCACCGAGATGGCCGGCCAGGGATGGCTCGGACTCCACCTGGCCGAGGTGCACGGCGGCGAGGGGTTCGGCCTGGTCGAGCTGGCCGTGGTCGCCGAGGAGCTGGGCCGGGCCCTTCTGCCCGGGCCGCTCCTCCCCACCCTGGTGGCCTCGGCCGCCCTGTCGCTGGCGGACGAAGAAGGTGCCTCGATCGCCCTTGGCGGCCTGGCCGACGGCACCGAGCCGGCTGGGGTCTACTTCGGCCCCGGCGCCCTCGACGGCGTGGCCGGCGACGACGGCTCGCTGGTGGTCAGCGGCGAGCTGGCCCCGGTGGTCGGGGCCCCGGTGGCCCGATGGCT
>JBKQNY010000100.1:0-17550 GCA_052145775.1 Acidimicrobiales bacterium
CTCCACGTCCTGGCCTACCTGGTCGAGATCTACGTCATCATCCTCATCGTCCGGGCGCGGCTGAGCTGGTTCCCGGTGCGACCGGGCACCGCCTTCGAGAAGCTCATCATGGGCCTCGACAAGGTGACCGAGCCGGTGCTGCGCCCGGTGCGCCGGATGCTCCCGCCCATCCGGGCCGGCGGCATGGGGATCGACCTCTCGGTGCTGATCGTGGTCCTGCTCGCCCAGTTCGTGGTCATCCCGCTCCTGGTCCGCTGAACCGGCGGCGGCCCCCGTCGGCCATCCGAGTGGGGCCCCACGGGTAGGGGTAAGCTCAGCCGCCATGGACAGTGCCCCGCCCTCGCCGTCGATTCTCGAGACCCTGCGGACCGTCGAGTTCCGCCTCGGCCTGAAGGGCTACAACGTCGACGAGGTCGACGAGTACCTGGAGAAGGCGGCGGTTGAGGCCGAGGCTCTCCAGGAGCAGTTCCGCCAGGGCAACGAGCGGCTGCGCCAGGCCACCGAGCGCATCTCCCAGCTGGAGGCCGAGCGCCGGAGCGCGCCGGGGGCCCCGGCCGTGGCCGCCGCCGCCGTGTCTGACGACGCCCTCCAAAAGACGCTGCTCTTGGCCCAGAAGTTCGTCGACCAGACCAAGCAAGAGAGCGAGGCCGAGGCGGCCGAGGTCGTGGCCCAGGCCGAGGAGCGGGCCCGTGCCACCCTGGCCCAGGCCGAGGAGCAGGCCCGCCAGCTCACCACCGACGCCGACCGGCGGCTGCGCGAGGAGGTCACCCGGCTCGAGGCGATGCGCGGGCAGCTGGCCGCCGACGTGGAGAGCATGGCTCGCCACCTCGAGGGCGAGCGGACGAGGCTGCGCAACTCCCTGTCGGAGATCCTCAAGTGGGTGGACGAGAACATCCAACCGGCCAGCTCGCTCGTGGCCCTGCGCTCGCACGATGAGGACCAGGCCACCGACGCCGGCGAGCCCCCGGCCCGGCCGGCGGCCGAGCGCACCGCACCCGGGCCGGCACAGGGACAGCTGGCGGTCAAGGAGTCGAGCCCTGCCGAGGAACGGGACAAGGGGCCCGGACCCGAGGTGCGCACCGCCGGCAGCCCTGCGGGCGATCGCGCCTGATCCGTCCGACCGGGCCGCCCGCACCGGGCGCGCCGACCTTGCCCCCCCGGAGGCGTTCCGGTATGGTCACCGCCCCTGGTCGTCGCCCGGTGCTCCCGTCCGGCCGCACCGGTCGGGCTCCGCTGCGAGAGGAGAACGACATGACCCCTGCCAAGACGGCCAGCGTGCCGAGGGCGGCCCCCGCGTCGGCCAAGACCAACTCGAGCCACAAGCCGACGAAGAAGACCAAGGCCCCAACCTCGTCCGCCAAGGCCACGGCGACCGTCGCGGCCTCGAAGAAGGCGGCCTCGGCGAACTCGACCGCCAAGCCCGCCGCCCGCAAGGCCGGGGCGAAGAGCCCGGCCAAGCCCGCGGCCCGCAAGGCCGGGGCGAAGAGCCCGGCCAAGCCCGCGGCCACGTCGCCGGCCAAGAGCGGGGCCACGGCGGCCAAGAAGGCCACGGCGGCCCGCAAACCCCCGGCCAAAGGCGCGGTGAAGGCGGCCATCAAGCCGGCCAAGGCGCCGGCGAAGAAGGCCAAGGCCCCGGCCGCCTCGGCCAAGACCAAGACCAGCCCGCCGGCGCGGCCCAAGGTTGCCCGGCGGCCGTCGGTCGGTCCGTACGCGAAGGAGGGCAAGTTCCTCGAGGAGCAGCGTGCGCTGCTCGAGACCGAGCGCGCCATCTACCTGGAGCAGGCCACCGATCTGAAGGCGGAGGCCGACTCGCTGGCCCAGGAGCGCGAGCCGGGCGACGTCCAGTTCGACGAGGAGTCGGGCGAGGGGGGCACCGTCACCGTCGACCGCGAGCGCGACCTGGCCCTCTCGGCTCAGGCCTTGGTGGCGGTCGAGGAGATCGACCACGCGCTGGCCCGCATTGTCGACAAGTCCTACGGCGCCTGCGAGCGGTGCCACCATCCGATCCTCAAGGCGCGGCTGCGGGCGCTGCCCTACGCGAGGCTGTGCGTGGCCTGCAAGAGCGGCGGACTGTCGCGCCGCTGAGCGGGCCGCACCTGCGGTGCCCCCTGATCGCCGCCGGCGTGGCGGCGGCGGTGGTCGCCGCCGACCAGGTGACCAAGTCGCTGGCCGAGGCGCACCTGCACCAGCCGGTCCACCTGGTGGGACCGCTGGGGCTCGACCTCGGCTACAACTCGGGTTCGGCCTTCAGCCTGTTCACGGGCAACGCCGCCGCCCTGGCCGTGGTGGCGGTGGTGCTCGTGGCGGTCCTCGGGTTCCTGGCGCTGCGGACCCGCCGCGTTGCGGTGGCCGTGGGGCTGGGGCTGGTCCTGGGCGGGGCGGTGGGGAACCTGGCCGACCGGCTGGTGCGCGGCCACCACGGTGACGTGGTGGATTTCGTCACCCTCACCCACTGGCCGACCTTCAACGTGGCCGACAGCGCCATCACGGTGGGCGTGCTCCTCTTGCTCGTCCTGCAGTTCCGGCGCCCCCCTGCGGCGGAGCCGTCGCCGTGACCGCTGAGTTCGAGGTCCCGGCCCTCCTGCGCGGGGTGCGGATCGACCGGGCGGTGTCCATGCTGACCGGCGTCACCCGCTCGGTGGCCGCCGGGCTGGTGGCCGAGGGCAAGGTCCGGGTCGACGGCGCGGTGGCCACCACCAGGAGTCTGCCCCTCGAGGGGGCGGTGCTCTCGGTGGAGGTGCCGCCGGCCGCCGATCGCACCCCGCCGGCCGACCGCGCGGTCGCCTTCGCGGTGGTCTTCGAGGACGAGCAGGTCGTGGTGGTCGACAAGCCGGCCGGCCTGGTGGTCCACCCCGGGGCCGGCCGGACGTCGGGCACCCTCGTGTCGGGCCTGCTGGCGCGCTACCCGGACTTGGGGCGGCCGTCTGTGGTCTGGGACCCCGGGCGGCCGGGGATCGTCCACCGCCTCGACCGGGGCACCTCGGGCCTGCTGGCGGTAGCCCGCACCGACGCCGCCTACCGCTCGCTCGTGGCCCAGCTGGGGGCCCGCACCGTGTCGCGGCGCTACCTGGCCCTGGTGGCGGGTCACGTGGCCGAGGACCGCGGGGCGGTGGAGGCGCCCATCGGGCGCTCGACCCGCACGCCCACCCGCATGGCCGTCTCGGCCCAAGGCCGCGAGGCCCGCACCACCTACCGGGTGCTGGCGCGCCACGACCACCCGCTGCCCTCCACCCTGCTCGCCCTCACCCTCGACACCGGTCGGACCCACCAGATCCGCGTGCACCTGGCGGCCATCGGCCACCCGGTGGTGGGTGACGACCGCTACGGCGGCCCGGGGCGGGTGGGCGGTTCGTTGCTCGCACCCGGCAGGCTGTTCCTGCACGCCGCCGAGCTCGGCTTCGACCACCCGGTGACCGCGGAGCGGCTGTCGTTCTCCTCGCCGCTCCCCGACGACCTGGCGGGGCTGGTCGCCGACGGCCTCGGCGGGGACGGTCAGGCGGCCAGGTGAGCGCCGAGCACGTCGGCGTCGGCCGAGAGGGCGGCCATGCCCTCCTCCTCGGCCCGCCGCACCCGCCGCACCCCGATGCCCAGCCGTTCGGCCGTGGCCTGCAGGGACGCCGGCGAGTCGCCACCGAAGCCGAAGCGCAGCCGCAGCACGTCGCGCTGGATCCCCGGGAGGCGGTCCACCGCCTCGCGCACCCGGTCGAGGACCATCGCCTGGTCGACCGAGCCGGCCCAGTCCTCGTCGTCGGGGGCCACCAGGTCACCGAGGGTGGTGGCCGAGTCGGCCGCCGCCGGCTGGTCGAGGCTGGCTGCTACCCGGGCGACGTCCTCGAGCGACTGGCGCTCGGCCAGGGTCATCCCCGTGGCCTCGGTGAGCTCGTCGTCGGTGGGGGGCCGGCCCAGACGTCCGGCCAGCTCGGCGGTGGTGGCGTCGAGCCGCTGGAGCCGCTCGCCGACCTCGAGGGGGATGCGGATGGTCCGGCCGTGCTGCTGGACGGCGCGCTGGAGGGCCTGGCGTATCCACCAGGTGGCGTAGGTGGAGAAGCGGAACCCGCGCTCCCAGTCGAACTTCTCGACGGCCCGCAGCAGCCCGAACGTGCCCTCTTGGACGAGATCGGCCATCTCCACGCCGCGGTCCTGGTAGCGGCGGGCCCAGTGGACGACGAGGCGGAGGTTGGCCGCCACCATCTCCCGGCGGGCCTCCTCGTCCCCGGCGGCCACCCGGCGGGCCAGGGCGATCTGGCCCTCGTGGTCGGGCATGGGGTGCTGGTCGAGGTCGCGCAGGAGCAGCCCGAGGCTGTCGCTGGTGCTCGTCGTCCTGGTCTTGGTGGTGGTCATCTATGTGCCTGGTGCCCTCGTCATGTCCAGTGTCCGTCGCTGTTCGCTGCTGGGATGAGTACCCGTTCGCACGCTTCCAACACCCCGGCAGGGGAAAGCATTCCAGGTGGGTGTATCACCCTGCCCGGCAGTGACGTCGGAAAGGGCAGGTGATGGCCGTGGGCAGCGTCTATGTGGTGCGGCACGGGGCGACCGAGTGGAGCCTGTCGGGGCGCCACACCGGGCGCACCGACCTGCCGCTCGTGGCCGCCGGGCGCCAGCAGGCGGCGGAGCTGGGCGCGCTCCTGGCCGGCCGGTCCTTCGCCCTGGTCCTGACCAGCCCGCTCGCCCGGGCCCGACAGACCTGCGCCCTGGCCGGATTCGACGGGGAGGCCGAGGTGACCGACGACCTGGCCGAATGGGACTACGGCGAGTACGAGGGGATGACCTCCGAGGAGATCCGGACGCAGCGCCCCGGCTGGACGCTGTGGGCCGACGGGGTGGTGGGAGGGGAGTGGGCGGCCGAGGTCGGTCGGCGGGCCGACCGGGTCGTCGAGCGGGCGCGGGGCACCTCGGGCGACACCCTGTGCTTCTCCCACGGCCACCTGCTTCGGGTGCTGGCCGCCAGGTGGCTGGGCCTCCCGCCGGCCGCCGGCCGCCTGCTCGCCCTCGACGCCGGGTCGCTCAGCGTCCTGGGGTGGGAACGGGAGGCGCCGGTCGTCGAGTCATGGAACGAGAGTCCCCGTCAGGCGACCGGGTGACCGCCGCGGTGCCGCGCGAGCGCGCCACCATGTCGGCCAGGGTGAAGGAGGCCAGCTGGTGCCGCATGGCCTCGCCCACCTCGGCCCACACCGCCAGCAGGATGCACTGCCCCTCGTGGTCGCAGGCGCCGCCGGTGTGGGGCTCGCCGAAGTCGCCGGCCACGATGGGCCCGTCCACCGCCGAGACCACCTGGGCCAGGGTGATCTCCTCGGGGCTGCGGGCCAGCACGTAGCCGCCGCCCACCCCGCGCTTGGAGCGCACCAGCCCGGCGCCCTTCAGGGCGAGGAGGATCTGCTCGAGGTAGGGCTGGGGGAGCCCGGTGCGGTCGGCGATGTCGCGGACCGAGGTCGGTGTTGTCTGCTCCCCGTGGAGGGCCAGCGACAGGAGAGCCCGGGACGCGTAGTCCCCGCGGGTCGACACCTTCACGCGCCGATGCTACCGCCGCCTCCACCCCGGCGTTCCCGGACCCGAGGGCGCACCCGGGGGGCCGATCTACGCTGGGCCGATGAGCGATCCCTCCGCGGCCGTGCCCCCCACCCCGGTGTTGCCGGCCTTCGAGGGTCCCTGCCTGTCCAACGTCATGCCCGCCCTGCTGGCCCGGGCCGACGCCGACGGGTCGGCGCTGCCCGACTGGGTCCCCGCGCCGGTGTTGCACGCCCGCCAGCTGGTCCTGCTCGTCCTCGACGGGCTGGGGTGGGAGCAACTCGAGGCCCGAAACTCCATGGCGCCGACCCTGTCGGGGGCGATCGGCGGCCCCATCACCACGGTGGCCCCCAGCACCACGGCCGCCGCCCTCACCAGCCTGACCACCGGGCTGCCCCCGGCCGTCCACGGGGTCGTCGGCTACCGGGTGCGGGCCGACGAAGGGGTGCTCAACGTGCTGTCGTGGCGGACCGGGTCCGGCGACGCCCGCCAGCGGGTGCCCCCACGCCGGTTCCAGCCCTACCCGCCGTTCCCGCGCCAGCACGGGGTGCGCACCCCGGTGGTCTCGCGCTCGGACTACGCCGCCACCGGCTTCACCGCCGCGCACCTGGCCGGCAGCGAGCTGCGCGCCTGGCACACCGCCTCGGGGCTGGCGGTCGAGGTGCGGCGTCAGCTCGAGCGGGGGGAGCGGTTCGTCTACGCCTACTACGACGGGGTCGACCGGGTGTCGCACGCCTTCGGGCTGGGCGAGCACTACGAGGCGGAGCTGCGGTCGGCGGACCGCCTGGTGGCCGACGTCCTGGCCGTGCTCCCGCCCGGCGCGGTGCTGGTGGTGACGGCCGACCACGGCCAGGTCGAGGTGGGTTCGTCGGTGGAGGTGCTCGGCGCCGAGATCATGGACGACGTGGTGCTGCTCTCGGGGGAGGGGCGGTTCCGGTGGCTCCACACCCGGCCGGGGGCGGCCCAGGACGTGGCGGCGGCGTCCGCCGAGGCCTACGGCCACGTGGCCTGGGTGCGCACCCTCGAGGAGCTGGTGGACGAGGGGTGGCTGGGCGGGGAGCCGGTGCCGGCGGTAGCCGAGCGGCTGGGCGACGTCGCCTTGGTCCCGTTCGCCCCGACGGCCTTCCTCGACCCCGCCGACACCGGAGAGCAGCGGCTGGTGGGGCGGCACGGCTCGCTCACCGCCGCCGAGATGCTGGTGCCGCTGCTCGCCTTCGAGCCGCAGGGCTAGCCGGCCAACTCTGGCATCATCTCGGCATGAGCCCCCCGACCGCCACGCCGTCCGACGAGCCCGTCGCCCCCGATGAGGTCCTCCCGGCCTCCCGCGACGGCGCACCGCCCGAGCTCGGCGGCACCGGAGACGGCGAGGAGCCCAAGAACGAGTCCGTTGAGCAGCCGGCCAAGGTCATGCGGATCGGCACGATGGTCAAGCAACTTCTCGACGAGGTCCGTCAGGCGCCGCTCGACGAGGCGGGTCGGGCCCGCCTGCGCGAGATCTACGACCTGTCGGTGGCCGAGCTCTCCTCCGGGCTCTCAGCGGACCTGGTGGCCGAGCTCGACCGGGTGGCCATTCCCTTCGGCGAGGGCGTGCCGTCGGAGGCCGAGCTGCGCCTGGCCCAGGCCCAGCTGGTGGGGTGGCTCGAGGGCCTCTTCCACGGCATCCAGGCCACCCTCATGGCCCAGCAGATGGCGGCCAGGGCCCAGCTCGACGAGATGCGCCAGCGGGGCCTGCCCCGGGGGCCCGACGACGATGGCCCGCCCTCTCGCCCGGGGACCTACTTGTGAGCGCGCCGTCCCCGCGGGGCGAACCACCCGTCTCCTAGATTGAGGGGCCGGCGCGATGCGCGCCCGCCCCAAGGAGGCGCCATGTCTGAACAACCCCCGTCGAGCGGCGAGGGTGCCCCGGGGGCGAGCGGCCCGCCGAAGTACCCCTCGGCCCCGCCCGGCCAGCCGCCGACCTACCCCCCGCCCGGGTCCGGCCAGCCGCCGACCTACCCCCCGCCCGGCTCCTGGCAGCCTCCGCCAGGGTCGTGGCCGCCTCCGCCTCCGACCGGACCCGCCCAACCCCCGGGGACCTACCCGCCGTACGGGTCGAGCCCGGCGGGCGGCTACGGGCCGCCCGGAGGGCCGATGCCCCCGCCCTACCCGGCGGGGAGCGGGTGGCAGCCGGCGCAGCCAGCAACCGAGCTCGCCGCCTACCCGGCCCGGCTGGGCGGCTGGCTCATCGACTTCGTCATCCTCTTTGTGGTGTACCTGGTGGTCGCGGTGGTCTTTCGCGCGGTGCACTTCGGCCGGATCGCCGTCACCACCACGACGTCCTCGGGCGCCCAACAACGAGGCCATCTGTCGGTCATCGCCTGGCTGGTCCAGATCGCCGTGGTCCTCCTCTATGGGGCGCTGTTCTGCGGGTCCGAGCGGGGTCAGACCCCGGGCATGATGGCCGTCTCGGTCAAGGCCGTCGACGGCCAGACCGGCGGGCCCATCGGCTTCTGGCGGGCGCTCGCACGGGGCTCCTTCGAGTGGCTGTTGTGGGTGGTCTTCTTCATCCCCTGGGTCATCGACATGCTCTTTCCCCTCTGGGACGGGCGCCATCAGACGCTCCACGACAAGGTGTCGGGCACCGTGGTCGTGAAGACCTCTGTCGCCCCGCCGGGGTGAGGGCGGGGTGCGCTATGGTCGGAACGACACGGCTGTAGTTCGTCCACAGGGTTCTCCACAGGAGGGTTGAGGGCAGTTGGCACGGCGGTCCTTCACGCACCTGCACACCCATACCGAGTTCTCGATGCTCGACGGGGCGGCCCGGGTCGGCGACCTGGTGCGCGCCGCCGTCGAGGACGGCCAGCCGGCCCTGGGCATCACCGACCACGGCAACATGTACGGGGTCCTCGACTTCTACCGGGCCTGCCGGGAGGGCGGGCTCAACCCGGTGATCGGGACCGAGGCCTACATGGCCGGCGAGTCCCGCCACGAGCGGCCGGTCCGCCGGGGCAAGGTCGACGACACCGGCGGGGACGTCGAGGGCGGCCAGAAGCTCTACTACCACCTCACCCTCCTGGCCGAGACGACCGAGGGCTACCACAACCTCATGAAGCTGTCGTCGGCCGCCTACCTCGAGGGCTACTACTACAAGCCCCGGGTCGACTGGGAGCTGCTCGAGCGCCACCACCACGGGCTCATCGCCACCACGGGCTGCCTGGGCGGGGTGGTGCTCCAGGCGCTGCTCGCCGGCGACGCGGTGGAGGCCGAGCGCCGGGCGGCGCGCCTGCAGGAGATCTTCGGCCGCGACAACCTCTTCGTCGAGCTCCAGGACCACGGCATCGCCGACCAGCAGCGGACCAACCCCCAACTGGTGGCCATGGCCAAGCGGCTCGGGGCTCCGCTGCTCGCCACCAACGACAGCCACTACACCCACCGCGAGGACGCCGTCGCCCACGACGCCCTCTTGTGCGTCCAGACCGGCGCCACCCTCTCGGACTCGAACCGCTTCCGCTTCGAGGGCACCGAGCACTACCTGAAGTCGGCCGACGAAATGCGCCAGCTCTTCTCTGAGGTCCCCGAGGCCTGCGACAACACCTTGCTCATTGCCGAGCGGGCGAAGGTGGAGATCGAGCTGGGCCGGCCCAGCCTGCCCGAGTTCCCCGTGCCCGAGCGGTTCGCCGGCGCCACCTACGAGGAGCGGGCTCTCACCTACCTCCGCCACCTCACCTTGGCCGGGGCGGAGCAGCGCTACGGCGACACGTTGCCCGACGCCGTGCGGGACCGCCTCGACTACGAGCTCTCGGTCATCGGCGACATGGGGTTCGCCGCCTACTTCCTCGTGGTCTGGGACCTCATCCGCTTCGCCCGCGAGTCGGGGATCCGGGTGGGACCCGGGCGCGGTTCGGCCGCCGGGTGCTGCGTCGCCTACTGCCTGCGCATCGTCGATCTCGACCCCATCCGCTACGACCTGCTCTTCGAGCGGTTCTTGAACCCCGGGCGCAAGCAGATGCCCGACATCGACATGGACTTCGACGAGCGGTTCCGCGCCGACGTGATCCGCTACGCGGCCGAGCGCTACGGCAACGACCGGGTGGCCCAGATCGTGACCTTCTCGACCATCAAGGCCCGGGCCGCGGTGCGCGACGCGGCCCGGGTGCTGGGACTGCCTTACATCGTGGGCGACAAGATCGCCAAGGCCATGCCCCCGCTCGTCATGGGGCGCGACACCCCGCTCCGGGCCTGCCTGGAGCGGACCGAGGGCCACGAGGACGGCTACGCGGCGGCCGCCGAGCTGCGCACGATGTACGAGGGCGACCCCGAGGCCAAGCAGGTCATCGACGTGGCCAAGGGCCTCGAGGGGCTGCGGCGTCAGGACGGCATCCACGCCGCGGCCGTGGTCATCACCAAGAACCCGCTGACCGAGTACGTCCCGGTCCAGCGCAAGCCCGACGCCGGGGGCGACCCCGAGGACGCCCCGGTGGTCACCCAGTACGAGATGCACGGAGTCGAAGAGCTCGGCCTCTTGAAGATGGACTTTCTGGGCCTGCGCAACCTGTCGGTCATCGAGCGCTCGCTCGACCTCATCGAGCAGTCGAGCGGGACGCGGCCCGACATCGACGGCGTGGACCTCGACGACGCCGAGACCCTGGCCATGCTGCGCCGGGGCGAGTCGGTCGGGGTCTTCCAGCTCGAGGGCGCGGCCATGCGCCAGACGCTGCGCTCGCTCGCCCCGACGAGCTTCGACGACGTGGCCGCCCTGGTCGCTCTCTACCGCCCCGGGCCGATGGCGGCCAACATGCACCGCGACTATCCCGAGCTCAAGAACGGGCGAAAGTCGGTCACCTACCTCCACCCCGACCTCGAGCCGATCCTGGCCGACACCTACGGCCTCATGCTCTACCAGGAGTCGGTGATGCGGGTGGCCCAGCGGTTCGCCGGCTACACCCTGGAGGAGGCGGACAACCTGCGGAAGGCCTGCGGGAAGAAGATCCGCGCCCTCATCGCCGCCGAGCGCGAGAAGTTCGTGGCCGGCTGCGTCGCCAACGGCTACGACGAGCGCCTCGGCACCCAGCTGTTCGACATCATCGAGCCGTTCGCCGACTACGCCTTCAACAAGTCCCACTCCTACGGCTACGGCCTCGTCGCCTACCAGACGGCGTGGCTGAAGGCCCACCACCCGGTCGAGTACATGGCCGCCCTGCTCACCTCGGTGAAGGACAACAAGGACAAGACGGCGGTGTACCTGGCCGAATGCCGGGCCATCGGCATCGAGGTGCTCGTACCCGACGTCAACCGCTCGGCCGCCGAGTTCACCCCGCGCCCCGCGCCCGCCGACGGGGGTGCCCCGGGGGTGGTCTTCGGGCTGGCCGCCGTGCGCAACGTGGGGGAGGGCCTGGTCGAGCGGATCGTGGCCGAACGCGAGCACGCCGGCCCCTTCGCCGACGTCTATGACTTCTGCCGGCGGGTCGACCCCCTGGTGCTCAACAAGCGGACGATGGAGTCACTGGTGAAGGCCGGCGCCTTCGACTCGCTCGGCCACCCGCGCCAGGGGCTCTGCGTGGTGCTCGAGGAGATCGTCGACCGGACGCTCGAGCGGCGGCGGGAGCACGAGGTGGGCATCGCCACCCTCTTCTCCTCCCTCGAGCCGGCCGACGCCGGCGACGACGCCGGCCGGTGGGAGGGCACCCGGGTGCCCGTGCCCGACCTCGAGTTCGACAAGGCCCAGCGGCTGGCCTTCGAGAAGGAGATGCTCGGCCTCTACGTGAGCGACCACCCCCTCATGGGGCTCGAGCAGGCGCTCTCCCGCCACACCGACTGCCCCCTCTCCGAGCTGCGCGAGCCCGGGGCCGGCGAGTTCGGCCCCGAGGCGGCGGAGGGCTCGGTGCGATCGGTGGGCGGGGTGGTGACCGAGCTCAAGCGCCAGTACACGAAGAAGGGCGACCTCATGGCCCGCTTCGTCCTGGAGGATCTGCAGTCCTCGATGGAGGTGTTCGTCTTCCCGCGGGTGATGGCCGAGCACGGGGCGCAGCTGGAGAACGACGCCGTGGTGGTCGTGCGGGGCCGGGTCGACGTGCGCGACGAGGAGCCCAAGCTGGTGGCCATGGAGATCCGCCGCCCGGTCCTGGGGGACCCCGGGGAGGGCGAGCTGCGGATCTCCCTGCCGCTCGGGGTGCTCTCCGAGGGGACGGTGGGGCGCCTCAAGGAGCTGCTGGCCGACCATCCGGGCCCCTCGCCGGTCCTCCTCCACGTGGGCGACAAGGTGCTCCGCCTGCCCCCGGAGTTCAACGTGGAGAGCAGGAACGGGCTGGTGGGGGAGCTCAAAATGCTCCTCGGGGCCCGGGCGGTCATGGCCTGACGGCCCTCGTGGACGGCGCCGAGTGGGAAAGGTTCGCGCCGGGCCGGTAGAATTGCCACATGCCGATCGTGGTTGTGACCAAGGACTGCACCGCGCTCAGTGACGCGGAGCTGGGTGAGATGGCCGACCTGTGTGCGGACCGTCCCCCGGGTTTCGACATCGGGTATCTCTCCAAACAGCGCGAGGAGTGGGTCCTGGTGACCCACGCCCGGGAGGGCAACAAGCTGCGGGGGTACTCGTTCTGCACCCTGGAGCGGATCGGCGGCACGCCGGCCCTCCTGGTGGGGCTGGCCACGGTCGATCGCACCTCACGGGCCGAGTCCTCCCTCAAGCAGATCATGGCCGACCAGTACCGCCGGGCCCTGTTGGCCTTCCCCGACGAGGACGTGCTGCTGGGCACCCGCCTGCTCACGGCCGACGGGTTCCGGGCCTTCGCCGGCCTGTCCGAGGTCGTCCCCTCGCCCGGCCACAAGGCCACCGGCGAGGAGCGGGCCTGGGCCCGGCGGCTGGCCAAGCGGTTCGGGGTCGACGGCCGGCTCGACGACCGCGCCTTCGTCCTGAAGGGCGACGGCCAGGTGTCGGGGGGACTGGACTTCGTCCACTCCAAACCCCAGGGCACGACCGAAGTGACCGAGCTCTTCACCCTCGTCGACCCCGACGCCGGCGACCGGCTGGTGGCCTTCGGCTGGGCCATGGCCGAGGACCTGGCCGGGGGCAAGCTCGGCCGCTGATTCCCGGGCCCGGGGCTCAGCCCCGTGGCAGCACCGCCGTGCACACCTTGTAGCAGTGGCCCTCGCTCGGCAGGCTCAGCGTGGCCAGCAGGTAGTGGGGGGTGAAGCCGAGCGCGGTGGCCAGGGGCTTGCCGGCCAGCCGCTCCCGGCGTGCCGCGTCCAGGGCGCGCCGGGCGTGGGCGTCCTCCACCGGCAGCCAGACGTCGTCGCGCTCCCAGCCGAAGCGGACCCAGGTCGAGTCGTCGGCCGGCCGGCGGATGAGCTGGGGACCCCGGGTGGGGGTGACCAGGGCGGCCGAGGGGCGGGCGCCGCGGAACTCCCAGTAGGGGGCGGCCGGCCCGGGGAAGCCGAGCAGCGGGCCGTGCGGCGGGGCCGCCAGCCGCTGCAGCATGCGGCGGACCCGGCGGCCGCGCAAGGTCCCCACCTGGCGGGGGAGGGAGGCGGCGGTAGCCGCCTCGGGCTGGGCCAGGTCGTTGCGCTCGGGATCGTCGGCGAGCACCGTCTCGACCACGTCGAAGGCGGCCAGGTCCGGCGGGTGCTCCTCGGGCCAGGGGACTCTGAGCCGCACCAGGGCGCCCGAGGAGAGGTCGACGGCGGTGGTGTCGTCGGGGGTGCAGGCCAGCACCAGGAGGCGCAACCGTGCGCCGCCCTCGACCGGGACCCGCTCGTTGCGGGGCAGGTCGCGTAGGAGCGAGCGCGACGACCGGGCCTTCTCGGGGGCCGGCGCGTGCCGGCCGCGCTTGTTCTGGGCCACGGTCACCCTCCCGTCGCGGTGCCGCCCGACGACGCGTCGTCGAGTTGGGCGCTCAGGGTAGCGGGGTCGGCGGCCGGGGCCCGGCATGCGTACCGGTGGCAGACGTAGGCGGCCCCCGGCGCCCTCCCCTCCCACAGGGGCGAGGAGGTGGGCTCGCCCCAGGCCACGACGGCGTCGGGCAGCCACCGGCGGCGGACCTCCGACAGCAGGTCGGGCCGGTGGCCGGCCACCACCACCTCGCTGGGGGCGTCCAGCATCGACGCCGCGCCGACGAGGTCGGCCACCGCCGTCGGGTGGTCGGCGAGCAGCGGCCCGGCCAATCGGACGATCCGCTCGGCGGCGAGCCGGTAGCGGTCGTCGCCGGTGAGCGCGCCCAGGCGGGCCAGCGCCGAGGCGGCCACCGAGTTGGCCGACGGGGTGGCCCCGTCGAGCAGCTCCTTGGGCCGCACCACCAGCCGCTCGCCGTCGCGCCCGGTGGTGAAGACCCCCCCGTCGGCCGAGTCGAAGAACCGGTCGAGGAGGGCGTCGGCCACCTCGGCGCCGCGGGAGGTCCACTGGGCCCGTCCCGACAGCTCGGCCAGCCGGGTGCAGCACTCGAGGAGCCAGGCGTAGTCGGCGGCGAAGGCGGGCTGGTGCCCGCCCACGGTCCGGGCCCACCGCCCGTCGGCGAGGCGTCCGGCGGTGAAGAGGAGGTCGCCGACCTCCTCGGCCCGGCCGGCCCACCCGGCGTCGTCCATGGCCCCGGCCGCCTCGGCCACGACGGCGGCGGCCATGGCGTTCCACTCGCAGACGACCTTGTCGTCGCGGGCCGGGCGGGGGCGCCGTCGGCGCGCCTCGAGCAGGAGGCGACGCGCCGACTCGACCTCGGGCGGGCGGGCCAGCGGCGCCCCGGGCGGGCGGGAGAGGACCGTGGTGCCCTCCCAGTTGCCGGCCTCGGTGACCCCGTACCAGTCGAGGGCCGGGCCGAGCAGGTCGGGGTGGCCGGCCAGGGCCTCGCCCACCTGGGCGGGGGTGAAGGTGGCGTGGCCGCCCTCGACCCCGTCCGCGTCGGCGTCCTCGGAGGAGCACAGCCCGCCGCCCTTGCCCGACAGGTCCGAGAGCACGTAGCCGAGGGTCTCGGCCACCACTTGGCGGTAGTCGGCGCGCCCGGTGACCTGCCAGGCGTGCAGGTAGCCCCGGGCCAGGAGCGCCTGGTCGGTCAGCATCTTCTCGAAGTGCGGAACCAGCCATCGGCGGTCGGTCGAGTAGCGGGCGAAGCCACCGGCCAGGTGGTCGTAGATGCCGCCGGCGGCCATGGCGTCGAGGGTGGTGGTGGCCATGGCCAGGGCGACGGGGTCGCCGCCGCGTTGGTGGCGCAGGCACAGCTCGACGTACGTCGGGCGGGGGAACTTGGGGGCCGGTCCGAAGCCGCCCCACTCGGGGTCGAACTTCTCAGCCAGCTCGGCCACGGCGCGCCCGAGCACGGCCCCGGGCTCGGGCCACCGGCCTTCCTCGCCCGGGGGGCGGGCCGCGGCCAGCCGGTCGGCCAGGTCGAGCTCGCCGGCGGCCGCCTGCAACAGGGCGTCGGCCTGTGCCTCGACCTCGTCGCGGCGGGTCGACCAGGCGTCGGCCAAGGCGGCCAGGAGCCGCCGGAACGACGGCATGCCCGCCCGGTCGGTGGGCGGGAAGTAGGTGCCGGCGAAGAAGGGCCGGCCGTCAGGGGTGCAGAAGACCGACATCGGCCAGCCGCCCGAGCCGCTCATGGCCACCACCGCCGCCATGTAGACGGCGTCGACGTCGGGCCGCTCCTCGCGGTCGACCTTGACCGAGACGAACCAGCGCGAGAGATCGTCGGCCACCGCCGGGTCCGCGAAGCTCTCGTGGGCCATCACGTGGCACCAGTGACACGAGGCGTAGCCGATCGAGACGAAGACCGGCTTGTCCTGGCGGCGGGCCTGCTCGAAGGCCTCGGGACCCCACGGCAGCCAGTCGACGGGGTTGTCTGCGTGCTGGCGGAGATAGGGGCTGGTCTCGGCGGCCAGTCGGTTCACCGTGCCGATGCTACGGGGCGGTGGGTAGGGTGCCGCCCGTGGACCTGCGGCTCGACGGGCGGACCGCCCTGGTGACGGGGGCCAGCCGGGGCATCGGGCTGGCCGTGGCCCGCCGCTTCGCCGAGGCCGGCGCCGCGGTGATGCTCTCGTCGAGGAAGGCCGACGCCCTGGCCGAGGCGGCGGAGGCGTTGGCCGGGCTCGACGGTCCGGTGGCCTGGCAGGTGGCCAACGCCGGCGATCCCGAGCAGGCCCGGCGGTGCGTGGCGGCCACGGTGGAGCGGTTCGGGGCCCTCGACATCCTGGTCAACAATGCGGCGACGAATCCGTACATGGGGCCGATGGTGGAGATCGACCGGTCCCGGGCGGCCAAGACGGTCGAGGTCAACCAGCTGGGCGTCCTGGCCTGGATCCAGGAGGCCGTGGCGGCCACCATGGCCGAGCGGGGCGGGGCCATCGTGAACGTGGCCTCGGTGGGCGGCCTCGGTCCCGAGCCGGGGATCGGGTGGTACAACGTGACCAAGGCGGCCCTCATCCACCTCACCCGCCAGCTGGCCTACGAGCTCGCACCGGGCATCCGCGTGAACGCCGTGGCCCCCGGGCTGGTGAAGACGGCCTTCGCCCGCGCGCTGTGGGAGGGTCGCGAGGAGCAGATCGCCTCGCACATCCCCCTGCGCCGCATCGGGGACCCCGACGACGTGGCGGCGGCCGCGCTGTTCCTTTGCTCGGACGCCGCCTTGTGGATCACCGGGCAGACCCTGGTGGTCGACGGCGGGGCGACCAACCAGCCCGGCGGCGGCGTGGGGTAGGGGACGACGATGGACGAGGCAGGCGAAGAAGACGTCGGGACCGGGGACCACACGCTGGTCCTGCCCGACGGCCGCACCCTCGGCTACGCCCTCTACGGCGATCCGGCGGGGACCGTCGTGGTCAACTGCCACGGCGGCCTGGTGAGCGGCCACGACGTGTCGCCCGCCGACGAGGCGGCGCGCGAGCTTGGCATCAGCATCATTTCGCCCGACCGCCCCGGCGTCGGTCGGACCGACCGGCTCCCCGGTTACTCCATGGAGACGTGGGTCCACGCCGACCTGGTGCCGCTCCTCGGCGACCTCGGAATCGACACCTTCGGGGTCATGGGGTGGTCGGAGGGGGGGCAGTACGCGCTGGCCGCCGCCCACGAGTGCGCAGGTCGCGTGACCCGCTGCGCGGTGATTGCCGGCTGCCCGCCGCTCGACGACCCCGCCACCCTGGCGCAGTCCAACATCACGGACCGGGTGTTCGCCGCCCTGGCCCAACGGGCCCCGGCGGCGCTGCGGTTCTGCGTCGACTGCTCCCGGCTGCTGGCCCGCCACGCCCCCGATCTGCTGCGCCGTATCGCCGTGGTGGGGATGCCGGCCGCCGAGGCAAAGGCGGTGCACGCCCAGGGACGGTGGCTCACCGACCTGTTCGCCGAGGGGGCCCGGAACCCCGAGGGCGTCGTCGAGGAGTACCGGGCGGCCGTGGCGCCGTGGGGGTTCGCCCCCGAGGACGTGACGGTGCCGGTGCGGGTCTTCCAGGGGACGGCCGACGCCATGGTGCCCGAAGCGTGGGGTCGGGACCTGGCCGAGCGGATACCGGGCGCCGAGCTCACGCTCTACCCCGGGGAGGGACACTTCATCGCCCTCACCCGCCGCCGGGAGGTGCTCGCCTGGCTGGCCGGCCGTCCCGACGGCGCCTCAGGGGCCTGAACGCCCAACCCGACCGGGTGTGCCGGGATCGGGAGGATCCTGGGTCCGGCGTTGCCGGGCAGATGTCGATCGAGACGGCACTCAGCGCGTCGGATTGCGAAATGGTGTACAACGGCGCAGCAGTCTGACCAGGTGGCGGTGGTCGGACGCCGGGTGCCGCCAGCTCGAACACGAGAGGAGCACGTCATGAAGAACAGGGTTCTGGCCTGTGCGGTGCTGGGCGCCGCCGTCGGCCTCGTCTCGACGGCCGGCCCGGCGCTGGCCGGCGCCGCGTCGACGCCCCAGGGCGGCACCGTCAAGGTGTGGGTCACGCCCAGCAACACAGGCACAACAACCACGAAGCACCCCGGCAAGGTCATGTTCACCGGGGCCGTCGGCGACTACGGCACGTCGTTCAACGTGACGGCCACAGGCAAGCCGTCCAGCAAGAAGAGCTCCTACAAGCTGCTCAAGCTCAAGAAGGGGACGATCA
>JBKQNY010000101.1:0-4913 GCA_052145775.1 Acidimicrobiales bacterium
GGGGCCCTTCCCCGTCGGCCACGACGAGGTCCGCCTCTTCAACGTCCAGGGCCTGCACTACGCCGAAGACAACGAGATGGCCGACCTGGCCGGGGCCGGTTGGGCGGTGGACGTCCACGTGGCCTGATCCGCCCGCCGGGTGCGGGCGGGACGGGGCCGTGGCAGGCTTTCTGCCGTGGGACTCCTCGACGGCCAGCGGGCGGTGGTCACCGGAGGTGGGTCGGGCATCGGCCGGGCCACCTGCCGGGCGATGGCCGCCGAGGGGGCGCAGGTGGCCGTCCTGGACATCGACGCCGACTAGGCCAAGGCGGTGGCCGCCGAGTTCACAGGCACCGCCTTCTACGCGGACGTGACCGACCCCGAGGGGCTGCGGGCCGCCGTCGACGACGCGGCGGCGGCCATGGGCGGGCTCAGCATCATGTACAACAACGCCGGGGTGGGCAGCCTCACCCCCCTAGCCGAGTGGGAGCCCGAGGAGTGGGACCGGCTGGTCAGGGTCAACCTGACCGGCGTCTACCTCGGCTTCCGGGCCGCCGTGCCCCACCTGCGGGCGGCCGGCGGCGGGTCCATCGTGAGCACGGCCTCGATCAGCGGGACCCGGCCGGCGGCCGGCGAGGCGCCGTACTCGGCGGCCAAGGCCGGGGTGGCGGCCATCACCGCCTCGGCGGCACTCGAGTACGGGCCGACGATCCGGGTGAACGCGGTGTCCCCGGGGATGATCGTCACCAAGCTGACCGAGCCCCTGCTCGGGTTCTTCCCCGCCGAGGCCGCCCGCTACGAGCGCACCACCCCGCTCGGACGGATGGGCCAGCCCGAGGACGTGGCCGACGTGGTGGTCTTCCTCTGCTCGGACCTGGCCCGCTTCGTCACCGGGGTCAACCTGCTGGTCGACGGCGGGATGACGCTGCACGGCTCGGGGGTCGACGGCATTTTCCCCCAGATCTTCGGGGCCCCCGGCCGCTGAGGCCGCGCCGGTCTCAGCCGGCGGGCTGCTCCCCGCCGTCGGGCG
Source organism: Acidimicrobiales bacterium (assembly GCA_052145775.1). GTDB lineage: Bacteria > Actinomycetota > Acidimicrobiia > Acidimicrobiales > RAAP-2 > CAVYPR01. The sequence goes on from JBKQNY010000101.1 coordinate 1,010, forward strand.
GCACGAACTCGGGGTCGGTCTCGTCGCGCATGGAGAGCCGCCACCGGCAGCAGACGTGCTCGGCGCTGACCCTCGGGGGGATGGCCAGGATCTCCACCTTCATGTTGGGGTTGTACATCTTGGCGGTCTCGATGATCGAGGCGGGGCAGGTCACGTGGGAGGACTTCTCGGCGATGTCGGGGCGTCCCATCGACTCCCACTGGTCGACCTGGATGCACTTGTTGAAGGTCATGATGCCGACGTCGGGCTCGGGCATCTCGAACGTCAGCTCGAAGGCCTTGCCGGGGAAGGAGGAGGCGTCGACCTGGATGTCCTTCATGAAGGCCTCGACGGTGCCGTCCCCGACCTTCATCCAGCGCCCCTTCAGGTCGCGCACGGCCGGCAGCACCTTCTCGCTCCACAGGTCCCACTGGATGTCGAACATGGCGTCGAGCCCGTAGCGGATCACGATGTCGCCGGCCCAGCCCTCGATGGCGGTGAGGAGGTACTCGTGGCTGCCCAGGGCCCACCGCACCAGCGCTTCCTTGGGCAGGCCGACGTCGGCCGACTCGGCCGCGAACGGGTTGATGGTCACGACGCCGCCGTCCGCCTGGCGGGCGGCGACCTCGGCGGTCACCTCGGCCACCAGCTCGTCGGCCCGGTCGGCCGGGATCGGCAGCCACTCCTCGAGCATCTGTCGCAGCTGGGGCAGGACGATGGTCTGCCAGGCCTCGGTCTGGATCTCGCGCATGAGGTCGGCGCCGTAGCGGTGGGCGACCTCCTCGGCCCAGGCGGTCACGCAGACGCGGAAGTACTCGTCGCTCATGGCGATCATGTTGAGGAGCGCCTGGTTCGAGAAGTCCGAGAACCGCAGGTCGGACCGGAAGGGCCCGCTGTAGTCGGGCAGCTCCGGACTTGACTCGACCTTGATCTGCGAACGGGTGTCGGGACCCGAGGGCTTGTGCATGCCCGGCGGGTCGACCACGGGGAACTTCTTGAAGTTGTGGAGGTCGACGGGGATGTCCAGCGGGCTCGCCTGCTGGTGCTCCTCGTAGTCGGCCCCGACCTTGCGGACCTCGAGGACCTTCTGGACGGCGTCGTCGGGCTCGGTCATGGCTGCGCTCCTCGGGCTCGGTGGGTGGGCCGCCCGAGGTCAACAACCCCGGTCGACCAACGGCCGTTTCGACACTAGTCGATCGGCTATTCGCGTCAAGGAGAGAACGTCCTCCTCCCGGGAGTGCGGAACGGTGACGGAAGCCGGAGACGGTGACTGCCGGGTCTCCCCGGAATGAGCCGCGTCCCAATGCGCGCCGTACCTGGGCCGCCTGGACCTTCTCGCGTGGCACCAAGAACTGCACGGAACCTGGCTCGAGGGATGAGGCATGGCCGACCGTTCGATCTGAGCAGAGTGCCGGCCACGTTTTGCATCCCTGACGGTTGCCAAGGGTGGCCGGCACCCGCCCTAGGCCTTGCGGACCGGGGGATGAGGTTGCACATCCCCCATCAGGTGGGGTCCGGCGATGGACTCTGTGGTTCCCACTACAGAGCCAAGGAGCCCATCACCGTGACCCCAGCAGAGATCATCTACCAGCGCCGAGTGGCCGTGCTCGCGCACGCGGCCAAAAGCGGGAACGTGGCCGAGACCTGCCGGGTCTTCGGCATCTCGAGGACCCGCTACTACGAGTGGAAGAAGACGGCTGACAGGTACGGGCTCGACGCCCTCATGCCCAAGGAGCGCCGTTCCCCCCAGATGCCCGAAGCGACCCCCACCCACGTGGTCGAGCGCCTGTTGACGCTGGCGGTCTTGGAGCCCACCATCGGCTGTCGCCAGTATGCCGACCGCCTCGGTGACCTGGGCTTCCCCATCGCCAAGTCCACGGTGCAAAAGATCCTGGTCGCCCATGGACTGGGGAGGAGGGCCGAGCGCCTGGCCAAGGCCGCCGCCATCAGCGCGGCGACCACCGGGCTGGTGACCGAGGCGGCCCGAGATGTCGAGCCCTTCGGGTTCTGCCTGGCCACGGGGGGCCCGGGCGAGCTCGTGTGCCTGGACAGCTTCTACATCGGCAAGTTGAAGGGCGTGGGCAAGGTGTACCAGCTCACCGCCGTCGACGTCTTCACCCGCTGGGCGGTGTGCCTCCTCGTGCTGGGCCCGGTGACCACCAGCCACACGATGCGCTTCATCGACCAGGTCCTCAGGCACTACCGGCGCCACGGCGTCACGGTGCGGGCCGTGCTCAGCGACAACGGTCCTGAGTACGTGGCCAGCGGGTTCGGGGCCCACCTGGCGGCCAAGGGGCTCCGTCACCAGCGGATCCCGGCCCGCTCGCCCAACCACAACGCCGTCTGCGAGCGGTTTCACGGCACCATCCTCCAAGAGTGCTGGCGCCCGGCCTTCCACCGCCGGCACTTCACCTCGATCCGCCAGCTCCAAGCAGAGGTCGACGCCTGGCTCATCACCTACCACCATCGCCGGCGCAACCACGGCGACTACATGCGGGGCAGGACGCCCCGCCAGATCCTCGACAAGTACCTGAAGAGCAAGGCAGCATGACCACCATGAACCACAGGGTCGATCTGTCACCTCGACCCTCGGTCCGCAAGCCCTAGGCCAAAGGAGGCCCGCCATTCCAGTCATTCTTCGACCCGACGAACCCATACGACCCGAGGACGACGTCGTGCTTCGTGCTGGTGGGGGATCGGTCGAGACTCTGGCGCAGCGAGCCGTCGAGGCTGCACCAGCGTACGAGCCTCTTGTCGCCGCGGGTGCCTGCCGGAGCTCGTACACCATCTCGGTGCATGTGCCCCGAGATGGACGCATCACCAAGGAGGATCTGCCCGCCAATGCGCCGTACTCGCAGTACCGCCCCTACCTGGAGGCGCCGGCTCGCGTGCTGCTCGAGCTGGACTTTCTGGACATCGTGGCCACGACGATGGTGACCGAGGGTCGACTCTCGTCGATCGACTTATGTCACTACGATGTGGTGGTGGAGGCGAAAGGCGAGCAAGAGCTCGCACGCCGGATCCAGGTGATTCGAGCCCGATTCGTACGCCACGAAAACCCGAGTCGCCGGCGATGGCGAGGAGGAGTGAATGCGGACGATCAACACCGACCTGACGAGGTTCTCGTCAAGCGGACATGGAACCGTCTACGGAGCCGCAGTCCGCGACCTCAAGGCGGGAGAACACATCGCCGTCACCGACGAGGATGCCAACACCCTCGAAGCGGAGGTGTTGCGAGTGAGCGAGGGTCGCGCCGACATCCGCGTCTTTTGGGGGAAGGTCCTGGGATGCGCCTGAGCCTGGCCGCCGCGGACCGCGCTCACGTTCGGTGAGTTCAAGGCGCGACGTCGTCGGGGGGAAATGTGTTGGGCGGAGCGCGGGGATCCCTTGCGGCGCCTCGTGGAGCCGGCGTTGGGCGCTACGGACCAGGTGGTGAACCGGCGGCACCCTGAGACCCTGCGGACCGATGAGGTCCCCCGGGAGCAGGCCTGCCTGAGGTCCAGCGTGGCCCATGCGTCCGGCTAGCCGTCGGTGGCGACCCTGAGTTCGCGCTTTAGGACCTTGCCCGAGGGGTTCCTCGGCAGGGCGTCGAGGAACATGACGCCCTTGGGCACCTTGAAGCCGGCCAATCGGGCCCGGCAGTGCGCGACGAGGTCGTCCTCGGTGAGGGTGGCGGCGGGACGGACCACGACGAACGCCACCGGCACCTCACCCCACCGCTCGTCGGCCTTCCCGACCACGGCGGCCTCGAGCACCGACGGGTGCTCGTAGAGCACGCGCTCGATCTCGGAGCCGGCGATGTTCTCGCCGCCCGAGAGGATCATGTCCTTCAGCCGGTCGACGATGAAGAGGTACCCGTCGTCGTCACGGACCCCGATGTCGCCGGTGTGGAACCACCCCCCGGCGAAGGCGGCGTCGGTCGCCG
>JBKQNY010000102.1:0-20833 GCA_052145775.1 Acidimicrobiales bacterium
GCGCCGAGGGCTTCGACGCCGTGGCCGACTTCTCGGCCCCCTTCCCGGTCGAGATCATCTCGCGCATGCTGGGCGTCCCCGAGGGGGAGCGCCAGCAGATCCGCGAGCGGCTCGACCTCTCGCTGCGGCGCGAGCCGGGCCAGAAGGACCCCTCACCCGAGGGGGTGAAGGCCATGCTGGACAACGTGGGCTACTTCATGGAGTTGATCCGCGACAAGCGCCGGCACCCGGGCGACGACATGATCTCCCGGCTCACCCAGGTCGAGGTCGACCGGGGCGACGGGGAGGCGACGCGCCTCGACGACGAGGAGATCGCCGGCTTCGCCACCCTCCTCGGCGGGGCCGGGGCCGAGACCGTCACCAAGTTGGTCGGCAACGCCGTCTACCTCTTCCACCGGAACCCCGGCGAGTACCGCAAGCTCCTCGACGACCCCATGAAGATCCCCGGCGCCGTCGAGGAGATCCTCCGCTACTACCCGCCCTCGCAGTACCAGGGGAGGTTCTCGGTGCGCGAGGCGACCTACGGCGGGGTGAGGGTCCCGGCCGGCTTCCCCACCATCCTGGTCACCGGCTCGGCCACCCGGGACGAACGCTTCTACGACCGCCCCGACGTCTTCGACGTCGACCGCACCCCGAGCCTCGCCCTGGGCTTCGGCTACGGCATCCACAGCTGCCTGGGCGCGGCCCTGGCCCGCATGGAGAGCCGGATCGCCATCGAGGAGCTGCTCCGCCGCTGGCCGGCCTTCGAGGTCGACGAGGCCGGGCTCGCCCGGGTCCAGATGTCCAACGTGGCCGGCTTCTCCCACGTCCCGGTCCGCCGGCGCACCTGAACCACGTCGACCCCCGGCCGTTGCCGCCAGTGCCGCACGCAACTGGGCAACGTGACGGGATTCCGACGAAACCTGAACGCCGATCTCGCTGCTCAATCGACGGTCAGTCAGACTTGCCGCGGCGCGCCTGCGGGCCGTGTCCCATCGTGAAGGAGTGGGTCAGCGTCACGTTCAGGGACTGACTACGCCGCCCCCACTGTCTTGAGGCAGGCCATCCCGGCGGCTCCGCTCGTGATCTTGAGACACCCATCAGAAGGACCGCACCCTCCCCGGCATGACCCTTGGGTACACGCGCTGTACACAAAGCGTGTGTACTACGTGTATGTCGAAGGTTCGAACCAACATCGAGATCGAGGACACGTACCTCCAGGCGGTCATGGACCGCTACCGCCTACGGACCAAGACCGAGGCAGTTGACCTCGCGCTGCGCAACCTGGCGGGCCAGCCCATGTCCCGCGAGGAGGCATTGGCCATGAGGGGCTCTCACTCGATCGGGAAGATCCCCTACGACGCCCAAGACCGAGGCACATGATCCTGGTCGACACGTCAGCTTGGATGGAGTACGACCGCGCCACCGGCAGTGCCGTCGACCGTCGTCTCACCGAGCTGATCATCGACGATGGGCTCGTCGCCGTCACTGAGCCCATCGTCATGGAAATAGTTGCCGGCGCCCGAACCGACGAACGAGAGGTCGAGCTTCGCCGACTCCTGCTCCGATTTGAACTGCTCACCTTCGACGCGGTGATCGACTTCGACTCGGCAGCCACCATCTACAGAGCGTGTCGGCGGGTCGGGGTCACCCCGCGTGGGATGGTCGACTGCATGATTGCGGCAGTCGCCTTTCGCCATGGCGCGACACTCTTGGCCTTCGATGTCGACATGAGTCGGGTCGCCCGCGTGATCGGCATCGGACTCGACCCCGACGCTCGGCAGGCATGAGCAACCGACCGCCGGCCGGAGGCTCATCCCTGCCGAAGCAGCTACCGTAACGGCCGAATTCACCAGTCGGGAGCCCCCATATGAACCTCGAACGCCAACGGCACGGCCTCGTCCAGGTGCTGACCCTCAACCGGCCGGAGGCCGCCAACTCGCTCGACCCCGAGCTCCTCACAGCGCTGGCCACGGCGTTCGACGAGATCGCCGCCGACGACGCCACCCAGGTGGCCGTGGTCACCGGGGCCGGCGAGCGCATCTTCTGCGCCGGCATGGACCTGCGGGCCTTCGGCCAGGCCGCGGCCGGCGGCGGGCAGGCCAAGCCGCGCAACGAGCGGGCCGTGGGCTCGGGGCTCTTCCGCGACCTGTGCCCCAAGCCGGTCATCGCCGCCGTCAACGGGGCGGCGGTGGGCGGCGGCTTCGAGCTGGCGCTCGCCTGCGACCTGGTGGTGGCGGCCGAGCACGCCCGCTTCGGCCTCCCCGAGGTCAAGCGCGGCCTGTTGGCCGGCGGGGGCGGGACCCTGCTCGGCACCCGGCTCCCGCTCTCCTTGGCCCTGGAGGTGGCGCTCACCGGCGAGCTCATCGACGCCGCCCGGGCCGAGCGCTGGGGGCTGGTCAACCGGGTGGTCCCGGCGGCCGAGCTGCTCGACACTGCCCTGGCCCTGGCCGAGACCATCGCCGCCAACGGCCCGATCGCCCTGCGCACCACCAAGCAGCTGGTGCGCCGGGCCGTGCTCGACGACCCCAAGACCGGCTGGGGGACCCCCGAGGAGCTGTCCGCCGTCTTCGGCAGCGAGGACGCCAAGGAGGGGGCGTTGGCCTTCTTGGAGAAGCGGCCGGCCAACTGGACCGGCCGCTGAGCGGCTACTTGGGCGACTTCGGGGCGAACCGAATCGCCCCGTCGATGCGGATGACCTCGCCGTTCAAGTAGTCGTTGTCCACGATCGACAGCACCAGGCGGGCGTACTCGTCGGGCTGGCCCATCCGCCGGGGGAAGGGCACGGCCGGGCCCCAGTAGGCCTCCACCTGGGCCGGGTCGGCGCCGTAGGCGGGGGTGATGAAGGTCCCCGGGGCGATGGTCAGCACCCGGATCCCGGCCACGGCGAGGTCCCGGGCCGCGGCCAGCGTCATGGCCACCACGCCGCCCTTGGCGCTGGCGTAGGCCACCTGGCCGATGGTGGCCTCGTAGGCGGCGATGGAGGCGGTGTTGACGACCACCCCCCGCCCCCCGTCGGCGTCGGGCTCGTTGGCCGACATGGCGGCGGCCGACAGCCGCAGAACGTTGAACGTCCCCACCAGGTAGTGGTCGATGACCCGGCGGAAGTCGTCGAGCGAGTGCGGCGTGCCGTCGGCCTTCACCGTCCGGCCGCCCCCGCCGAAGCCGCCGTGCACGGCCACCGCCACCTTCACCGGGCCCAGGGCCGCCGCCCGCTCGAGGGCGGCACCCACGCTCTCCTCGCTGGTCACGTCGGTCTCGACGAACTCGGCCGCCGGGCCCAGCTCGTCGGCCAGGGCCCGGCCCTTCTCCGCGGCCAGGTCGGCCACGATCACCTTCGCCCCGGCCGCCACCAGGCGCCGGACCGTGGCCTCGCCCAGGCCGCCGGCCCCGCCGGTCACCAGCGCCGATGCTCCGTCGATCTCCATGCCTGCCCCTCGCCTTCGCCGGACCGCCGGGGCCTGCCCCCGAGGACACGGGCACTCTAGTGGCCGCCCGCGGGGGCCTTCGGAGCCCGGCGCGACCGCCGGGCCCTCCGTTAGCGTGGTCGGCGAAGGCCAGCCGCCCGACCAGCGACCGGGGGAACCGATGACCAGTGACCGCAGGGTGGCCCTCGTCACCGGGGCCAGCCGCGGGGTGGGCCGGGCCGCCGCGGTCTGCCTCGCCCGGGCCGGCTTCGACGTGGCGGTGGCGGCCCGGACCCGGCGCGAGGGCACCGGGTCCGACGTGGCCCACGACGGCACGGTGCGCCCCCTGCCCGGCAGCCTCGAGGCCACCGCCGCCCTCGTTCGCCGGGAGGGGGCCCGGGCGCTGGAGGTGGCCATGGACCTGGCCGACCCGCTCTCGGTCGGGGTCGGCGCCGCCGAGGTGCTCGGGGCGTGGGGCCGGGTCGACGTGCTGGTCAACAACGCCATCTACACCGGGCGCGGGGCCCAGGCCCGGGTACTCGACCTGGCGGTGCCCGACCTGCGTGAGGAGCTCGAGGTGGACGTGATGGGCCCGCTGGCCCTCGTCTCGTTGCTGGTGCCCCAGATGGTCGGGCGCGGCCGGGGGACCGTGCTCAACGTGACGTCGGCCGTGGCCTACGTGGACCCGGTGGCGATGGGCAGCTACGGCCTCGGCTACGCGGTGGGCAAGGCGGCGCTCTTCAAGGTGGCCGGCATCCTCGCCGTCGAGCTGGGCGAGCGGGGGATCCGCGCCTACAACGTCCATCCCGGGTTCATCGCCACCGAGCGCATGGCCCTCCACGCGGCCGCCCAGGAGGGGCTCGACCTCAGCGCGGCGGCGCCGCCCGAGGTGTGCGGTGCCGTGGTGGCCTGGCTGGCCGACGACCCGGCGGACCCCCCGGACAACGGGTCGCTGGTGGAGAGCCAGCCGCTCTGCGCCGAGCTCGGACTGGTGGCGGGCTGGCCGCCGGCCGGGTCGCGGTGAGGACCGGTCGATGAGCCCCCGGGTGGCCGTGGTGGGCACCTCCTTCGGGGCCCGGATCCATGTCCCGGCCCTGCGGCGCGCCGGCTTCGAGGTGGCGGCCCTGGTCGGCCGGGACTCCGAGCGCACCCGGCGCCGGGCGGCGCGGCTCGGGGCGGTCCGGCCCTGCGGGTCGCTGGCCGAGGCGCTGGAGGTGGGGGTGGACGCCGTGTCGGTGGCCGCGCCGCCGGCCGCCCACGCCCCGCTGGCCCACGAGGCCCTGGCCGCGGGCTGCCACGTCCTGGTGGAGAAGCCCTTCACCCTCGACGTGGCCGAGGCCGAGCGCCTCGTGCACGAGGCGCGGGCGGCCGGGGTGGCGGCGGTGGTCGGCCACGAGTTCCGCTGGGCCCGGGCCCAGTCGGCCATCGCCTGGGCCCTCGCCGAGGGCATGGTGGGCGAGCCCCGGATGGTCGTCTCAGCCTCGTTTACCCCCATGCTTCTGACCGCGGCCATGCCCGGCTGGTGGACCGACCCCGCCCGCGGGGGCGGCTGGCTCGGCGCCTCGGGCAGCCACCGGCTCGACGCCGTCCTCCAGTGGGTCGGGCCCGTCTCGTCGCTGAGCGCCACCCTCCCGCCGGTGGCCGCCCCCGACGGGGAGGCCGACGACTCCTTCTCGTTGCGGGCCACCGCCGGGAGCGGGACCGAGGTGGTCCTCGTCCAGAGCGCGGCCGACCTCGGGCCCCCCGCGGCCATGACCCGGGTGGTGGGGACCCGCGGGAGGCTGTGGGCCGACGGCGAGACGGTGCTGCTGGCCGACGCCGGGTCGCCGGCGGGCCGTCCCCTCGAGGTGCCCGGTGACCTCGCCCTGCCGGCGCTCGACGGAGAGGACGTCGGCCCGCTGGCCGCCATGACCCGCCTCGAGCTGCCGCCCTACATCCGCCTGGCCGAGGCGTTCCGCCGGGCCGTCGGCGGCGAGCCCCCGGGCCCCGGGCCCCGGCCCGCCACCTTCGAGGACGGCCTGGCCACCATGCGGGCGCTCGAGGCGGCGCGCCGCTCGGCGTCGCTCGGCGGCGAGTGCACGGCGGTGGGGATGGGGGTGGCGGCGTGACCCGCTCCGCCCCCATCGTGGTGGGGATCCTGGCCGACCGTCCCGGGCCCGAGGGCGCGCTGGTGGCCGGGGTCCGCCAGGTGGTGGCCCAGGCGGTCGAGGCGGGCCGGATCGACCGGCCGGTCCAGTTCGAGTCCGAGGCGGCCGAGGGGCTGCCGACCGGCACGGCGGCCGCCGTCACCGAGGCGTTCGGTCGGCTGGTGGCGCGCCAGCCGCTGGTGGTGCTCGGGCCCACCATCACCGACAACGGGCTGGTGGTGCGGGACCTGGCCGACGCCGCCCGCATCCCGTGCTGCAACTGGACCGGGAGCGAGGAGACCCGCAGCGAGTGGATGTTCCAGTACCAGATCGGGTCGCTCGAGGAGGAGCCGTACCTCCTGGCCGCGCACCTCTCCTCGCTCGGCCTCCGCCGGGTCTCGGTGGTCCAGGACCGCTCCCCCATCGGCCGCCGCTACGGCTCGTTCTTCGACCGGGCCGCGGCCCGCGAGGGGTTGGAGGTCGTCGGCCGGATCCTGGTCTCCCCGGTGGCCGAGGACCTGGCCCCGGTGGCGGCGCGCCTCGGCGCCACCGAGGCCGACGCCCTGTGCTACCTCGGCCTCGGCCTGTCGGCCGGCGCCCTGGGCCGGGCGCTCGACGGGGTCGCCCACCCGCCGGTCTTCGCCAACTCCGCCCTCCTGTTCGGCTACGCCTTCCCCGAGTGGGCGGCCCGGTGGGAGGGCTGGACCTACGTCGACGTCTGGTCCGAGGACAACCCGCGCCTGGCCGGGCTCCTGGCCGGCCGGGGGGACGATGCGGGGCTGGCGTTCCAGGTGGCCGCCGGGGACGACCTCGGGCGTCTGGCGGTCGAGGCCCTGGCCGGGGCCGAGCTGCTCACCCCGGCCGGGGTGAAGGACGCCCTCGAGCGGGTGAAGAGGCTCCCGGCCTCGCTCGGCCGGGCCGGCACCACCATGGGTTTCGGCGCCCACGAGCGCGGCGCGCTGAAGGGCGGGTTCATCCTGCTGCGCAAGTGGAGCGGGGGCCGCTCGGTGGCCGTGGGCTGAGCCGCCGGCGGGCCGGGGGGTCAGCGCCCGAGCAGGTGCTCGAGGACGGCCGGCGGCGGGTGGTTGAGGTAGCCGTCGCCGGGCCAGTTGAACCACCCGGCGGCGGCCAGGGCACCCCCGTCGGGGTGGAGGGTGCTGCCGGTGACGAACGAGGAGAGGTCCGAGGCCAGGAAGATGGCGCACCCCCCGGCGTCGGCGAAGGTCCCGGCCCGTCCCATGGGCGTGGCGATCCGGTGGTGGAGCGCCGCCACCTCGTCGTCCTCGCCGGCGGCGAGCCCCTCGAGGGGCCGGGTGGGGATGTAGTCGGGGGCGATGGTGTTCACCCGGATGCCCTCGGGCGCCAGCTCCACGGCCAGGCTGCGGGTGAGGCTGGTCACCGCCGCCTTCATGGCGGCGTAGACGGCGTAGCCCGGCGCGGCCCGGTGGGCCTCGATCGAGGTGAGGTTGATGATGCTGCCCCCGGCCGGGCGCATCCGGTCGACGGCCAGCCGGGTCGAGTGGAGCAGCCAGGTGAAGTTGGCCCGCACCAGCGCCTCCCACCCCTTGGGGCTCGACTCGGTGAAGGGCTGGTGGAAGGTGCCGCCCACCACGTTCACCAGCACGTCGGCGCGCGGCCCGTGGTCGCGGTCGACCTCGGCGAAGAAACCGGCCAGGGCGTCGGGCTCCCGGGCGTCGAGGACCGACGTGGTGACCGTGCCCCCGGCGCCGGCGATGGCCGCCGCCGTGTCGCCCAGGCTCTCGGCGTCGCGGTCGCACAGGGCCAGGCGCATCCCGGCCCCGGCCAGGTCGACGGCGCAGGCGCGCCCGAGACCCCCTCCCCCGCCGACCAGCACGGCGAGCCGACCCCCGAGGCCCGCCCGCTCGTCGAGGTAGCCCACCGCGTGACCCCCGAGCCCCCTCCCGGCTACCCGGCGGGGACCTCGACGACGACGGCCGAGCCCATGCCCCCGCCGGCGCACATGGCGGCCACGCCGATGCCCCCGCCGCGGCGGCGGAGGTCGTAGACCAGGGTGGTCAGCATGCGGGCGCCGGTGGCCGCGATGGGGTGGCCCAGGCTGCAGCCGCTGCCGCTCACGTTGACCAGGGCCGGGTCGATGTCGAGCACCTTGCAGGCGGCCACGGGCACCACGGCGAACGCCTCGTTGATCTCCCACAAGGCGACGTCGGAGACGGCCAGGCCCGCCTTGGCCAGGGCCTTGGGGATGGCCACGGTGGGGGCCATCCCGGTCTCATAGGGGTCGACGCCGACCGAGGCCCATGAGCGCACCGTGCCCAGGGGGGCCAGGCCGTGGCCGGCGGCGAAGCCGTCGGACGTGAGCACCAGGGCCGCCGCCGCGTCGTTGAGGCCCGAGGCGTTGCCGGCGGTGATCGAGAAGTCGGGGATCTCGGGGTGGAGGGGGTTGAGGGAGGCCAGCTTCTCCATCGAGGTCCCCCGGCGGGGGTGCTCGTCGACCTCGAAGACCACGGCCGAGCCGTCGGTGGTGGTCACCTTCAACGGGACGATCTCTGTGGCGAACCGGCCCTCGTCGATGGCGGCCACCGCCCGCTCGTGGGACCCCAGCGCCCAGGCGTCCATCTCCTCCCGGGAGATGCCCAGGATCTTGGCCGTGTTCCAGCCGACGGTGATCGACATGTCGCGCGACGGCGCGTCGGGGGTGTCGGGGTGCGACGGCGACATCCAGTCGACCCAGTCCTGCGTCCCCGCCACCCGCCTCTTCTCGCTCGGCGCGGTGGAGAAGGAATTGACGCCGCCGGCGATCACCGCCTGGTCCATGCCTGCCATGATCGAGGCGGCCGCCGTCTGCACGGCGGCCAGGCCGGACGCGCAGTGGCGGTTCTCGGCCAGGCCAGGGACCGAGTCCATGCCGGCCTCGACGGCCACGTACCGGGCGATCACCCCGCCGCCGTAGAGGGTCTCGGCCAGGATCAGGTCGTCGAACTCCTTGGTCGGGATCGCGGTGCGCTCGACCGAGGCCTCGACGACCGCCCGGGCCAGCACGGAGGCGTCGGTCTCGGCCAGGGTCCCTTTGCGGGACGTCCCGATGGCGGTGCGGCAGGCCGAGACGATGACGGCGTCGGGCATCGATGCTCCTCTCCGGCGGCGACCACGCCCCGGCGGGCGTCCGCCGGGGCCCTGCGGCCGCCACCTGGTCCCTCGCCGCGGGCCGCGACGACTCGAAATCGCAGCGTACCAGCGCCAACCACGACCGGATTCAGCGGCCCCGCTACGCTCGCCGCGTGCGCATCGTGCTGGACCCCGACCGCTGCACCGGCCACGGCCGCTGCTACTCCCTGGCCCCCCATGTCTTCGACGCCGACGACGAGGGCCACTCCGTGGTCCTGCTCGAAGAGGTCCCGCCCGAGTACCAGGGCGAGGCCAGGCAGGCCGTCGACGCCTGCCCCGAATCGGCCATTTCCATAGAGGGCTGACCCCCGGGCGCACCTTGACGGCTCGGGTCGGGTCGGCAAGCATCGGGCGGCTCCGGCCGGCCGAGCGCCGCGGGCTCACCGCAAGGGGAGGCGAACCGATGGGGATCATGGACGGCATACGGGTGGTCGAGGTGGCCTCGTGGACCTACGTGCCGGTGGCCGGGGCGGTGCTGGCCGAGTGGGGCGCCGACGTCATCAAGATCGAGCACCCCGAGACCGGCGACCCCCAGCGGGGACTGGCCGCCTCCGGGCTCATCCCGACCGGGCCGGGGGGCGTCTCGTTCATGATGGAGCTGCCAAACCGCGGCAAGCGCAGCGTGGGCCTGGACATGGCCACCGAGGAGGGGCACGACCTCCTGCTCCGGCTGTGCGCCACGGCCGACGTCTTCCTCACCAACTTCCGGCCCCAGGCCCGCCGCAAGCTGCGCATCGACCTGGACGACATCCGGGCCGTCAACCCCGACATCATCTACGTGCGGGGCTCGGGCCAGGGGCAGCGGGGGCCCGAGGCCGAGCGCGGCGGTTACGACGGGTGCACCTTCTGGGGCCGGGGCGGCCCGGCTGACATCATCTCGGACCCCGAGGGCTACCCGGTCATGCAGCCCGGCCCGGCCTTCGGCGACGTGATCGGCGGCCTCACCATCGCCGGGGGCATCTCGGCCGCCCTCTACCACCGCCAGCGCACCGGTGAGGCCGTGGTGGTCGACAACTCGCTGCTGGCCACCTCCATGTGGGCCACCGGCGCCTCTTCGTTGGCCGCCGGCCTCTTCGGCTTCTCCCGCATGCCTCGCGGGGACCGCCGAAAGACCCCGAACCCGATCGTGGGCAACTACCGCACCTCCGACGGGCGGTTCCTGTCGCTGGTCATGCTGGAGTCCGACCGCTACTGGCCCGACCTGGTCACCCTGCTGGGTGCACCCGAGCTGGCCGAGGACCCGCGCTTCGTCGACGCCCGGGCCCGGGCCGAGAACTCGGTGGCCGCCGTGACCCTCCTCGACGAACTGTTCGCCAAGCGGACCTTCGCCGAGTGGAAGGAGATCCTGGCCGACGCCAAGGGGGTGTGGGCCCCGGTGCAGACGGCGGCCGAGGTCCTGGAGGACCCCCAGGCCCTGGCCAACGGCTACGTCCGCGACATCGAGGCCAAGTCGGGCACGGTCTTTCGCATCGTGCCCTCACCGCTCCAGTTCGACGAGGTCGCCCCGGACCTCACCCGGGCCCCCGACCACGGCGAGCACACCGACGAGGTCCTGGGCGAGCTGGGCCTCGACACCGACACGCTGCTCGAGCTCAAGGTGAAGGGCGCTATTTTGTGAGAACGCCCAGGTCAGGGCGATCCGGCCGGGCGTCGTCCAGGAGCTGACCGACCGCTTCGCGGCTCGATCCCTGCGCACGAAGTACTGGGTCGGAGACCACCCTCTCTCCGACTGGGCGGACCTTGAAGCCAGGGCTCGGTACGTCTCGCGGGTACGTGCGCGAACGCCCGTGGGGGCGGGGGCTCCGTCGCCTTCCGAGTGGTCCAGGGCTCCGAGGACGCGATGCTGCCGGTCCACGCGTCGTGACGGCGCAACAGCCCGGCTGCTGCTCTCCCCATATCGGCCCGCGGGCAAACTCCCCGGAACTGCCCCATTGGGCGTCCGATCGGCCTTGACCTGCGGGATCGTGCTCCAAGGGCTTCGAGCGAGACCAGTGCCACTGCCGGCGCGCCGATGGCCCTCCTCACCCTTGGCAGCCAAACCTCCGTCCGGGTTGGCGGAACTGTCGGCTCGTCCTGACCACGACCGCTCAACTCACCGTGAGGGTGAAGTGCTGGACGACCGGTGTCCCCTGGCCGTTGGTGGCGATGACCTCGAAGCTGTAGACGCCCCCGGTGCCCGTCGCCGGCGTCCCGGTGATGGTGGCCGTGCCCTTGCCCGCTGTGGTGAACACCAGGCCGTTGGGCAATGGAGCGCTGAGGGACAAGGTGGCCGCCGGGTAGCCGGTGGTGGTCACCTTGAACTTGGCCGTCCCACCGACCTTGACGCTGTATGTGGCCGCCGAGGTGATGGCCGGTGGCTGGTCGACGGTCAGTGTGAAGGTCTGGGTGACCGACCCGGCGCTGTTGGTGGCCTTCAGCTTGAGCTGGTAGACGCCGCCGGTCCCCGCTGTCGGGTCACCGCTCAGGGTGGCTGTGCCGGAGGTTCCGGCACTGAAGTGCACCCCGGTGGGCAGCGTGCCCGACTCGGTGACGGTGGCGGCGGGGTAGCCGGTGGTGCCGATCCCGAAGGTGAACGGCTGGCCGACGGTGGCCGTGACCGAGGTTCCCGAGGTGAAGACCGGCGGGGCCTGGGTCACCGTGAGGGTGAAGTGCTGGACGGCTGGTGTCCCCTGGCCGTTGGTGGCCAGCACCTCGAAGTTGTAGGTGCCCCCGGTGCCCGCCGCCGGCGTCCCCGTGATGGTGGCCGTGCCCTTACCCGCTGTGGTGAACACCAAGCCGCTGGGCAACGGTGTGCTGAGCGACACGGTGGCCGCCGGATAGCCGGTGGTGGTCACCTTGAACTTGGCTGTTCCACCGACCTTGACGCTGTAGGTGGCGGCCGAGGTGATGGCCGGTGGCTGGTCGACGGTCAGCGTGAAGGATTGGGTGACCGACCCCGCGCTGTTGGTGGCCTTGAGCTTGAGCGGGTACACGCCGCCGGTCCCCGCTGTCGGCGCACCGCTCAGGGTGGCTGTGCCCGAGGTGCCGGCACTGAAGTGCACCCCGGTGGGCAGCGCGCCCGTCTCGGTGATGGTGGCGGCAGGAGAGCCGGTGGTGGCGACCTCGAAGGTGACGGTCTTCCCGACGCTGGCCGTGGTCGACGCCGCCGAGGTGAAGGCCGGCTTGGTCGGCTTCGTCGAGGCTGTGACGGTGACCGTCTGGGTCGGGCTGGAGGCGGACCCGGCGGCGTTGGCGGCCTTGACCTGGTAGGTGAAGCTGGTGAGGCCTGTCGAGGGCACCGTGCCCGAGATGGCGCCGGCCCCGGTGCTGTGCAGCCACGCCGGGGCGTTGACCAGGGTGAAGGTCGAGGCGGGGTTGCCGTTGGCCGAGGCGCTGGCGCTGTAGGTGGCACCGGCACCGACCTTTGACGGGCCCGTGACTGTGACCTGGGTGGGGGCGTTGTCCACCGTCACCGTCTGGGTCGAGCTGGTGGCAGTGCCCGTGGTGTTGGTGGCCTTGACCGAGTAGGAGAAGGTGGTGAGGTTGGTCGGCACCGAGCCCGAGATGGCCCCGGTTGTGGCGTCGATCGACAGCCAGGACGGGGCACCGGCCACCAGCGCGTAGGTGGGTGCGGGATTGCCGTTGCCCGAGGCAGAAGCGCTGTAGGTGGCACCGCCGTCCACCGTGCCCGTCCCGCTGACCGTGACCGTCGTCGTCGGCTGGTCCACCGTCACCGTCTGGGTCGAGCTGGTGGCGTGTCCGACCGGGTTGGTGGCCTTGACCGAGTAGGAGAAGGTGGCGAGGTTGGTCGGCACGGTGCCCGCGATGGCCCCGGTTGTGGCGTCGATCGACAGCCAGGACGGGGCACCGGCCACCAGCGCGTAGGTCGGTGCGGGATTGCCGTTGCCCGAGGCGGAGGCGCTGTAGGTGGCCCCGGCGTCGACCGTTGACGAGCCCGTCACTGTGACCTGCGTGGGGGCGCTGTCCACCGTCACCGTCTGGGTCGAGCTGGTGGCAGTGCCCGTTGTGTTGGTCGCCTTGACCGAGTAGGAGAAGGAGGTGATGTTGGTCGGCACTGTGCCGGCGATGGCTCCGGTTGTGGCATTGATCGACAGCCAGGCCGGGGCACCGGCCACCAGCGCGTAGGTCGGTGCGGGGTTGCCGTTGCCCGAGGCGACGGCGCTGTAGGTGGTCCCTCCAGAGACCGTGCCTGTCCCGCTGAGCGTGACCGTCGTCGTCGGCTGGTCCACCGTCACCATCTGGGTCGAGCTGGTGGCGTGTCCGACCGAATTGGTGGCCTTGACCGAGTAGGAGAAGGTAGTGATGTCGGTCGGCACCGAGCCCGAAATGGCCCCGGTTGTGGCGTTGATCGACAGCCAGGACGGGGCTCCGGCCACGAGCGCGTAGGTGGGTGCGGGGTTGCCGTTGCCCGAGGCAGAAGCGCTGTAGGTGGCTCCGGCGTTTACCGTGCCTGTCCCGCTGACCGTGACCGACGTCGTCGGCTGGTCCACGGTGAAGGACTGTTGTACCTGTGTGGCGGCGGGGTACAGGAGGTTCCCGGGTTGGTTGGCGTCAAGGGTGCACGTCCCGGGAGCAAAGAAACTCACCACTCCATCTGTGATCCCGCAGACAGCGGAACTGGTGTGGTCGACGGTGATGGCCACCTGCAGGCCGGCCGAGGAGGTCGCCTGCGGCGTGTACCCCTTGCCACCGACCACCGCGGGGGACGGGGGTGACGATGTGAACTGGATCGTCTGAGCATTCCAGCTAACGGTGCCCGTATAGATGGCGCCGTAGACGTCGACGGTGAACTGGTCACCGGCGGCCACGACCGGATAGTTCGAGTAGCCGGCCCCGAGGGTGAACTCGATCTCTGTGTTGGTGTAGGTCGAGACGTCGAGGCCGATGCAGTCCCCGACAGCCCCGGCCCCGGTGAGCGTCGTGAGGTCCCCGAACGAGAGATCGTCGTTGGCGAAGTCCTCTCCACCCGACGCGCAGGGGGAGACAGCACCCGGCTCTGTTCCGAATCCATGTCCGTGGACGACGATGGTCGGGTCGCTGCTCCCGCCGTACATCAGTACCTGTGTGATGGTCGCCGTCTCGTTGTAGGTGTACTCGTTGGCACCCTCGGTGCTCGGGACGCTGTCGATCTCGGAGCCTTCTGTGTCGGTGAAGGTGACCGTGATTGTGGTCTGCAGGTGTGGGGCCCCGTCAGCCGCCGCGGTGGCGTCGGGGGCCGTGACCTCGATCTCTGTGTCCGACACGACGTGGATCTGGTCGGGGTCTGCGCTGAAGGCCGCAGATCCCTCTGAATCCCCTCCGGGATCGAAGTTGACGCCCGTCAGCGTGAGGCCGGGCTCGTCGAATCCCGAACCAGTGATCGTGATGGTGTTGCCGCCCCCCAACGGTCCATCGTCGGGCGCCACCGAATCGATCGTCGGCGCCCCGAACGTGTACAGGTTGTCACCCACCGCCGCGGGAACGCTCTCCACCGCGGTGTCGTCGTCGGCCGTGAAGTGAGCGGTCACGGCGGCCAACAGCACATCCTGACCCTCTGTCAGCTGGTCGGTCACGTCGGGGGCGACGACCTGGATCTCTGTGTTCGACACGACGTGGATATCGGAACCGTCCACGCTGACCTCGTCCAACCCGCCTGTGTCCCCTTCGGGCTCGAAGCTCACGCTGGTCAATTGGAGGTCCGGGTCGTCGAAGCCCGAACCGAGCACCGTGATGGTGTTCCCGCCCTCTTCCGGTCCCCCCGCGGGATCAATCGCGGTGACCACCGGAGCCCCGAAGGTGTAGTCGTTGTCCCCTTCCACCGCCGGCACGCTGAGAACTGTTCGTTCTGTCTCGTCGCTGTAGACGACCGTGACCTCGGTGTCGAGGGTCGGGCTTGTTCCCGCCGGACCCGAGGCGTCCGGGGTCTTCACCTCGATCTTTGTGTTCGAGAGGATGGTGACGTCTGTGTCACTGGCCAAGAGAGTGTCGGACTCAACTGTGTCGTCCAGGGGAGAGAAGGCCACGGACTCCAGGGTCAAACCGGGTTCCTCGAACCCCGATCCGTCGATCAGGATGGTTGTGCCTCCGTCGAGAGAGCCACCCTCAGGAGTGACGGAATCGACCACCGGTGCACCGAAGACGTAGTCGTTGTCCCCCTCGGCGAGCGGCTGGCTGTCGACCTCGTCGCCGCTGTTGTTCGCGGTGAAGACGGCCGTGATCTCGGTGGAGAGCACGGCGTCGCCGGATGTGCCGGCGTCTGTGGCTGTGGGCGCTACGACGTCGATCTCTGTGTCCGAGGCGACGTCGCATGTGTCCGTCGAGACGCATGTGACCTGGAGCAGCGGCGTGGTGCTGTCTGTGCCGCTGTCCGGCCCTTTGCCGGAATCTGCCGCGTAGAAGTCGATGCTTTTCAGGCTGAGGTCGGCGTTGTCGAATCCCGAACCCTTGAGCGCGATGGAGTTTCCGCCGTCAAGAGGGCCACCTTCAGGATCGACCGCCTCGATCAACGGCACACCGTAGACGTACTCGTTGTCCCCGGGTTCCAGGGGATCGCTCGTGACGGTGACTGTGGCTTCGTCTTTGACCTTGTATTTGACGTACAAGTACGTGTCGAGGATCCCCGATGTTCCCAAGTCATCGCTGGCGTCCGGAGCTGTGATCTTCATCTCGTCGTCGGAGACGACCGTGTAGATGGGTGCGGCGAGGGAAACGGTCCCTGTCTCGGCGCCTGTCGTGAACACCACCGATGTCAGCTGCAGGGCCGGGTTCTCGAAGCCTGAGCCGTGGACGAGGATCGTGTTGCCCCCTGTGGCCGGCCCGACTGTCGGGGTGAGTGAGTCGATCACGGGGGCGCCGAAGAAGTAGTCGTCGTCGCCATCGGTGGCGGGAACGCTGTGGGTAATGGTCCCGTCGGCGGCCTTGAACACGACGGAGACGGACGAGGCGAACGTCGAATCATGGTTTGTAGGTGTTGTGGCGTCCGGAGCCTCTGTGACCACGATCTCGTTGTCGGATACCACTGTGACGTCTGCGGGACCGACCTTCAACGCCGGTCGCGTTGATGTCTGTGTCGCCGCCGCGAAGTCCACACCTGTCAGCGCCCCGAGTCCGTTGCCCTCGAACCCCGATCCGCTGATCACGATGCGATTGCCGCCGCCCAGCGGGCCGCCGCCGGGGTCAACGCTATTGATCACGGGAACGCCGAAGGCGTAGGCGGCATCTGTCGGTGTGGCCGTCTCGGAATATATTCGGGTGCCTTCGGCGTCGGTGAACGTCAGTTCAATCGACGTGTAGAGGGTCGGTGAGCCATTCGCGACCGCCCGGGCGTCGGGTGCCGTGACTCTGATCGCTGTATTCGACAGCACGTAGATGTCCCCCACCGGTGCAATCGTTGCTGTGCCGTGTGACGGGCCGAGATCGAACTCCACTGTGGTGAGCGGGAGACTCGAGTTATTGAAGCCGGAGCCGTGGATGATGACTGTATTCCCGCCGGCGAGCGGGCCGCCCTTGGGTGTCACCGACGAGATGTAGGGGACCTGGACGTAGGTGAAGTCATCGTCTGTCGGATCTGGCTCGCTGTAGCCGACACCCGTGGACGCGTAGACGTCGTACGTCCCGGGTTTTCCGGCTGGGGTTGTCATCGTGCAGAGCGAGGTCGTCGTGCAGTCGACGTTGGTCGCCGGCTTCCCCGAAAGGTACGGAAGCGATGTGACGCCGAAGACGAAGCTGGTCGACCCGGCGTTGGTGTTGAAATTGGACCCTTCGATCGTGACCGACGTGCCGCCGGCGACGGTGCCCACGTCCGGGGTGACGCTTGTGACGGTCGGCAGTGTCATCGGGTACGCCAGGTAGGCCACGGAGAAATTCCGCTGCGTCAAGCCGTCGCCGACGATGAAGCCGTTGTTGGAGATGCCCTGGCCCCGGTAGGCGAAGAAGTTGGCATTGCCCAACAGGTCGCTCAGCAGTTCCGATCCCGTGTGGGCGCTGTACACGAAGGCGCCGCATGTCGACTGCAACGGCCCACCGTTGGGCGGCGTCAGATAGGTGGTCCCGACGACAATTCCCGAACTGTTCTGCGCCAGGGGGTCGCTTGTGCCGCACGCACCGATGGGTGTTTCGGTATGGGAGGGGGCCGTGCTGCCGAAGGGCGTGATGCCGTGAGCGGCCTGCGCTGCTGTGACCTGCGAGAATGTGTAGAGGTCGGTGACGCCGACCACCGACGGTGATCTACCCGGTGTCTCGCCAATCTGCAGCAGGTAGTACGGATTTGAAGTGGATGGAGCCAAGCTCCCGGCGATCACCCACTGGCCGTTCGGGCTGATCTCCTCCTCGTTGTATGTGAGGCTGGGCAAGCCTTCGAGGACCAAGACGGCGTAGTGGCTCCCTACAACTCCGGTCCCTGTCTGCGCCGCCCCGGCCGGTGAACCCTGGAGCGTCTCCAGGCTCCCGAGGGCGCCGGAGAACGAGAACCCGGCGAGGAGGATGGGCGCCAGGGCGACCCGTAACCCGCGCCCTTTGACGCGGCCCGTAGCCCTGGGCCGAAGCCTCACCGGGAGCACCTAGCTCGGGGAGCTTCGACCCCACGGCACGTTCGGGCGCAGGGGTCGACACCGCGTTGCCGTTCCGGCACGTGCGTCGAACAGCCACTTCTGCACGAGACTCGCCTCATCCGCCCCTCCGCGGCTCAGTTTGAGCCCTGCGTTCACCGCCAGCTGCAGCGTACGACCGATGATGCAGCCATGCAATCGAAACGCAGCCACTGTCCCAGATGGCAGTGAGCCGACCGCGCAAGCTGGTCCACGGCGTCGGCATCGTTGGATCCATCCCCTCGGCCGGCTCCGGTCGCGCCCGGTTCCCCTGCCTGCCGTCGAAAGACACGAGGTAGCCTGTGGCGGTGCGCGTGCGCGCTGGTCTGGGGATCGTCGTTGTGCTCTCCCTGGGCGTGGCCGTGCAGACGAACGCACCCGTCTCCGCCGCCGCACACGCTTGCCCGGCGCGCCCGCACCAGTCGCCGGACAAGGGCTGTGAGAAGACCGTCGGGGGCTCCGTCGCCAGCGCGCCGATGCGCCCCGTTACCCAGTCAGGCACGACCGGCGGCGGGTACATCGCCGCCGGTCGCGGGAAGCACCACCATTCCATCCGCCACTAGGTGACCACGTCGCCTACATCTGGCCGAAGACCTGTCCGCTTCGGTCGGCGGAGTGCCCAAGGCCATGCAGCCCCGCCGCATCTATTGCGGCGATCGCCTGAGGTGACGTCCCGGCGGGTGACGCCGGACGGCGTGCTGACCTAGTCGCGCACCGGTCCGGCGTAGGTCTTGGTCTCCAGGTACTGCTCGAACCCCTCGAGGCCGTTCTGGCGCCCGATGCCGCTGGCTTTGTAGCCGCCGAAAGGAGAGTCCGCCCCGTACCAGATGCCGCCGTTGATCGACGCGGTGCCCGCCCGCACCCGCTTGGCCACGGCGATGGCCCGCTCCTCGGTCCCCGCCGTCACCCCCACCCCGAGGCCGTACTGGTTCTCGTTGGCGATGCGCACGGCGTCGTCGTCGTCGTCGAAGGGCACCACCACCAGGACCGGTCCGAAGATCTCCTCCTGGGCGATGGTCATCGAGTTGTCCACGTCGGCGAAGAGGGTGGGCTCGACGTAGTAGCCCTTGCCGAGGTGGGCCGGGCGGCCGCCGCCCACCACCACCCGTGCCCCCTCCGCCTTGCCCTTCTCGATGTAGCCCAGGACCCGGTCGCGCTGGACGGCGCTGATCTGGGGTCCCTGGAGGTTGCCGGCGTCGGTGGGGTCGCCGTAGGGGACGTTGCGGAAACCGGCCTCGATGAGGGAGATCCCCTCGTCGTAGCGCGAGCGCGGCAGCAGCATCCGGGTCAGCATCACGCAGCCCTGCCCGGCGTGGGTGCAGACCGTCCAGGCCATGGCCAGCTTCGCCTCGAAGTCGGCGTCCTCGAGCACGATGTCGGCCGACTTGCCGCCGAGCTCGAGGAAGAGCCGCTTGAGGGTCAGCGCCCCCTGGGCCATGATCCGCCGCCCGACGGCGGTCGAGCCGGTGAAGGAGATGAGGTCGACCCGCGGGTCGGTCACCAGGTCCTCGGCCACCGTGTTGTCGGCGGTGGTGACCACCTGGAGGACCCCGGGGGGGAAGTCGGTGCGCTCGGCCACCAGCCGGCCGATGCGCGTGGCGTTCCACGGCGTGTTGGGGGCGGCCTTCAGGATCACGGTGTTGCCGGTGGCCAGGGCCTGGCCCAGCTTGTTGATCGTCACCTCGAAGGGGAAATTCCACGGCACGATGGCCCCCACCACGCCCACGGCCTCCTTGGCCACCCAGCGCCGGCTGCGGGTCCCGAAGGCGGTGCCCTCGGGCAGGTCGCGCTCCCAGGCGAACTCGTCGATGAAGTTGGCGGGCCAGGTCAACCCCTCCGACAGCGGGGCGTCGAGCTGGGGACCGTAGGTAAGCAGGACCGGGGTGCCGACCTCGGCCACCAGCTCGGCCCGGAGCAGCTCGCGCTCCTCTTCCAGCGCGGCCTGCAGCTGGAGGATGCACCGCTTGCGCAGCTCGTGGTCGGTCGACCACGGGCCCTCGTCGAAGGCCCGCCGGGCGGCGGCGATGGCGGCGTCCATGTCCTCGTGGCCGGCATCGGCCACCTGACCCAGGACCTCCTCGGTGGCCGGGTTCAGGTTGTCGAAGAGCTTGCCCGAACGGGCCTCGACCAGCTTGCCGTCGATCAGCATCCGCTGCTCGCCCGCGACCTTGCCCGCGTCAGCCGTCGTCATCGTTCCTCCATCGTCGTCAACCGCACCTCGACCGGCATGGTACCGCCACCCCGGGGACCCGGTGCCGGCCTCAGGCGCAGTAGACGGCCTGCCCGTCGCAGATCGTGGCCTGCACCAGGCCGGCCTCGAGCGCGCCCTGGGCCTCGGCCCACCCGGTCCGCAACAGGCATAGGTCGGCCGGCGCCCCCGGCACCACCCGCCGACGGGGGCCGCCGGGGTCGTCCAGGGCCCCGAGGTAGAGCCCCAGCGCCACCTCGGGGGTGAGGGCCTCGTCGGCGCCGAGGGTCGCCCCCGAGCCGCTGCGACGCTCGACGGCCGAGCGCATCGCCGCCCACGGGTCGAGGGGCCCGAACGGCCCGTCGGAGCTGCCGGCCAGCGGGACGCCGGCCGCCCGCCAGCCGGCCAAGCGGTAGAGCCAGGGGCGGTCGGCCGGGTCGACCTCGGCCAGGTACCGGTCCCCGTGGGCGGCGACGAAGGCGGGTTGGGTCACCACCGTCACCGGGAGGTCGGCCACCAGGGAGACCAGTTCGGGCGGGGCCACCGAGCCGTGCTCGATCCGGTGCGGTCCCCCGCCGGCGCGACCCAGGGCCGCCGCCGCCAGCACGAGCGACTCCCGGCTCACGCAGTGGAGGGCCACGCCCCGGGGACCCGCCGCGGCGACCGCCGCCGCCAGCGCGTGGAGGGACGGGAGGTCGGCCTCGGACAGGACGATCTTGCACGGCCCGCGCACGAGGCGGCCTCCCGGCGGATCGGGGGCGGAGCGGCCGAGCACGCAGAGCCGCTGGGGCAGGGAGCCCGAGGCCTGGGCGGTCTCGAACCGGGCGACCTCCTCGCCCCCGGTCGACACCGTGGCGTCGGTCATGCCGGTCACCCCGAGGCGCGCCAGCTCGGTCCCGACCTCGGCGAGGCATGGCCAGCCGTCGGATCCCCAGGCGGCCCGCAGGGCGGCGTCGGCCCCCGACAGCACCCCGCGCCGGGCGCCCGGTCCGAGGGCGTCCAGCCCGGCGTCGCCGAGCGCCAGGCGTACCCGCGCCAGCGCGGCCGAGTTCAGCGCCCACTGGTGGCCGCTGCGGTGCTGGACCCGGACCGGCCGGTCGGCCACCGGGCCCAGGAGCTCGTCGAGGGACGGGGCGTCGAGCGGGCCGACCACCGTGTCGTCGTGCCCGACGAACCGCACCCACTCGCCGGGCCGGGCCCCGGCTGCGGCGGACCGCAGCACCTGTCCCAGCCCGGGTCGGTCGGCCACCGCCGGGGCCCCGCACTCGACCGAACGGCGGCGGGCGGCCAGGGCCAGGAGGTGCAGGTGGTGGTCGTGGAGGCCGGGCAGGAGCGCCCCGCCTCCCCCGTCCACCTCGACCCGGCCGCCGGCTGCCGGCGGCCGTCCCTCTCAGGGGCCCCCGTAGGTGACGGTTCCCCCCC
>JBKQNY010000103.1:0-3108 GCA_052145775.1 Acidimicrobiales bacterium
ATCGGGCTGGACAAGCTCATGTGGGAGGCGGACTACCCCCACAATGACTCCAACTACCCCAACAGCCGCAAGATCCTCGAAGAGGCGGTCGCCGACATTCCCGACGACGAGGCGGCACGCATCGGCGAGCTCAACGCTCGCCAGTTCTACAAGTTCTTCTAGGCCACGTTGACCGACCTGGGCCCGCCGGGGGCGCCCTCATCGTTCCTGCCGTCCAAGACGGCGCCCCTCGAGGGCCTGGTGGTGGTGGACCTCTCGAGCGGGGTGGCCGGGGGGTACTGCACCAAGACCCTGGCCGACGGGGGGGCCGAGGTCGTCAAGCTCGAGGGACCCGAGGGCGACCCCCTGCGGGAGTGGGCCATCGGCGCCGAGGTGGCCCCGGGCGATGACGGCCCGCTCTTCGAGTTCCTGGCCTGCACCAAGCGCAGCGTGGTGGTCGACGCCGAGCGCCCCTCGGATCTCCAGTGGGCGACCGGGCTGCTCGGCGTGGCCGACGTCGTGGTCTGGACGCCCGGGTCCAGCCTGGCCGCCCACGACGCCTTCAGCCCCGCCGCCCTCCGGCGCGCCGCCCCCGCGGCGGTGGTCGGGGCCATCACCCCCTTCGGCCTCGAGGGCCCGTGGGCCGACGCCCCGGCCGCCGACCTGACCCTCCAGGCGTGGTCGGGGGGCATCTTCGCCCGGGGCGACCCCGACCGGGCGCCGGTCCAGATCGGTGGGCGGCTCTCGGCGTGGCTCGGCGGCCTCTTCGGGGCCGTCGGGATCCTCGCCGCCTGGCAGCGGGCCCAGGACACCGGCGTGGGCGAACTGGTCGACGTCTCGATCCTCGAGGCCCTGGTGGTGACCGAGCAGATGTACCAGACCACCAGGCAGACCATGCCGGTGCCCGGGGCGCCCCCCCCGCCCGAGCGCCTCCCGACCCGCTCCATCCTGATCCCGGCGATCTACGCCACCAAGGACGCCTGGGTCGGCTTCATGGTGGCCACCGCCACCATGTGGGAGTCGTTCTGCGTGATGGTCGAGCACCCCGAGTGGATCGAGGACGACCGGCTCTACGCCTACGCCGGGAGGCTGCTCCGGCGCGAGGAGCTCGAGTCGGCGACCGCCGAGTGGTGCGGGGTGCGTACCACCGCCGAGGTCCTCGAGATGGCCGACCTGCTGCGGGTGCCCGCCGCCCCGGTCGGGGACGGACGGCTGGTCACCGGGTTCGACCACTTCGTCGAGCGCCACTTCTACCTCAGGAACCCGCGCTCGGGTCGCCTCCAGCCCGACGTGCCCTACACCCTCGGCGCCGGGGCGTCCCGCCGGGCGCCCCAGGCCCCGCCGCGCCTCGGCGAGCACTCCCACCTGGAGAAGGCCAAGGTCCGGACCGCCCGCCGTCCACCGACGGGAACCGAGGCGGCGCGGGGCCGGCTTCCCTTCGAGGGCATCCGGGTGGCCGACTTCACCGCCTTCTGGGCCGGGCCCATCGTCGGGCACTTCCTGGCCATGCTCGGCGCCGAGGTCATCCACGTCGAGTCGGTGCGGCGGCCCGACGGCATCCGCGGCCACACCGTGCGCACCACCGAGGACGACCGCTGGTGGGAGTGGACGCCCAGCTTCCACGGTCCCAACACCAACAAGCGCGGCGTCACCCTCGACATGAGCAGTGACCAGGGCCGGGCGCTGGCCCGCCGCCTCATCGAGCGCTGCGACGTCGTGCTCGAGAACTACGCCCCCCGGGTCATGGACCAGTGGGGGTTGAACGAGGGCAGCGTGCTGCGGCTGCGCCCCGACATCGTCTTCGTCCGGATGCCGGCCTTCGGGCTGTCGGGCCCGTGGCGGGAACGCACGGGGTACGCCCAGAACATGGAGCAGGTCTCGGGGATGGCCTGGATGACCGGGTACCCCGACGACCGGCCCCAGGTCCCCAACGGCATGTGCGACCCGCTGGCCGGGACCCACGCCGTCCTGGCCCTGCTGCTCGCCCTCGAGCACCGGCGCAAGACCGGCGAGGGGATGCTGGTGGAGGTGCCGATGGTCGGTGGCGCCATCAACGTGACGGCGGAGCAACCCCTCGAGTACCAGGCCTTCGGGCACCTGATGGAGCGCGACGCCAACCGTGGCCCCACCGGCGCCCCCCAGAACCTCTACAACACGGCCGAGCTCGAGGGCGACGGGCGCAAGGACCATTGGGTGGCCATCGCGGTCGAGTCCGACGAGCAGTGGCGCGGCCTGCGCCGGGCCCTGGGCGAACCCGGGTGGGCGGCCGACCGCTCGCTCGACTCGATGTCGGGGCGCCGGGCGGCCCACGACGAGATCGACAAGCACCTGGCGGCGTGGTGCCAGGAGCGCACCGGGGACGAGATCGTCGCCGCGCTGTGGCCGGCCGGCGTGCCCGTGGCCAAGGTGGTCGCCGGCGCCGAGGTGCAGCACCTCCCCCAGCTCGTGGCGCGGGGCTTCCTGGAGACGGTCGAGCACCCGGTGACCGGGCCGAGCGTGCACTACGGCTACCCGGCCCGCTTCTCGGCGGGGCCCGAACGCCTGCACCGCCGCCCGGCGCCCACCCTCGGCCAGCACAACACCGAGGTGCTGGGCGACCTGCTGGGGCTCTCCCCCGAGGAGCTCGAGGACCTCGAGGCGGCGGACGTCATCGGCACCCGCCTGCTCGGCGAGCACCGCACGCGGTGAGCGCCACGTCGCCGACCGGGGAGGCCTTCGACGAGCTCGCCGTCCTGAAGGAGAGCGCCGAGGAGGCCGGGATCCCCTGGGCCGAGCCCGAGCAGCTCACCCGCCGCAGCGTCGAGGTCGCCCCGGGGCGCCGCCTGAGCGCCGTGGTCTGGGGCCCCCCGGGGGCGGCCGGGATGGTGCTCCTGCACGGCGGCCAGCAGAACGCCCACACCTGGGACCTGGTGGCCCTGGCGCTCGGTCGCCCGGTGGTCGCCGTCGACCTCGCCGGGCACGGGCACTCCGACCCCGCCGAGGCCTCCTTCGACCCACGGCACCACGCCGGTGACCTGGCCCGGGCCCTGCCGGTGCTGGCCCCGCGGGCCCGCCTGGTGGCCGGCATGTCGCTCGGGGGGTTGAGCGGGATCCGCCTGGCGGCGCAACGCCCCGACCTCGTGGGCCACC
>JBKQNY010000104.1:0-17407 GCA_052145775.1 Acidimicrobiales bacterium
ATTTCGAGCCCAGGTAAGGTTCTTCGCGTTGCGTCGAATTAAACCACATGCTCCACCGCTTGTGCGGGCCCCCGTCAATTCCTTTGAGTTTCAGCCTTGCGACCGTACTCCCCAGGCGGAACACTTATCGCGTTAGCTACGGCACGGCAGGGGTCAACTCCCGCCACACCAAGTGTTCATCGTTTACAGCGTGGACTACCAGGGTATCTAATCCTGTTTGCTACCCACACTTTCGCGCCTCAGCGTCAGTTACTGTCCAGGTGGCCGCCTTCGCCACTGGTGTTCCTCCACATCTCTACGCATTTCACCGCTACACGTGGAATTCCACCACCCTCTCCAGCACTCCAGCGTCCCAGTCTGAGATGCAGTTCCCAGGTTAAGCCCGGGGATTGCACATCCCACTTAAGACACCGCCTACGCGCCCTTTACGCCCAATAATTCCGAATAACGCTAGCCCCCTCTGTATTACCGCGGCTGCTGGCACAGAGTTAGCCGGTGCTTGCTAAGGCGGTACCGTCAGGCCCTTGGATGTTGGCCAAGGGGTGTTCGTCCCGGTCGAAAGTGCTTTACAATCCGAAGACCTTCATCACACACGCGGCGTTGCTGCGTCAGGCTTTCGCCCATTGCGCAAAATTCCCCACTGCTGCCTCCCGTAGGAGTCTGGACCGTGTCTCAGTTCCAGTGTGGCTGATCGTCCTCTCAGACCAGCTACCCGTCGTAGCCTTGGTAAGCCGTTACCTCACCAACAAGCTGATAGGCCGCGAGCCCCTCCCGAAGCAGAATCCTTTCCTCGTCAGATCATGCGATCCGACGGGGGTATCCGGTATTAGCACCGGTTTCCCGGTGTTATCCCAGTCTTCGGGGCAGGTTGCTCACGTGCTACTCACCCGTTCGCCACTAGGTCTTCTCCGGTGTTGCCACCGAATGGACCTCGTTCGACTTGCATGTATTAAGCACGCCGCCAGCGTTCGTCCTGAGCCAGGATCAAACTCTCCATCGAGGTCTTTGGATCGGCCCCGTGGGGCCTCCCCGCGAACCAGAGAGTCAGCCGGACTTGACTCTGTCCGGCTGACTGGCAGGCTCGACCTCCCCGAGGGTCGGTCGGCGCCCGCCATTTTGCGTACTGCTTATTGACGTACGACTCCAAGGTGCCGAAGCACCCCGAGCCGCCCGCACTGGCTTTTGGCTCTCGCTCTTCCGTTTTCAAGGAACGACCGGGCACGCACCTGCATCAGGCGGAGGTGCCGGAATCTGGGGAACCCCGCCCGGAGGCGCTGTTCCCGACCCTGCCGAGCGGACCCAACGGTCCGTTTCGGCGGAAGATTGACAATAGCAGGGCCGGCGGGAACCGTCAACGCGACGGCGGCCGCCGCAGGGCCCGCCCCGTGGGCCCCGAGACGCATTCGTCCCCGGCCACCCAGAACCGCCACCGCTGGCGGGTCGCCCGGGTCAGCCCGATCCGCGGGCCGCGAGCCGGCCGACCGGGGGGCGGCGTCCCGTCGTCGAGCAGCCTAGGGCCCCTGGTGGGCCCCGGAGCGAGCAGGTCGTCCCCGTCGTGGCCCCCGTCGATCCCGAGGGCCCGGGCCAGGTTGGCCGGACCCCGGCAGAGGTCCCGGTCGGCGAGGGCCCGCCGGGCCGGCACCGAGGCCGCCGACGTCCCCGCCGCCCGGCGCAGGGCCCCGGTGCGGGCCGCCCTCATCTGGGCGCAGCCCTCGAGCGGCGCCAGGGCCCGCAGCAGGACCGCCCCCGCCTCCCCCTCGGGGCCGCAGACGACGTTGGCGCACCAGTGCATGCCGTAGGTGAAGTAGACGTAGAGCAGGCCGGGGCGTCCGAACATGGTGGCGTTGCGCGCGGTCCGACCGCGGTAGGCGTGGGAGGCCGGGTCGGCGGCGCCCCGGTAGGCCTCCACCTCGACGATCCGGCCCGACCGCCCCCCGACCGAGAGGACCTTCCCCAGGAGCCGGGGGGCCACCTCGAGGGGGTCGGCGTCGAGCAGCCGCCGGTCGACGGGGGCCGTGGCGGCCATCGCCGCGGCCGGGCGGGGTCCGGGCTCAGTGCTCGGCGTGCTCGGACTCCTGGTGCAGGGCCAGGCGCGAGCGGTCGACCCCCACCCGGCGCTCGAACCGCTCCAGCTGGACGGCCACCGGCCCGGGGCCCGCCCCGCCCGGTGAGGTCCGCCGGGTCACGGCCACGCCCGGGTCGAGTAGCCGGGCTGCGCCCTCACCGAGGTCGGGGTGGGCCTGGACCAGTTCGACCAGGGGAACGTGGCGCTCGAGGGAGTCGCGGACCAGCCCGCCCACCAGCGTGTGGGCCTGACGGAAGGGCATGCCCTGGACCACCAGCAGCTCGGCCAGGTCGATGGCCGCGGCGTTCGACCCATCGGCCGCCTCCTGCATCCGGTCGTCGTTCCACTCGATCGTCGACACCAGGCCCATGAGGGCCCGCAGGGCCAGATTGACCTGGCGCACCGCGTCGAACAGCGGCTCCTTGTCCTCCTGGAGGTCCCGGTTGTAGGCCAACGGCAGGCCCTTCAAGGTGACCAGGAGGCCGGTCAGGTGCCCCACCAGCCGGCCGGCCTTCCCCCGGGCCAGCTCGGCCACGTCGGGGTTCTTTTTCTGCGGCAGCATCGAGCTGCCGGTGGCATAGGCGTCGGAGAGCGTGCAGAAGCCGAACTCCTCGGTCGACCAGAGCACCAGCTCCTCCCCCATCCTCGAGAGGTGGATGCCGAGCAGGGAGAGGTCGAAGAGGCTCTCGGCCACGAAGTCGCGGTCCGAGACGGCGTCGAGGGAGTTCTCGAACCTCCCGGCGAAGGACAGCTCCTCGGCCACGAAGTCCGGGTCGAGGGGGAGCGACGAGCCGGCCAGGGCCCCGGCGCCGGCCGGCGAGACGTTGAGCCGGTCGACGGTGGCCACAAGCCGGTCGATGTCGCGGGCCAGCGCCCAGCCGTGGGCCAGCAGGTGGTGGGCGAGCAGGACCGGCTGGGCCCGCTGCAGGTGGGTGTAGCCGGGCAGGTAGGTGTCCCCCGCCTCCCGGGCCCGGCGCAGCAGCACCTCTTGGAAGGCGAGGACCCCGGCGGCCACCTCCAGGAGCGACCGACGGGACCACAGCCGCAGGGCCGTGGCCACCTGGTCGTTGCGGCTCCGCCCGGTGTGGAGCTTGGCCCCCACGTCGCCGGCGATCTCGGTCACCCGGCGCTCGATGGCGGTGTGCACGTCCTCGTCGTCGGGCAAGAAGGCCAGCCGGTCGGCCGCCAGCTCCTCGCCCACCCGGTCGAGCGCGGCCAACAGGACCGTCACCTCCTCGTCCGCCAGGATGCCGGCCTTGCCCAGCCCCTTCACGTGGGCCCGCGAGCCGGCGACGTCGTCGGCGGCCAGCTCGCGGTCGAACTGCAGGCTGACGGTGAAGTCGGCCACCTCCTCGGCCATGCCCGAGCCGAGCCGCCCCTGCCACAGCGTCACGGCCGCTCCCCCCTGCCGCCCGGGCGCCGGCCGACGCCCTGGCGGTCGGCCCAGGTGGCCACGGAGAGCCCCCACAGCCGGACGAACCCCTCGGCGTCGTGGTGGCGGAAGGTGTCGCTCTCGTCGTAGGTGGCGAGCCCGTGGTCGTAGAGCGCGACCGGGCTGCGCCGGCCGGTCACCCGGCCCACGCCCGGCGCATCGAAGCGGAGCCTGACCTCGCCGGTGACGTGGCGCTGGGTCTCCTCGACGAAGGCATCGATCGCCTGCTTGAGCGGGGAGAACCACATCCCGTCGTACACGAGCTCGGACCAGCGCGGCTCGAGGCGGGCCTTCTCGTGGTGGACGTCGCGCTCGAGGGTCAGGTCCTCCAGGTCGGCGTGGGCGAGGACGAGGGCCAGCGCCGCCGGGCACTCGTAGACCTCGCGGCTCTTGATCCCGACCCGTCGGTTCTCCACCATGTCGAGCCGCCCGAACCCGGTCGAGCCGGCCAGCTTCCCGATCTCGGCGATGAGCTCGGCGACCGGCAACGTCCGGCCGTCCAGCGAGACCGGGGTGCCGCTCTCGAACCCCACCACCGCCTCGACCGGCGAGGTGGCCGTGATCCGCGTCAGCGTGTAGACGTCGTCGGGAGCTTCGGCCCACGGGTCCTCGATCACGCCGCACTCGATCGCCTTGCCCCACAGGTTCTCGTCGATCGAGTAGAGCTTCTCCTTGGTGACCGAGATGGGGATCTCCCACTTGGCGGCCAACTCGACGCACTGCTCGCGGCTGAGGCCCCAGACCCGGGCCGGGGCCAGCACCTCGAGGTCGGGGGCGAGCGCACGGGTCCCGACCTCGAAGCGGACCTGGTCGTTGCCCTTGCCGGTGCAGCCGTGGGCCACCCCGTCGGCCCCGTACCGGCGGGCGGCGTCCACCAGGTGGCGCACGATGACCGGCCGGGAGAGCGCCGAGACCAGGGGGTACTTGCCCTCGTAACGGGCGTTGGCCTTGACGGCCGGGACGCAGTACTCCTCGGCCATCTCCCGACGGGCGTCGATGACCTCGGCCTCGACAGCCCCGGCGGCCAGCGCCCGGTGGCGGATCGCCTCCCAGTCCTCGCCGTCGGCGTCGGCCGCCTGGCCCACGTCGACGGCCACCGCGACGACCTCGACGCCCTGGTGCTCCATCAGCCACCGCACGGCCACCGAGGTGTCCAGTCCGCCGCTGTACGCCAGCACCACTCGCTTCGCCATCACACCCTGCCCTTCTTCTTCGTCTTGGTGGTCGCTCGACTCGACGCCGCCGCCCGCGTGCCGGCCCGGGGGGAGCCCAGCCCGGCCAGGGAGGCCAGGTGTGCGGCGACGGCCCGGCCGCCGCGGCGCTCGGCCACCACCACCAGGACCGTGTCGTCGCCGGCGACCGTCCCGAGGACCCCGTCGAGGCCGCTGCGGTCGAGGGCCGAGCCTACGACATGGGCGCACCCCGGCGGGGTGCGAAGCACGACCAGGTCACCCGAGTTGGTCACCTCCACCGCCCACTCCCCGAGCACCCGGCGCAGGTGGTCGCCGGGGGCGATCTGCTGGGCCGGCAGCTCGGGCAGCGCGTAGGCGGTGTCGCCCCCGGGCAGGCGCACCTTGAGCGCCCCGAGCTCCTCCAGGTCGCGAGAGACCGTGGTCTGGGTGGCCTCGATCCCCTCGGCCGCCAGCAGCTCCACCAGCTGGGACTGGCTGCCCACCGCCCGCAGCTCGAGGAGCTTGGCCACCCGGTGCTGGCGCTGGTGCTTGGTCACCCTCACCGCCCGGCCACCCCGCCCGCCCCGGCCACCGACCCGGCGGCCGCCAGCGCCTGCTCGAGCACGGTGAGGGCCTCGCCCAGCTGCCCGTCGGTCACGAGCAGGGACGGTGCCAGCCGCACGGCGTCCGGCCGCACCGCGTTGACCAGCAGCCCGGCCTCCAGGGCCGACGCCACCGCCTGGCCGGCGACGGGCCCGGTCAGCTCGGCGGCCAGCAGGAGGCCGGCCCCGCGCACCGCCCGGACCCCGGGCAGCTCGGACAGGCCGGCCGCCAGGGCATCCCCCGCCCGGCGCGCC
Organism: Acidimicrobiales bacterium; assembly: GCA_052145775.1. GTDB lineage: Bacteria > Actinomycetota > Acidimicrobiia > Acidimicrobiales > RAAP-2 > CAVYPR01. Next base: position 5,527 of record JBKQNY010000104.1, read on the forward strand.
CGGGCGCAGACGTCCTCCTCCTCCATCACCGCCAGGGTGGCGCGGGCCGCCGCCATGGCCAGCGGCTGGCCCCCGAAGGTCGACGCGTGGTCCCCCGGCCCGAAGGCCGCCGCCACCTCCGCGGTTGCCCAGCACGCCCCCACCGGCATCCCGTTGCCCAGGGCCTTGGCCACCGTCACCACGTCGGGCTCCAGGTGGGCGGCGTGGAAGGCGAACCACGCCCCGGTGCGGCCGAGGCCGGTCTGGATCTCGTCGAGGATGAGCAGGACCCCACGCTGGCGGCACAGGTCCCGCACCCCGGCCAGGTAGTCCGACGACGGCACGACCACCCCGCCCTCGCCCTGGATCGGCTCGAGCAGGACGCCGGCCATCGCCGGCCCCTCGAGGGCGCCGTCGAGGGCCGCCAGGTCGTCGTAGGGGACATGGACGAAGCCTTCGGGTAGCGGCTCGAACGGCCCGTGCTTGGCCGGCTGGCCGGTGGCGGTCAAGGTGGCCAGGGTCCGGCCGTGGAACGATCCCCACGCCGAGACCACGACGTAGCGGCCGGGCCCCGCCCACCGACGGGCCAGCTTGAGGGCGCACTCGTTGGCCTCGGCCCCCGAGTTGCAGAAGAAGACCTGGCCGCCCGCCGGGCGGTCCCCCCCGCCCACCAGCCGGTCGAGGGTGGTGGCCACCTCGGGGGCGAGCTCGTTGCCGTAGAGGTTGGAGACGTGGCACAAGGTGCGTGCCTGGGCGGCCACCGCCGAGGCCACCGCCGGGTGGGAGTGGCCCAGCGAGGTCACCGCCAACCCGCTGATGAAGTCCAGGTACCGCCTCCCCTCGGCGTCGAAGAGGTGCGACCCCTCGCCCCGCACGAAGGTGACCGGGGGCTCGGCGTAGGTGCGCATGAGCGCCGAGCGGTCCGGGGCGCTCATCCGGGCAGCACCATCGTGCCCACCCCGCCGTCGGTGAACAGCTCGAGCAGGAGGGCGTGGGGCACGCGGCCGTCGAGGATGTGGGCCCGGGAGACGCCGTTGCGCACGGCCTTGCTGCAGGCCGCCGCCTTGGGGGCCATCCCGCCCCGGGCCGCGCCGCCGGCCACCAGCGCGTCGAGCTCGTCCGCGGTGAGCTGGCGGCACAGGGTCGCCGGGTCCTCTGGGTCGGACCGCACGCCCTCCACGTCGGTGAGGAAGATCAGCTTCTCGGCGGCCAGCGCCTCGGCCACGGCCCCGGCCACCGAGTCGGCGTTGATGTTGTAGGCCTGCCCGGCCCGGTCGGCGCCGATGGTGGCCAGCACCGGGATCAACCCCTCGGCCAGCAGCCGCTGGACGATCGTCGGGTCGATGCCCAGCACGTCGCCGACGTAGCCGAGCGAGGCCGAGCGGCGCTCGGCGGTGATGAGGTTGGCGTCCTCGCCCGACAGGCCGACGGCCAGCGGGCCGTGCACGTTGACGGCCGAGACGATGTCCCGGTTGACCTTGCCGACCAGCACCATCCGGGCGATCTCGAGCGTCGCCGCGTCGGTCACCCGGTGGCCGTCGCGGAACTCGGTCTCGATGCCCAGCCGCCCCAGGAGCTCGCCGATCTGGGGGCCGCCCCCGTGGACCACCACCGGCAGCAGCCCGACCGAGCGCAGGAGCACCACGTCCTCGGCGAAGCAGGTGAGGGCGTCGGCCTGGCCCTCGGCCGACCCGGCCAGGGCGTTGCCGCCGTACTTGACCACCACCACCCTGCCCACGAACCGCCGGATATAGGGCAGCACCTCGACCAGGAGGGCGGCCGTGTCCTCGGGGTTGCGCATGCCGGCGCTCACGACGTCGTCCGGTTCTCGTCGATGTAGCCGTGGCCGAGGTCGCAGGTGAGCACGGCCGCCGAACCCTCCCCGAGGCCCAGGTCGCAGCGGATGTCGAGGTTGCGACCGGCCATGTGGGACGCCACGGCCGCGGCGTCGTGGACGGCCGCCACCCCCCGGGCACAGACCACCACCCCGCCGTAGGCGACCGAGACCAGGTCCGGGTCGAACCCGACCCCGGCCGAGCCCAGCTCGCTCACCACCCGACCCCAGTAGGGGTCGGCGCCGTTGAGGGAGCACTTGACGAGGAGGGAGTCGGCCACCTTGCGGGCGGCCCGGTGGGCCTCGTCGTCGCTGCGCGCCCCGGCCACCCTGACGTGGGCCACCTTGGTGGCGCCCTCGGCGTCGGCCACCATCTGGCCGGCCAAGGAGCGGCAGGCCTCGGTCACGGCGTCGAAGAGCTCCTCCTTCGGCACCGCCCCCGCCCGGCCGCTGGCCAGGAGCAGCACGGTGTCGTTGGTCGAGGTGCACCCGTCGACGGTCATGGCGTTGAACGTGGGGACGACGGCCTGGGAGAGGACCTCGTACAGGCCGGCCGGGTCGCAGCCGGCATCGGTGGTGAGCACCGCCAGCATCGTGGCCATGTCCGGGGCCAGCATGGCCGCCCCCTTGGCCATGCCGCCGACCACGAAGGCGCCCCCCGCCCCGCGCACCACCACCTCCTTGTGGGTGGTGTCGGTGGTCATGATGGCGGTGGCCGCCGCCCGCCCGGCCGCCTCGGTGGCGGCCCGGCCGGCGACCACCGGGCCCAGCCCCGACGCGGCGGCGTCGATGGGGAAGGGCACGCCGATCAGCCCGGTCTGGCAGACGAGGACCTCCTCGGCCGCCGCGCCCACGCCCTCGGCGGCCAGACGGCAGAGCCGCTCCGCGGCCTCGAGGCCGGCCGTGCCGGTGGCGGCATTGGCGTTGCCCGAGGTGAGCACGACCGCGGCCGCCCGGCCGCCGGTGGCCCGCAGGTGGGACCGGCTCACCTGGACCGGCGCCGCCGGCGCCAGGTTGGAGGTGAAGACCCCGGCGCACGGGACGGCGCGACCGTCCTCGGTGGCCACCAGGGCCAGGTCGGTGGCGCCACCCGCCTTGATCCCGGCGGACCCGCCGGCGGCCACGAAGCCCGGGGCGGCGGTGACGCTCACGGGTAGAGCCCGGCCATGGGCAGGCCGGCCCCCTCGTCGAGGCCGAGGGCCAGGTTGGCGCACTGGACGGCCTGGCCGGCCGCGCCCTTCACCAGGTTGTCGAGGGCGCACAGGGCGACCACCCACCCGGTGCGCCCGTCCACCCGCACCGTGACGTGGGCGCAGTTCGACCCGGCGGTGGCCTTGGTGGAGGGAGGGTCCTCGGTGACCACCACGAACCGCTCGGCGGCGTAGGCGTCCCGGAGGATCCCGGCCGCCTCTCGGGGGCTGAGGGAGCCCGTCGGCCGCGCGTAACAGGTGGCCAGGATGCCGCGGACCATGGGGGCGAGGTGCGGGGTGAACAGCACGCTGGCCCCGAGGGCCTGCTCGATCTCGGGGGTGTGGCGGTGGGTGAGCAGGCCGTAGGCGGTGAAGTCCCCGTCCACCGCGCCGAAGTGGAGGCGGTCGGTAACCCCCCGGCCCGCCCCCGACACGCCGCTGGCCGCGTCGACCACGATCCCCTCGGTGGCCACCGCCCCCGCCCGGGTGAAGGGGGCCAGGGCCAAGGCGGCCGCCGTCGGGTAGCAGCCGGGCGCCGCCACGAGGCGCGCCCCGGCGAGCGGGGCGCGGTCGAGCTCGGGCAGGCCGTAGACGGCCTGGGCCAGCAGCTCGGGTGCGGCGTGCTCCTCCCCGTACCACTGCAGGTACGCCGCGGGGTCGCGCAGGCGGAAGTCGGCGGCCAGGTCGACCACGACCCCAACCCGGCCGAGCAGCGACGGCACCAGGCGCTGGGACTCCCCGTGGGGCAGGGCGCAGAACACCACGTCGAGGCCGTCGAAGGCCCCGGGGTCGGCCGCCGCGTAGACCAGGGAGGGGTAGGCGGCGGCGAGCGACGGGGTGTGCGCGGCGACCGGCTCGCCGGCGTGCGTCCCCGCCGCGGCGACGGCCAGCTCGAGCACCGGGTGGGCGGCCAGCAGCCGGCACAGCTCCACCCCGGCGTAGCCCGACGCCCCGACCACTCCCGCCTTCATCTGCAAGACTATACACAAATCTGCATATAGATGCGACGTGGCCGGAGCAGGCCCCCGGGGCGGCGGGACCGGGACGGGGCGGCTCGGTCACCGTGCCGGCGGTCGTCGGCCAACGGCCGGCGCTGCTCAGTGCCCGGGTTCGGCGTGGATGCGGCCCGCCTCCACCGCCCGTTGGAACGACTCGAAGTCACGCTCGTTCTGGTCGGCGTAGGCCGAGGAGAAGCCGGCGACGGCACGGTCGAAGGCGTCGCCCGACCCGAGATACGAGGCGATGGCGATCCGGTCGCCCCATCGGGCGTGCGCCCTGGCCAAGGTGGCCCCGCAGAGGCGGGCGTAGTGGGTGGCGCCGGAGACGAGGAGGCTCTCGCCCTCGACGCCCCCCTTCCAGTCGTGGAGCTGGCGCACGTAGTAGTCACGTGTGACGCCGTCGAGGCCCTTGATCCGCTGCCACCCCAAGAAGATGTCGCTGGCGCCCTGCATGAGGTGCTGTCCGGCGACCACGCGCTGACCGTGGTGGGTGTAGGCGCTGGGGCCGACGAAGCGTTCGAGGACCGAGGCCTGGGCCTCTTTGACCTGGAGGAAGAGGGGGTCGTCGTCGTCGCGTCCGAGCAGCAGCAAGATGTAGCAGCGCGTCCCGACGCTGCCCACCCCGACCACCTTGCGCGCCGCGTGCACGTAGCGGAACTCCTCGATCGGATGGTGCTCGGCGCTCAGCGTCGTGCGATACGAGGCCAGCAGCCCCTTGATCATCTCGTCGGTCTTCTCCCACCCCGTGCCCGGGTCGACCAGGTCCTCGATGGGCACGATGAGGGGCGGCTCGGCCACGATCCGGAGCCCGTCGGCGGACTTCTCGGCCCGGCGGGTCAGCACCCGCACGCTGTCGCGGGTCAGGGCCTTGGCCAGGTGGTTCTTCACCGTCTTCTCTTCCTTCTTCGTGAGCCGTCCGTCGCGGACCTCCTGGGCCACCTCATGGAGGAGCGAGCCCGCCTCGAGGTGCTCGTACCAGGCCTCGAGGGTGCGCATGGCCGCCGCCTGGCGCAACCGCTCCCGGTACTCGCGCGCGCAGGCCATGGTCACGTCACGGCGGTCCGACTTGGAGAACCCGCGGTAGCGGCCCATGACCTCGAAGCTCGTGGCCAGACGCTTCACGTCCCACTCCCAGGGGCCCGGCAGCGTCTCGTCGAAGTCGTTGATGTCGAAGAGCAGCCGGCGCTCGGGCGTGCCGAAGAGGCCGAAGTTCGACAGGTGCGCGTCGCCGCAGAGCTGGACGGTGACACCCGACTGCGGGGTTCCGGCCAGGTCGGCCGCCATCAGCAGCGCGGCGCCGCGGTAGAAGGTGAAGGGCGAGACGAGCATCCGCCCGTAGCGGATGGGGACCAGCTCGCCCACGCGGCTCGCCCCCTGCCCCTCCAACAGGTCGACGGGATCGGGACGGTCCGCCGCCGGGGCGAAGTCCCCGTGGCCCGAGCGCGGTGCCCGCTGGCGCGCCGTCTTGCCGCGGGCGACTCGCTCGTCGACGCCCAGGCGCTCCCGTCGCCATCCCGAGGCGAAGGGTCGGCCCGGCGCCGCCGGGGGTTGGGGGGTCACGACGCCCCCCGCCCGAGCCGGCGGTGTGCGGCGCCGGTGGGCCGGCCGGCCGCCGCCGCGCTCACAGCCTCTTCTGCCACGTGCGCCCGACGGAGGCCACGCGTGCGCCGAGCGCGTCGTTGACGGCGATCATCGGCTCGTTGTCCCGGGCGTTCCAGGTGACGACCTCGGTGGTGGCCGGTGAGACCTCGGCCAGGCGGGCCAGGTTCGCCAGCTTGATCAGCAGGCCCAGACGGTGGCCGCGGTGGGCCGGCAGCACCAGGGTGTCCCACTGGTAGGCGAGCTCGGGGACCGTCCGCGACACGGTCAGCTCGCTGAAGGCCACGGCCCGGCCGCTCGACCGCTCCACGGCGGCCGCCACCGTGAGCCGGCGGCCCATCGCCTCCACCAGCCGCTCGTGATGCCGGATCCGGTCGGGGGACCAGACCTCCTCCTCGTGCGCCATGCCGCCGAGCGGGGGGTCGGTGGACCTGTGGCGGCCGAAGGCCGCCCGGTCCTCCAGCCACCGCTCGGGCCAGGCGTCGAAGGTGACCACCTCGTACCCCTCGGCGTACGGGGCCGCCGCCGCGCCGAGCCCGGCCACCAGGTCCGGGTCCACCGGCACCGACAGGTCCCGGCGGAGGTTCTCGAGGACCATCTCGTAGCCGAGGCCGGTGGCGAAGGCGACCGCGCCCGACCCGTCGGTCCCCACCGGCTCCTCCTCCCAGCCGAACAGGACGCTGCGCCCCTCGGCCGCCGCCAGCCGCTCGGCCGCCGCCACCAGGGCCCGCCCCACGCCGCGCCGGCGCTGTTGCGGTGTCACCTCCACGCGCACCTGGGCGAGGTGCGGGTTGTCGTGGAGGGGCAGGTCCACCGAGCCCGCGCCCACCACCCGGCCCCCCCGGCGCGCCCCGAGCAGGACCACCCGCGCCGAGCCGTCGGGGTCGAGGGCCGGCGCCCGCAGGTCGTCGGGCTGCCACCCGGCCCGGCCCGGCCACCGGTCCTGGTCGCAGGCCTCGATGACCGCAAACCACTCGGCGTAGGCGGACCCGTCGGCGGGGTCGACCGGCTCCACCGCCAGCGTCAACGCAGCGCCCCGCCGAGCGCCGACGCCGCCTCGATGCAGGCCAGCCGCAGCTCGCCCACCTCGGCGTCGGTCAGGGTCCGGTCCGGGGCGCAGAAGCGCAGCCGGAAGGCGAGGCTCCGGTGTCCCTCCCCCACCGTCGTGCCCCGGAAGACGTCGAACAGCTCCACCGACTCGAGCAGCGCCCCGCCCGCCGCCCTCAGCGCGTCGGCGACCGCCGCCGCCGGCACCTCGTCGGGGACGACCAGGGCCACGTCGACGTCGGTCGAGGGGAACCGGCTCACCGGGCGCGCCTCGGCGCTGCGGCGGGGCACGGCCCCCGGATCGAGCGCCGGTCCGAGGTCCACCTCCAGCCAGCCCACCCGCCGGCCGCCCAGTCCCAAGCCGTCGAGGCCGAAGTCGTCGAGAACGGCGGGGTCGACCTCCCCCACCGACCCGACCACCTGCCCCGAGGGGGCGACCAGGCGGGCCGAGCGGGTGGGGTGCAGCCCCGCCGGGACCGGCCCGCCCTCGAGCTGCGGCTGCTCCAGCCGCACCCCGTCCAGGCCGAGCGCCCCGGCCAGCAGCTGCCACCACCCCACCGCCTGGCCGGCGTCGTCGCCGAGACGCGCCAGCACCACCGAGAGCAGCTCGCGCTCGCCGGGGAGCCGGGCCGTCGCCGACCCGTCGCTCCCGCTCCGCCGGGCCAGCCGCCCCGCCTCGTCGGGGTGGGAGAAGACCGTGCCCACCTCGAAGAGGGCGATCTGCGCCTCCCGGCGGTCCACGTTGTGGGCCACGGCCCGAAGGAGCCCCGGCAGCATCGAGCGGCGAAGCACCGGCTCCTCGGCCACCAGCGGGTTGGCCACCGCCACCGCCGGACCCTCGAGGCCGATGCGGCCGTGGTCGGCGTCGGAGACGAAGGTCGGCGTCCAGGCCTCGGTGGCCCCGAGGCCGCACAGCACGTCGCGCACCAGGCGCCGGTCACGCTGGCGGGCCGTGAGCCCCCCGGGCTGGGGCCACGCCGGCTGGCGCCGGGGCAGCCGGGAGTAGCCGTAGACGCGGCCGACCTCCTCGATCACGTCGTCGATCCCGTGGGGTGCCGCCCGCACGTCGGGCCGGTCGGTGGGGACGGTGACCCCCACCCGGTCACCGACCGGCTCGCAGCCGAAGCCGATCGGCTCGATCAGGGCGGCCACGTCCTCGCCCGAGAGGTCGGTGCCCAGCACCGAGTTCACCCGGCCGACCGGCACCGTGATGCGGAACGGCCGGGGCACGTCCCCCTCCACGTCGAGGACCCCGGGGGACGGTGGCACACCCAGCAGCTCGCAGAAGCGGGCCGCGGCGCGGTCGATGCCGGCGGGGTCGCAGCCCCGCTCGAAGCGCGCCGACGCCTCGGTCCGCAGCCCGAGGCGCTTGGACGTCCGGGCGACGGCCATCGGCGAGAAGTAGGCCGCCTCGAGCAGCACCCGGGTGGTCGCCTCTGAGATCTCCGAGCTCTGCCCGCCCATGATCCCCCCGATGCCGACCGGCGTCCCCTCGCCGTCGCAGATGAGGCAGTCCTCCCCGGTGTCCCCGAGGCCCCGGCCGGCGACCCCGAGCGTCCGTGTCACCCCGTCCAGGGTGACCAGCCGCTCCCCCCGCCTGGCCCGCCGCACGCGCAGGCCGGCGCCCCCGAGCAGGTCGAGGTCGTAGGGGTGGGTGGGCTGGCCGAGCTCGAGCATGACGTAGTTGGAGGCGTCCACGACGTTGTTGATCGGCCGCATCCCCGCCAGCGCCAGGCGCCGGGCCAGCCACCGGGGGGAGGGTCCCACCACCACTCCGGTCACCAGCCGGGCCGTGAGGCGCGGGCAGAGGTCGGGGTCCTCGACGACGAGGGTGGCCAGCTCCCCCACCGCCGGGCCGGCCGCCTCGGGGGGGACCGGGGTGGGCGGCGAGAAGCGCAGGCCGAGCCGGGCCGCCAGGTCGCGGGCGACCCCGACCACCGACCAGGCGTCGGGCCGGTTGCCCTCCACCGTGACGTCGAAGACGACGTCGGGTTCGATGCCGAGCAGCTCGGCCACCCCCAGCCCGGGGCGGGCGCCCTCCACCTCGGTGAGCAGCAGCAGGCCGTCGTGGTCGTCGCTGAGCTCGAGCTCGCGCCCCGAGCACAGCATGCCGTTCGAGGTGACGCCCCTCATGGTGCGCCGTCCGATCTCGAACCTGCCGGGGAGGACCGCCCCCACCGGGGCCAGGGGCACCAGGTCGCCGACGGCGAAGTTCATGGCCCCGCAGACGATGTCGAGCGGGCCGTCGCCGGCCTCCACCGTGACCAGGCGGATGCGGTCGGCGCCCTCGATGGCGGCGATCTCGTCGACCCGGGCCACCACCACCTCGCCCAACCCCTCCCCCACCCGGTCGACGGCCTCGACCACGAGCCCCAGGTCGTCGAGGGCGGCCGCCAGCTCGGAGGGCTCGGCGTCGAAGGGCGCGTACTCGCGCAGCCAGCTCAAGGGGGTGCGCATCAGAACTGCCTCAGGAAGCGGATGTCGTTCTCGATGAGCCACCGCATGTCCGAGATGCCGTGGCGCATCTGGGCGCAGCGGTCGATGCCGAACCCGAAGGCGAACCCCGACCACTCGTCGCGGTCGATGCCCACGGCGTCGAAGACGGCCGGGTCGACCATGCCGCAGCCCCCGAGCTCGATCCAGCCGGTGCCCGAGCAGGTGCGGCACCCCTCGCCGCGGCAGATGGTGCAGGTGATCTCGAACTCGGCGGAGGGCTCGGTGAAGGGGAAGTAGGCGGGCCGCAGGCGCGAGTGGATCTCGGGTCCGAAAAAGGCGCCGGTGAAGGTCTCGATCGTCCCCGCCAGGTCGCCGAAGGTGATGTCCCGGTCGATGACCAGCCCCTCCACCTGGTGGAAGACGGCCAGGTGACGGGCGTCGGGGGTCTCCCGGCGGAAGCACCGGCCCGGGATGACGGCGTGGATGGGGAGCGGCTGCTCCTCCATGAGGTGGATCTGCACCGGCGAGGTGTGGGTGCGCAGCACCACCGTCTCGGGCTCGCCCAGGTCGAGGTAGAGGGTGTCGAACATGCTGCGGGCCGGGTGCGCCGGGGGGATGTTGAGCGCCTCGAAGTTGTACCAGTCCGTCTCGGCCTCGGGACCCTCGGCCACGGTGAACCCCATCCCCACGAAGGTGTCCTCCAGCGCGTACTGGGTCTGGGTGACCAGGTGCAGGTGGCCTCGACCCACCGGTGCGACCAGGGGCAGGGTCTCGGTCAGGTCGAGCCGGTCGGCGGCCAGCGCGGCCTGCCGCTCTCCGGCGGCGAGCTGGATCCGGCGGTCGGCCACCAGGGCCTCGAGCCGTTCCCTGGCCTCGTGCAGGACCCGGCCGGCGGTGCGGCGCTCCTCGGGGTCGAGCGCGCCCAGCTCGCGGTGGGCCAACGCCATCGGCCCCCGCTTGCCCAGCACCGCGGACTCCACCTCGGCCAGCTCCCCCGTCGAGGAGGCCGCGGCCACCGCGTCGGCCGCCTGGCGCTCGACCCCCTCCACGTCCATCACGGCATCGTAGGGCGCACCGGGCCCGTCCCCGGGTCCCCGTCGCGCCCCGAACCGTCGGGGGCGAGGTCTGCTTCGGCGGCCCGGCGCTGGCGCAGGGCCTCGAAGCAGAGCACCGCGCAGGCCATGCCGACGTTGAGCGACTCGGCCCGTCCGGCCATGGGGATGGCCACGTACCCGTCGAGGGTGAGGCCCGGGCGCAGGCCCGCCGCCTCGTTGCCCAGCACCAGTGCGGTGGGCACCGACCAGTCGTAGGCGGCGTAGTCCTGCCCGTCGCGCACCACGGTCCCCAGGCGGCGGTAGCCGAGGGCGGCCAGGCCGGCCATGACCCGCTCGGTGTCGGCCTCGACGACCAGCGGCACGTGGAAGAGCGAGCCGGCCGAGGACCGCACGGTCTTGGGGTTGTACGGATCGACGCTGCCCCCGCAGAAGACCACGGCGTCTGCCCCGGCGGCGTCGGCCGTGCGCAGCACGGTCCCGGCGTTCCCCGGGTCCCGCACGTCGTCGGTGACGATGACCAGGCGTCCCTGCGCCACCGAGGAGAGGTCCCGGTCGACCATGGCGAAGACGGCCATGACCGGCTGGGGGGTGACGGTGTCGGCCACCTTGGCCAGGACCCCGGGGGCCAGCTCGTAGACGCGCACCCCGGCCGCCTCGACCTCGGCGGCAGTCTCGGCGACCCCGTGGCCGCCCTCGGCGGCCACGTAGAGCGACTCGGGAAGGATCCCGGCGGCCAGCGCCGTGCGCACCAGCTCGGCCCCCTCGGCGACGAACGCCCGCTCGGCCCAGCGGGTGTTGCGCTTGGCCACCAGGCGGCGCAGCCGCCGGACCCGCTGGTGCGAGTAGGCCAGCCTCAGGGCGGGACCCCGGGCTACTCGGCCAGCGCGGGGGCTGCCTGCCCGGCCACCTCGACCAGCGCGGCGAAGGCGTCGGCGTCGGTGACGGCCAGGTCGGCCAGGACCTTGCGGTCGACCTCCACCCCGGCATGGTGCAGGCCGGCGATGAAGCGGCTGTAGCTCATCCCGTGCAGCCGGGCGGCGGCGTTGATCCGCTGGATCCACAGCTTGCGGAACTCGCCCTTGCGGGCGCGGCGGTCGCGGTACGCGTACTGCATGGAGTGCAGCAGCTGCTCGTTGGCGGCCCGGTAGGTGCGGCTCTTGTTGCCGTAGTAGCCCTTGGCCTGCTCGAGCACCGCGCGGTGGTGCTTGCGGCCGTGGACGGAGCGCTTCACTCTGGCCATGGGGGATCCTCCTTGGTGTCCTCGGTGGTGGTGGACCGCCGCTCGGAGCCAGCCGGCGCGGTCAGGGTGGGTGTGCCTAGAGGCCGAGCATCCGCTTGGCCCGCCGCTCGTCCCCCCGGGAGAAGTCCTCCTCGCGCGAGAGACGGCGCTTGCGGGCGCTGGACTTGTGCTCGAGCAGGTGGGAGCGGTTCTGCTGCAGGCGGCGCAGCCGGCCGGTGCCGGTGACCTTCACCCGCTTGGCGGCCCCTCGGTCCGTCTTCATCTTCGGCATCTGCTCATCCTTCCTCTGGGGCCGCCACCGGGGCCGCCTGTCCGGCCGGCTCCGACCCGTTCACCGCCGCCTCTTCTTCGCTGCGCTGCTTGGAGGCCGCCGACTGCCTGGCCCGCTTGTCCGGCGCCAGCACCATGACCATGTTGCGCCCGTCGAGCCGGGGCACCGACTCGGACTTGCCCACGCCGTCCATCTCGTCGGCGATGCGGTCGAGGATCTTCTTGCCCAGTTC
>JBKQNY010000105.1:0-19709 GCA_052145775.1 Acidimicrobiales bacterium
CGTCGGGCCACGTGCGATGCGGCACATCGTCGTCTGGCGCGGAGAGATCGTCGGCCAACAGCCGGCGACGGCGGTCGTCGCGCAGGCCGCCACGGCGGAACGAACTTCGCGCACCGCCTGGGCGACGTCCTCCTCATGGACGGGGATGGTGAGGGCCACCACGTCGACCCGGGGGGTCATCACCTCGCGTACGTCCATGTCCCGCAGCTCGGCCAACGCCTCGGTGATCAGCCGCTCCTGCTCTCCGGCTGGCGAGGAACGGTGGTCGGCGTCCGCCTCCGGGCCGCCGCCGCGCCACCATGGCCGGTGCGGCCCGCTGGCCGCTGTCGAGCGTTGCGAGCGCCGTCCGAGCACCCGGGCCTCGGACCGGGTCAGGCGCCGGCGGCCCGAACGGCCGGGGCCCCTCCTGCAACCGACACCGGCACCGGTTGGTACGACTCGTCGGCGTAGCTGCCCCCGTTGAGCAGGGCCGTGGTCGCCCGGCGGAGCCGGAGCGGGTCGAGGGGCTTGACCAGCCAGCCCTCGGCCCCTGAGCGCCTGGCCAGGAAGACGTCCGGCCGCCGGTCCAAGAGGAGCAGGACCGGGATGTGGTCGACGTCGAGGTAGGACTCCGTCAACGACAACTCGAGGCAGACGGCCATCCCGCCCATGTTCCCCATCTGCATGTCGACCACGACGAGATCGGGCGCCTCCTCGAGGTCGTCGATCAGGGTGAGCAGCGCCGGTCCCGAGGGGGCCTCGAGCACCTTCACGTCCGGGCCGGCGGTGGCCGAGGCCACCTCCCGGCGCAGGCTCGGGGCGTCGGAGGCGACCACGATCGTGCTCACGGGGCGAGGTTACCCGACCCCGGGGTGGGTCCCGCTCGGTCCGGAGAACCCGACCGCGCCGTCTCGGGCGAGAAGAGGTGGTCGGCGACGGTCCCCAGGCCGACGAGGTCGTGGACGTCGCCGTCGAGCAGCGGGACCCAGCCGACGGGCGACGGCGCCACCTGGCGGACCAGCTCGGCGTAGGCGGCCTGCTCGCGGTCGGCCAGCGCGTCGAGGCGGTCCATGTTCTCCACCAGCGCGGCCAGGTCACTGCCGGGCGGGGACGACGGAAGTCGGGCTGCGGGCCGGCCGAAGCGTGGGTGCACCCGGTTGACCACGAGGGCGGCCGGGCTCACCCCGGTGCCGGCCAGCCTGGCGGCGAAGTAGGCGGCCTCCTCCACGGCGTCGGGCCGGGGGGAGGTCACCACGACGTAGGCGGTGGAGGGGTCGGCCAGCAGCCGCCGGACGGCCGAGGCACGGTCGTGGAACCCCTGCTCCATCCCCTGGAATGACTGGAAGAAGGCGACGGCGTCCTGGACGATCTCGGCCCCCGCCACCTTGGAGATGGTTCGCAGCAACGCCTGGGAGGCCACGGCCAGGGCTCGCAGGTAGGCGCGGGTGGGCACGAGCAGCGCCCGGAAGATGCGGTTCTCCAGGAAGTGGGTGAGGCGGCGGGGCGCGTCGAGCAGGTCCAGGGCGTTGCGGGTGGGCGGGGTGTCCACGACCACTACGTCGTAGTCGCCGCTCTCGGTGAGCTCGTAGAGCTTCTCCATGGCCATGTACTCCTGAGTGCCCGAGAGGGCGCCGGCCAGGTTCTGGTAGATGCGGTTGGCCTTGATGGTGCCCGACTGCTCGGCCGTCCGGGCGTAGCGGTCGACGAGGTCGTCGAAGGTGCCCTTGGTGTCAAGCATCAGGGCGTGCAGCTGGCCGGGCCAGGGCCCGGGCACGGCCGTCGGCGAGTTGGGGAGCGACTCGACCCCGAGCGCGTCGGCAAGCCGCCTGGCGGGGTCGACCGTGACCACGCAGGCCTTGCGGCCCGCCCGCGCCGCCTCCAGGGCGAAGGTGGCCGCGACGGTCGTCTTGCCCACGCCACCGGGGCCGCAGCAGACCACCACCGGACGGGTCCCGGCCAGGACGGACAGCGCCGAGCGTGCGCCGCCGTCGGTGCCCGGTCCATCAGGCGTCACGCGGCCCCCTGCTGCGGGGTGAGCTCCGCCACCCCTTCGCCCAGCGCCCCGACGAGGAGGGCGAGCTCGTCGGGGCCAATGGCCGGCGCCGCCAGGGCGGGGATGCGCAACTGGGGGAGGGGCAGCTCACGCCCGAGACGCTCGACCTGGGCCGCCGCCAGCTCGTGCCGGCGGAGGCGGAAGGCACGCGCCGCCTCGAGGGCCCCCACCTCGTCGGCGGGGAGCGGCAACCCGGCCTCGGCGGCCGCCTCGGCGGCGGTGGCCCTCAGGCCGACCGGCGGCTCGTCCCAGCAGTTCACGATCACCGGTCCGAGCCGGACGCCGGCCTTGTCCTCCAGCAGGTACGCGGCCTCCACCGTCTCGCTGACCGGCATCTCCTCGGGCAGGGTCACCAGCAGCACACGGCACCGGGAGGGGTCGTGCAGCAGTTCCACCACGTCGGCCGCCTGGGCTCGGACCGGCCCGCTGCGGGCGGCGTCGAGGAGGCCGGCGGGGGAGGTGAGGAAGGTGACGGCGTGCCCGGTGGCCGGGGCGTCGACCACGAGCAGGTCGGCCACCCGGTCCCGCTCGAGCCGCTTCACCTTGCCGAGAACGAGGACGTCCCTGATGCCCGGGATGGCCGTGGCCACCACGTCGACCACCCCTGAGGACACCAGCCTCTTGGACACTCGCTGGAGGCCGTGGTCGGCCAGGTACTCGAGGAGGGCGTCGTCGGGGGTGATGCGACGGCCCCTGACGCCGCCGCCCGCGGTCCTGAAGAGGCTGGACTCCTCGTAGCCGAGGGGACCCGGTACGCCGAAGGCGGCGCCGAGCCCGGCCCGCCCCTCGAGCTCGACCAGAAGGACCGAGAGCCCGGCCTCGGCGGCCATGCGGGAGACGGCCGCGGCCACCGTGGTCTTGCCCACGCCGCCCTTGCCGGCCACCACCAGCACGCGGCTCTCAGTGCAGAAGGCGGCGACGTCCATCCGGCGGCAGCGTACCCTCCGCCGGTTCGGCCGCCGGCCCCCCCGTGCCTGAAGACCCAGGTAAAACCACTTGTTTGGCCCAGCGACCAGGGCTACCCTGGCCGCAAGGGGGGGAATGCAGGAGTGGAGATGCGGCAGGGTAATGAATCCTGGCAGGCGAAGGCGGCGTGCCGTGGTCCACAGGCGGCGGTGTTCTTCCCACCGTCGCACGCGGAACGCAAGGACGAGAAGGCGGCACGAGAGGCGCGGGCCAAAGGCATCTGCGCCGAGTGCCACGTCTGCACGGATTGCCTCAGCTACGCCATCCGGATCCGTGAGCCTCACGGGATCTGGGGTGGCCTGAACGAGACCGAACGCAAGCTGATCCTCGAGCGTCGGGCCGGCTGACGGGCGCCCCTCAGGGGCTGGCGGTGGGACCGGTGACGGAGGGCGGGGCCGCCGCGTCTACGCCCGCGCTTGTGCAGACCGACGCGGGGTGCCGGCCGTCGATGGCGCAGATCTGTGCGGAGAGCTCGTTGGCCGAGGCCACGACGGCCTGGGTGACCGGGTCCTTGGGGTCGGTGAGCCCGTTGGCGATCTGGTTCCGGGAGAGCCCGGCCAGGAACGACGGAGAGAAGCTCGACCCGGCCAACACGTAGCGGTTCCCGACGTCGACGAAGGCGAGCGTCCCCTTCGGCTGGCCGGTGCGGGCCGGGACGTCGTAGCGGTCGAAGACCGACGACTCCGCCGGGTCGAGGAGCTGGAAGTCGAGGAAGGCGGTGCCGGCGCTGTTCTGCTGGTCGCTGTAGCGCTCGCGCGAGACGAAGGCGATGTAGCGGCTCTTGTAGGTGGCTGTGGCGAAGGTGAAGGTCTGGGCGTTGGGGAAGGCGCCGTTCGAGCTCGACTGCATCGTCCCCAAGCCCGACAGGGTCCCGAAGCGGGACAGGGCGACCACCAGCGGCCAGCGCTCGGCGGCGCAGTAGGCGCAGAACTCCGCCCCCACGTAGAGGACCTCGGGGCGGCCGTCCGAGGTGAGGGGGGGCTGGCCCGCGACGTCGCCGGCCCGCGACACCGGGACTGTGGGCGAGGAGACGCCGACGGCGTTGAAGACCGAGGCGGGGACGTCGGTGACCTCCGCCGCGGTGGACGACGGCAGCGCCTGGGGAGCCGGCCCGTTGGATGGCGGCGGCGTTGTCGAGGTCCCGGTGAGCTTCACCACCACCAGCACGACCACGACCGCAAGCACCAGCGCCACCACGGCGAGGGTGAGCAGCGCCGTCGGGGAGCGGCGGTGTCCCGGTCCCCCCGGGACGCTCGGGCCCGTCTCGTTGCTCACGTCCGACTCCGCGGCCATCCCGTGGGCCGTCCTCGCCGCCCCACCGGCCGGGTCAGTCGTCCTCGGCCGCCCCGGCCGTTCCCCAGCCGAGCATGGGGGGGACCGTGGTCACCACGAGCACGAACAGCAGGAAGGTCACGAAGTGGACCGAGGTGCACCAGAGGCAGATGTTGCCGATGATCAGCAGCTCGCAGGCCACGAGGTACACGGCGAAGGCCATGCCCAGGCTGACGAGGGCGAGGCGCGCCAGGTGCACGCGCCGGTCGCGTGCCCGCCACGCCCAGGGGGAGTTGACGGCCACCATCACCACGTAGAAGCCCAGCCCGAGCACGGCCACCGGGACGTGCGGCCAGCCCGAGAAGGGAGGGAAGTACGACTCGGCGCTGGTGGTCACCTTGGTGCAGTTGATGACGCCGTTGTCCGAGCAGACCAGCGACACCTTGGCGAAGTGGGCGATCGTCAGGTAGATCGAGATCCCCAGCCCGGCCAGCGACAGGACGACCGAGGTCCACACCCGCCAGCGCGCCGGCACGACCGCCGTGTCGGCGGCTTCGGTTGCCGTGGTCACGGCCTCAGACTTTGATGCCCATTGTCTTGGCCGCGGCCTGCACGCCCTTGCCGCTGCAGACGATCGACGGCTTGGAGCCGTCGATCGAGCAGATGGCGGCCGACTGGTAGTTGGCCGACGCCACGATGGCCTGGGTCACCGAGTTGGAGGCGTCCGACAGCCCTCCGGCGATCTGCGCCCGGCTGAGCGACTGCAGGACTGTCGGGCGGTAGCTGGAGCCCGAGGCGATGAACTTGTTGCCGAAGTCGATGAAGGGGATCGACCCGCTCGCTGTCGACGAGCCCCCGGTGTACTTGGCCGTGTCGTACGTGGTCACGAGCGTCCGCTGTGTCTTGGTGAGGGGCGTGAGGATCTTGTGCCCGTTGCCTGTGGAAGTGGGCTGGTTGGAGTAGTACTCGACCAGCTGGGTCCCGATGTAGGGGCTTGTGAAGGTGGCCTTGTAGAACGTGAACGTCTGGGTGTTGGGGTAGACGTCGGTGGAGCTCGACTCCATCGTCTGGAGGCCGGTGAGCTTCCCGAAGCGGGAGAGGGCGGCGATGAGGCTCCAGCGCTCGGCGGCGCAGTAGGGGCAGAACTCGCCGCCCATGTAGAAGACGCCGGGCTTGCCGTCGAACATGAGGGGCTTCTGGCCCGAGATCTTGTGCGGTGCGGCCACCGGCACGTTGGGCGAGCTCACCCCGACGGTGTTGTAGACGGACTCGGGGATCTGGGTGACCTGGGCGGCGATGGCCGCTGTGACGGGCTTGGCGGGGGCCTGGGGCCCCGATGTCGACGACGACGAGGTGACCTTGACGATGACGAGGATGACCACGAGGAGGATCACCAGGCCGACCACGCCCCAGGTGTACAGCGCGGCGTTCGACCGCCGGGGAGGACGTCCCGCCCCGCCCCGGCCGGATCCTCCCTTGTTCGGGGGCCGCCTCCCGCCGCCCTGGCCGGATCCCCCGCTCCGGGGGCCTTTGGAAGACTTGCCCGAGGCCTGGGTCGGCGACCGCTGACCCTGGCCGGGCTTCCCCTGGACGCCCTTTGCCGCCTCCTTGCCGCTGACCGCCCGGCTCTGCTGGCGGCTCCGTTCCTTGTCCGCCTGAGTGCGGCGCGGCTTCTCCTGGTTCTCGCTGGCCATCTGCGGTCGGTTCCTCGCGCTCGTGTGGGGGACGCCGTTCCCACCGGCCGGCTGCCGCCGGGACCGGCGGAGCCTGGTGGGAGCATTCGGCGGTCAGCGTAGACCAGCAGTTGCCCCTGGAGATTTCGGGGTCAGGCGGTCCTCGCCGCCCCGGCCGCAATCCCGCCGGGGCTAGCCTCGCGGCGTGGCCAGCGGCGCAGGACCCCCCCCGGCGCCGGGGGGGTCGCCCGCGGCGCTCCGGCAGGCAGCGACGGTGATGCTGGTGCGCGACGGGTCCCACCCGACGTCGCCGCTCGAGGTCCTCATGGTCCGGCGGAACCTGCGGGCCGACTTCGTCGGTGGCGCCCACGTCTTCCCTGGTGGCGGGTTGGACCCCGCCGACGAGGGGCCCGAGGCCGAGGCCCGCGCCCGCGGCCGGAGCGACGCCGAGGCGAGCGCCATCCTGGGCGTCGAGCGCGGCGGCCTGGCGTACTGGGTGGCCGTGCTCCGGGAGTGCTTCGAGGAGGCCGGCGTTCTCCTCGCCTACGGCCCCGGGCCGGGCGACCTGCTGTCGCTCGACGACCCCCGGGAGGCGGACCGCTTCGAACGCCTGCGCCAGGAGGTGAACGCCGGCCGCCGCCGGTTCCTCGACGTGTGCACCGCAGAGGGGCTCTCCCTGGCCGTTGACCGGGTCCACTACTTCGCCCACTGGATCACGCCCGAGGGCGCCCCCCGCCGCTACGACACGCGGTTCTTCGTGGCCGGGGCGCCGCCGGGCCAGGTGCCGGCCCACGACGCCGGGGAGACGATCGACGCCCAGTGGGTCCGGCCGGCCGTGGCTCTGGCCCGCCACCGCGCCGGGGAGATCGAGCTGATCTTCCCCACCATCCGCAACCTCCAGGCCATCGGACGGTTCCCTACCAGCGCCGAGCTGCTCTCGGCCGCCGCGGGCGCAGGGCGGGTGCCGGCCATCCTCCCCAAGGTGGTGGTGGACGGGCGTGCCGTGCGGATCCTGCTCCCGGGGGACGACGGGTACGAGGCGGCCATGGGGGCCCCGTCGGCCGCGGACGCCCCGGCGTCGGTGCCCGACTTCAACGCCGCGGTGCGCACCGTCTCGAGGGCCGCCAACCCCGAGGCCCCACCCACCGGCGCCGGCTGAATCGTCCCGTCGGCCGGGCCTCAGCTCCCAGCCACGGCCTCGGACAGGCGCTCGAGCATCCGGGCCGTGCAGCCCGAGCCGTCGACGACCGGGGCGACCTCCTCGGCCACCGTGGCCGCCAGGTCGGCGAAGACCCCGGCCAGCGGCCCGTCGCCCAGGGCGACCGGGTCACCGGCGTCCCCCCCGCTGGCCAGGGCGGGGTCGATTGGGATGGTGCCGACCAGGGGGACGCCCAGCCCCTCGGCGAGCCGGCGCCCGCCCCCGGTGCCGAACAGCGCGTAGGTCGTGCCGTGCTCGCAGGTGAAGTCGCTCATGTTCTCGATCACCCCGGCCACCCGGAGGTGGCCCCGGCGGGCCATGTCGGCGGCGCGGGCGGCGACCTTCTGGGCCGCCTCCGGCGGGGTGGTCACCACCAGCATCTCGGCCCGGGGCAGCATGCGGGCCAGCCCCATCTGGACATCGCCGGTGCCCGGGGGCAGGTCGATCAGCAGATAGTCGAGGTCGCCCCAGTGCACGTCCTCGAGGAACTGCTGGACCGCCCGGTTGAGCACCAGCCCCCGCCACATGATCGCCCGGTCCTCGTCGGCCAGAAAGCCCATGGACAGGACCCGGAGGGTGCCCTCGCCGACCGGCCGCTCGAGGGGGACCATCTTGCCCTGGCGGGCCTCGACGTCGCCGTCCATGCCGAGCAGGCGCGGCACCGAGAACCCCCAGATGTCGGCGTCGAGGATGCCCACCACCAGCCCGCGCCGGGCGAGGGCCACGGCCAGGTTCACCGTGACCGAGGACTTGCCGACACCGCCCTTGCCCGACGCCACGGCCAGGACCCGGGCGTCGGCCGGCACCGCCGTCGGCGGGGCCTCCTCGCGCGCCTTCCAGCGGGCCCGCGACATCACCTCGGCCCGCTGGGCGGCGTCCATCTGGCCGATGGTGACCTCCACCGCGCCCACCCCGGGGACGGTGGACAGCCGGCCCCGCACGTCGGTCTCGATCTGGTTGCGCAGGGGACACGCGGCCACCGTGAGGGCCACCTCGACCGTCACCGTCGCGTCCGGGCCCACGCTGATCGACCGCACCATCCCGAGGTCGACGATGTCGTCGCCCAGCTCGGGGTCGACCACCGCCCGGAGGGCCTCGCGCAGCACCTCGGGGTCCAAGGGCACCGGGTCGCGGGGACCGGGGCCGGCCGTCGGCCGGCCGCTCCGGGTCGGCCGAGGTGGTGCTCCGCCGCCGGCGTCGCTGGGCGTCTCTCCGGCCGGCACGAGGGAATTCTACCGTGGGGGTCCCCCCAATCGGCCGTCCCGTGCGCCGGGGGCGACCGGGCACCGGTAACATGGCACTCGCGAGCCGGCCCCTGCCCGACACCTTCGGGCACGGGGACGGCCGACGAGAACTGAACGGGTCCGGACGGGCACGGGGCGGGGCGGCCAGAGCCGGCCCGGGTGAGGAGGCAGCGGTGAGCACCACGGCGACCACGGTCAGCATCGGCAGGAAGCCGGACCCCGTCACCCTCACCGAGGCCGCCACGGCCAAGGTGGCCGAGCTGCTGGCCCAGGAGGACGGCGAGGAGCTGGCCCTGCGGGTGGCGGTGCGGCCCGGCGGGTGCTCGGGCTACAGCTACGAGATGTTCTTCGACTCCGAGGTCGCCGACGACGACGTCGTGCGGGAGTTCGGCACCGTGCGGGTGGTCGTCGACGCGGCCAGCGCCGACCTGCTGACCGGGGCCACCCTCGAGTACAGCGACGGGCTGCAGGGTGCCGGGTTCCACATCACCAACCCGAACGCCACCCGCACCTGCGGCTGCGGGTCCTCCTTCAGCTGAGCCCCGCCGCGGGCCCGAAGGGTCGGCCCGCCGCGTGACGCCAGCCAGGTGACGACGGCCAGGTGACGACGGTCGAGTTCGAGCTCGACGGCCGCCCGGTCTCGGTCGAGGCCTCCGACGGCACCCTCCTCGACGCGCTGCGTGAGGAGCTGGGTTGCCGGGCCCCCAAGGACGGCTGCAGCCCGCAGGGGCAGTGCGGCTGCTGCACGGTGTGGGTGGACGGCTCGCCGCGGGTCTCGTGCGTGACCCCGGTCCGGCGGGTGGCCGGCCGGCGGGTCACCACCGCCGACGGGCTCCCCCACGAGGTGCGGCGCCGCTGGGCGGACGCCTTTGTCGCCGCCGGGGCCAGCCAGTGCGGGTTCTGCACGCCGGGCATCGTGATGCGCCTGGCCGCACTGGAGTCCCGCGGGAGGGGCGTCGACGGAGCGGCGGTGCGCGGCGCGCTGGCGGCCCACCTCTGCCGGTGCACCGGATGGCAGACCGTGGTGGAGGCGGCCGAGCAGGTGCTCGGCGGGTCCGCCCCACCGGCGGGGGGTCGCGACCCGCTGCTGGCGGCGTGGCGGGCGCAGCTCGAGGGGCCGGCGTTCCAATCCTCCGACCGGCGCACGGTGCTCGGTGAGGCGGGGTTCGCCGAGGATACGGCGCCGTCCGGGGTCGTCGTCGCCACTGTCGGCACCGACGGCGAGCTGGTGGTGGCAGAGGGGCTGGCGGCGGCCCGCCTGCGCGCCGGCAGGGTCCAGGGGAGGAACTCCACGGTCGCGCCCGGCCACCCGGTACCGGTACCCGAGGGGGAGTGGGCCCTCACCCTGCGCACCACCTGGGTGGAGCCGGCCTACCTCGAACCCGACGCCAGCTGGTGCCGGCCCGGCGGGGAGCCGGCCTCTCCGCTGGCCAACGGCGGGGCCTTCGGGGGAAAGCGGCGCTCGCCCGTCCCCGCAGACGCCCGCCGGTTGGCGGACGAGTTGGGTCGCCCGGTCCGGGTGGCGTGGTCGCGCGAGGACGTCGTGCGCCGGGGACCCAAGCGCCCGCCGGTGGCCGTGGCGGTGCGCGCCGACGGGACCGGTGTCCTGCGGGTGGGGCTGTCGGGCACGGCGGCGCAGGCCTCCGACGACCTCGAGGTGCTGGCCGATCGGGTGGCCACGGTGGCTCCCGGCCTGGTGGTCGAGCCGGTGGCGGTCGCCGGCCCGCCCACGTCTGCGGACCTGCGCGGCGCGGGCTGGGCCGAGGCGGCGGTGGTCGTGACCGCGCTCGACGCCCTCTCCCGCGGGTGCAGCGGCCCGGGGACCGGGGCGGAGGTCACCGGGCCCTCGGGCGGGCGGGCCCGCGTGACGGTGCGCGCCGACGGGTCGGTCGGGGTCGAGGTGTGGGCGGGCGAGGTCCTCGACGCGGTGACCCTCCGGTCCTACTGCATCGGGGCGGTGCACCAGGCGCTCGGGTGGGTCCGCAGCGAGGGGATCGCCGTGGACGGGGATGGGAGGGTGCTCGACCTCACGGTCCGGTCGTTCGGGATCCTGTCGGCGCGCGACACTCCTTTTGTGGACGTGACCCTGCACCAGTCGGACCACTGGCCGGTGAACGGCTCCGACGCCGTCTTCGCCGCCACCGCGGCCGCCGCCTGGCTGGCCGAGGACCTGGCCCCCGAGTGGCCCACGCGGCGTGGTCGCACCGCGGGGTCGCCGCGGTGAGCCGCCCGGTCGGGCCCTACTCGCCGGTGCTGCGGGCCGGGGAGTGGGTGGTCACCTCGGGACAGCTGGGCGCGGTGCCCGGCGCCGACGGCGGCTTGGTCCTGGTCGACGGGGGCACCGCGGCGGAGCTGCGCCAGGCGCTGGCCAACCTGGCCGAGGTGCTCGGGCGCGAGAGGGCGACGCTGTCCCAGGTGGTGAAGGCCACGGTGTTCCTGGTGGACATGGCCGACTTCGTGTCGGTCAACGAGGTGTGGACCGAGGTCTTCGGCGACCATCGCCCCACCCGCTCGGCGGTGGGCGTGGCCGCCCTCCCGCTCGGGGCCCGGGTGGAGGTGGAGGCCTGGGCCCATGCACCCGTCGGCTGAGGGGGGCGGCGAGGGCGACCCCGGGGGCCCGGTCCCCCGTCTGGCCCACCCCACACGACTCGATCCGGCCTCCCCCCGCTACGCCGAGATCGTGGCCGCCCACGACGGGGCGGTGCGGGCCGGCCAGCCCGGCTACCTCGACCCCGACAGCGGCCTCTTCGTGCTCACCGCGTCCTGGCTCTTGGCCCGCGGCACCTGTTGTGACCGCGGGTGCCGCCACTGCCCCTACGACCCGCCCCCTCCCGGGCCGACCGCTGAGGGCGGCGGCTGGTAGCCGGGGCCGGCCGCCTCCACCAGCAGCTCGCACAGCCCGAGGAGGCGGAGGTCCGAGAGGAAGGGGCCGACCACCTGGACGCCGACCGGCAGCCCCGACGGGGTGAGCCCCGTCGGCACGGCGACGACCGGGAGGAGGACCGCGCCGACGGCCCCGCACCAGGCCATGGCCAGCATGTGGGGCACGGCGGTGCCGTCGACGTCGAGTTGGCGATGGATGATGGAACGGTCGATGTCGTGGGGGAAGGCGGCGGTGGGCATGCCCGGCGCCAGCACGACGTCGTAGTCCCCGAAGAGCCCGGCCCACGCGGCGCGCTGGCGCTGGCGGCGCTCGTCGGCGGCCAGCCAGGAGCGGTGCCGGGCGACGAGCGCCCGCCCGGCCCGCACCACCATGTCGTCGCCGTCGGCGTCCTCCACGGCGCAGAAGGCGGCGAAGTCGGCATTGCTCAGCTTGGTGCCCTCCATCGGCAGCACCAGCTCCTGCCAGGACTCGAGCCCCTCGGCCAGGGGGACCGGCAGGGCGACCGGCTCGACCGAGGCGCCGGCCGCGGCCAGCCGTTCGGCGAAGCCGACGAGCGACGACCGCACGTCGGCGGCCAGGGGCAAGAGCGCGGTCCCCTCGTCGAAGACCGTGGCCACCCGGATCCCTCCCACCCCGTCCACCGGCGGGCCGGCTGCCAGCTCGAGGCGCCAGGCCGGGGCGTCCTCGGGGAGCGGGCCGGCCATGGCGCACAGCGCCGTCCGCAGGTCGGCGAGGCCGCGGGCGATCGGCCCGGCGCAGTTGACGTCGGCCTCGACGAGCGTCCCCGGAGGTCCGGGGATGTGGCCCCGCGACGGGATGACGCCCCACGACGGCTTGAGCCCGAACACGCCATTGTAGTGGGCCGGGTTGCGGATCGACCCGCCGATGTCGCTGCCCAGCTCGAGCGGGGTCAGTCCGGCGGCCACCGCGGCGGCCGCGCCGCCCGATGACCCGCCGGCCGTCCGGGACGGGTCCCACGGGTTGTTGGTGGTGCCGAACAGGTCGTTGTAGGTCTGGAAGTCGCCGGCGTAGAGGGGGGTGTTGGTCTTCCCGAAGACGATGGCCCCGGCCGCCTTGAGCCGTCCGACGGCCAGCGCGTCGGTCGCCGGGACGTGTGCGGCCAGCTCGGGGGCGCCCGAGGTGGTGGTGAGCCCCTCGGTCTCCCAGACGTCCTTCACGGTCATGGGCAGGCCGTGGAGGGGCCCGGCCCGCTCGCCCCGCGCGGTGGCCTCGTCGGCCGCCAAGGCGGCCCACCGGGCCCGTTCGGCGTCCAGGGCGACCACGGCGCGGAGCACCGGGTTCAGCGTCTCGACCCGCCCGAGGAGGTGGGCGAGGAGCTCCCGACTGGAGACCGAGCGGTCGTCCAGCGCGGCGAGGAGCTCGGTGGCCGTGGCCGTGGCGGGGTCCACCGCCGCATGGTAGGCCGCCGGGGTCCGGCCGCCCGTCTCCGGGGTGGTACTCAGGCTCCCTCGGCGCGCGGCGCGGCCGGCACCCAGCCCATCTGGCCGAAGCGGTAGCCGACGGAGCGGACCGTCTGGATCAGGTGGGCGTGCTCCTCGCCGAGCTTGGCCCGCAGCCGCCGCACGTGGACGTCGACCGTCCGGGCCCCGCCGTAGTACTCGTAGCCCCACACCCGGTTGAGGAGCGTCTCGCGGGTGAACACCTTCCCGGGGTGGGTGGAGAGGAAACGCAGCAGCTCGTACTCCATGTAGGTGAGGTCGAGGACCCGCCCCGACACGGCCGCCTGGTAGGTCTCGAGGTTGAGGAGCAGCGGCCCGTACTCGACCAGGTCGGGCTGGAGACCCCGGCCCGAGCGCCAGAAGAGGTGTTCGAGGCGGGCCACGACCTCGTCGGCGTCGGCGGGCAGCACGCAGAAGTCGTCGAAGAGGTCGTCACGCAGCGACAGCGCGGTGACCTGGCCGGGCGCCACCACCAACAGCAGCGGGGTGAGGGGCACCTCGCGCCGGCGGAGGTGCCGGCACATGGCCATGGCCGCGGCCAGGTCCCCTTCGGCGGCCACCACCGCGCCGCCCCAGCCGTCCTTGGTCGCCTGCTGCTCGGCGGCCTCGACCAGCTCGGGGCGCTGCACGCAGCGGAACTCGTAGCCGCCGCGACGCAGCGCAGTCTGCAGCGGGTCGGGCAGCGGGTCGGGGTGGCAGAGGAGGGGATCCATGGCGAGGGTCCGGGGGCCGCTCCCGGGGTCAGCCGCCCCCGGGGCGAGGGGCCGGTGGCGGGCTCGGCGTCACAGCGACGGCAGATAGCGGTCGAGCTCGAACTGGGTGACCTTCGATCGGTACTCGGTCCACTCCTCGCGCTTGTTGCGGATGAACCACTCGAAGACGTGGTCCCCGAGCGTCTCGGCCAGCAGCTCCGACCGCTCCATCACGTCGACCGCCTCATTCAGGCTGCTGGGGAGGGGGGCGATCCCCTTGGCCTGGAGGTCCTGGGGGGACATGCTGAAGAGGTTGGCCCCGGCTTCGGGCGGGAGCTCGTAGCCGTGCTCGATGCCCCGCAGCCCGGCGCCCAACATCACGGCGAAGGCCAGGTACGGGTTGCACGCGCTGTCCGGGGCGCGGTACTCGAGCCGGGTCGACTCGGGCTTGTTGTGCTTCACGACCGGGACGCGCACCAGGGCCGAGCGATTGTTGCGCGCCCAGCTGATGTGGATGGGGGCCTCGTAGCCGCTCACCAGCCGCTTGTAGGAGTTGACCCACTGGTTGGTGACGGCGGTGATCTCGCGGGCGTGGTGGAGGAGCCCAGCACAGAAACGGTAGGCGACCGAGGAGAGGCCGTAGGGGTCGTCGGGGTCGACGAAGGCGTTGTTCTCGCCCTCCCACAGCGACAGGTGGGTGTGCATCCCCGAGCCTTGGACACCGGCCAGCGGCTTGGGCATGAAGGAGGCGTGCACCCCCTGCTGGCGGGCCATCTCCTTCACCACCAGCCGCACGGTCATGACGGTGTCGGCCATGGTCAGGGCGTCGGTGTAGCGGAGGTCGATCTCGTGCTGGCTGGGGGCGTCCTCGTGCTGGGCGTGCTCGACCGGTATCCCCATCTCCTCGAGCATGAGCACCGTCCGGCGCCGGAGGTCGCTCGAGCGGTCCGCCACGGTGAGGTCGAAGTAGGACCCCGAGTCGAGGGGCTTCGGCGGGTGGGTCGGGTCGTCGTCGACGAAGTAGAAGTACTCGACCTCCGGCGAGGCGAAGAAGGTGTACCCGGCCGAGCGGGCCTGCTCGAGGGAGCGCCGCAGGGTGTGGCGGGGGCAGCCGTGGAAGGGCGTCCCGTCCAGGCTGAAGACGTCGCAGAACACCCGGGCCACCGTCTCGCCGGCGTCGTGCCACGGCAGGAGCTGGAAGGTCTTCATGTCCGGGCGGGCCAGCACGTCGGCCTCCTGCACCCGGCTGAACCCGTCGATGGCCGACCCGTCGAAGGTCATCCCCTCGTCGAGGGCGTTCTCCAGCTCGGCCGGGGTGATGTTGAAGGCCTTGGGCGTTCCGAGCACGTCGGTGAACCACAGCTGGACGAAGCGGATGCCCCGCTCCTCCACGGTCCGCAGCACGTAGTCGCGTTGGCTCTGCACGTCACCAGTCTCCCAGGTTCAAGGGGTCCGGGCGGCAGCCGACCCCGTGGCCCCACCCCGGCCGGCGGCCTGTGGGCCTCAATCGCCCCCGGCCGCCCCGCAGACCGTCTCGGTGATGAGGCGGGAGACCACGTACGGGTCCATGTTGGCGTTGGGGCGGCGGTCCTCCAGCCATCCCCGTCGGTCCCTGGCCACCACCCACGGGATGCGGATGGACGCCCCGCGGTCGGAGGTGCCGTAGGAGAAGTCGCTGTAGTGGGCCGTCTCGTGCGCCCCGGTGAGGCGGTCAGCGATGCCCACGCCGTAGTTCTCGACGTGATCGTCGACGTTCTTTCCCAGCGCCTCGCAGCCGGCGATGATGGCGTCCCAGCCGCCCTCGGCCCGCATGGCCTTGGTGGAGAAGTTGGTGTGGGCCCCGGCGCCGTTCCAGTCGCCGAGCACAGGCTTGGGCTCGAGCGTGGCGAAGGCGCCGAATTCCTCGGCGATGCGGAAGAGGAGCCACCGGGCGGTCCAGAGCTGGTCGCCGATCAGTGGCGGCGGCAGGATCCCGATCTGGAACTCCCACTGCCCCATCATCACCTCGGCATTGGTCCCCTCGATGGCCAGCTCGGCCTCCATGCATGCCGTCGTGTGGCGCTCGACGATGTCGCGGCCGGGCATTCTGTCGCCACCGACGCCGCAGTAGTAGGGGCCCTGGGGCGCGGGGTAGCCGCCGATGGGCCAACCGAGGGGCCGCCCGTCGCGCAAGAAGGTGTACTCCTGCTCGATGCCGAACCACGGCTCGTCGGCGGCGTACTTCTCGGACACCGCCACACAGGCCGCCCGGGTGTTGGTCGGGTGGGGGCTCATGTCGGTGAGCAGCACCTCGCACATAACGAGCTTGTCGCCCGGACCGCGCAGCGGGTCGGGGCAGACGAAGACCGGGTGAAGGACGCAGTCTGAGTTGTCTCCGGTCGCCTGGTTGGTGCTGGACCCGTCGAACCCCCAGATCCCCGGTTGCTTGCCGGTCTCGACGACCCTGGTCTTGCTGCGCACCAGGGGGGACGGCTCGGTCCCGTCGATCCAGATGTACTCGGCCCGGTAGCTCACGAACCCTCCATATGCGTCGGTCGCCCCTCGGATCGTCCGAGAGTGGCGCGCCGTCGATGCGCGCCGACCGGCTCATTAGACCATCACCGCCCGGGTGCCACACCACCCGGAGTGTGAACGCCGTGTGAATCGGGGCCTGACGTGGCGTTTTTGGCTTGTCAAACGCACGTCGCCGGGTCCACAGTGTCGCCCAAGGATCCGTGCCGCACAGGAGGAACAATGAAGCCACGCACGCCGGCGGAGGTCGTCCGCCTACTGGAGAGCGAGTCGATCGAGATCGTGGACGTGAGGTTCTGCGACCTACCGGGGATGATGCAGCACTTCTCGGCTCCCGCCCACATGCTCGACGAGGAGGTGTTTACCGAGGGATTCGGTTTTGACGGGTCCTCCATCCGCGGGTTCCAGCAGATTCACGAGTCGGACATGCTGCTGATGCCCGACCCCAACACCGCCTACGTCGACCCGTTCCGCGAGCACAAGACCCTCAACATCAACTGCTTCGTGAGCGACCCGGTCACCGGCGAGCCGTACTCGCGCGACCCCCGCTACGTCGCCAAGAAGGCCGAGGAGCACCTCAAGACGACGGGCGTGGCCGACACCGCGTACTTCGGGCCCGAGGCCGAGTTCTTCATCTTCGACGAGGTCCGCTACGGCCAGGGCGTGAACTACGCCAGCTACCAGGTGGACTCGATCGAGGGTCACTGGAACACCGGCGTGGAGGACCTTCCCAACCAGGGCTACAAGCTCCGGCCCAAGGAGGGGTACTTCCCCGTCCCGCCGAGCGACCACTTCCAGGACCTGCGCTCCGAGATGATCCTGATCATGGAGCAGCTGGGCATCGAGATCGAGATACAGCACCACGAGGTGGCCACCGGCGGCCAGGCCGAGATCGACATGAAGTTCGACACCCTGCTGCGCATGGCCGACAAGCTGATGCTCTACAAGTACGTGGTGAAGAACGTCGCCTACCAGGCCGGCTTCACGGCGACCTTCATGCCCAAGCCCCTCTACGAGGACAACGGCTCGGGGATGCACACCCACCAGTCGTTGTGGAACGGAGGTCAGCCGCTGTTCGCCGGCGACGGCTACGCCGGCTTCTCCGACATCGGCCGCTGGTACATCGGGGGCATCCTGAAGCACGCCCCGGCCGTGCTGGGCTTCGCCGCCCCGACGACCAACTCCTACAAGCGCCTCGTGCCCGGCTACGAGGCCCCGGTGAACCTGGTGTACTCCCAGCGGAACCGCTCGGCCGCCTGCCGGATCCCGCTCTACTCCAAGAGCCCCAAGGCCAAGCGGGTCGAGTTCCGCTGCCCCGACGCCTCATCCAACCCCTATCTGGCCTTCGCCGCCCAGTTGATGGCCGGCCTCGACGGCGTCGTTAACAAGATCGAGCCGCCCGAGCCGCTGCAGGTGGACCTCTTCGACCTCGAGCCCGAGGAGCTGGCCAAGATCCCCCACACGCCTGGGTCCCTGGAGGAGGCCCTCGACGCCCTCGAGGCCGACCAGGAGTTCTTGAAGGTTGGCGGCGTCTTCACCGACGACCTCATCGACACCTGGCTCTCCTACAAGCGGACCGAGGAGGCCGACCAGATCCGGCTCCGGCCGCACCCCTGGGAGTTCGCGCTCTACTACGACATCTGATCCCGGGGCGCCGCTGCGCGCCCCGGCCCCCGACCCTCGGCGTCACCAACGCCGGCCGGCACAACCGGTAGGTTGTGGGAGGCCCCGCGTCCTGGACGCGGGTGCCGGTGGATCGAAGTTGAGCCCCCGGCAGCCCGGAGCAGGTCATCTGCCGCTCCGCGACGGAGGAGGGCGGGAGCATGGGACGTGCGGCGGTGCTCACCTCGGCGGTGACACTCAACCAGCCGGGCCGCTACCTCCACTGGTCGATCTTCACGGTCTCGGTGGCCAACCTCGTCTTGATCGCCGTCATGGTGGTCATCTTCGGACTGGCCCTCGTGCTCCCCTTCCCCAAGGGCCACGGCGAGGAGTTCGAGGCCGGCGGAGAGGCGGCGGCAGCCGGACCGGACCGGTCACCGGACGACGACGACCTCGCCGAGGCGGACCGGCGGATGTGGACGGGGCGCCTGCGGCGTTGGGGGGTGAGGACCCTCCCGCCGGACAAGCTCCTGCCCGATCGTCAGCCCGCCTACGTGGCTTCGTGGATCTACGTCTTCGGCGTCGCCTCGCTGGCCACCCTGGCCCTGGCGATCGTCTCGGGTTTGCTCATCGCCATCGGCGGACCCGACTGGTGGCACACGAACCCGGTCGGCCACTTCTTCAACAGCATGCACCTGTGGAGCGTCGAGCTCTTCATGGCGTTTCTGGTCATCCACCTGTGGGGGAAGTTCTGGATGGCGGCCTGGCGCGGAAGGCGACGGGCCACGTGGATCACGGGGGTCGTGGCGTTCCTGGCGGCGATCGTCGAGTGCTTCACCGGCTACCTCTCGCAGCAGAACTTCGACTCCCAGTGGATCTCGACTAGCGGCAAGGACGCCTTCAATGCGGCCGGGGTGGGGGCCTTCTTCAACCCCATGAACTTTGGCCAGATGCTCCTGTGGCACGTGGTGCTCATCCCCATCGTGCTGGTGGTCATCGTCGGCGCCCACGTCCTGCTGGTGCGGGTGCGAGGGGTCGCGCACCCGCTGCCCGTCCACCGGGCCCGAGGCCGGGCGGCCCGGCGCGCCGCCGCCGAGGCCGACGCCGCCCCGTGGCGCGGCCCGACCCGCCGCTACGACATCGTGAAGGAGGGCGCCGTCGCCGTCCTGGTGGCCTCGCTGCTGGTCTTGCTCCTCGCCGGCATCCTCTCCTCGCCCGACGTCCCGGCGGTGACGATCTCGGAGTGGGCCCACCTGGCACCGGCCGACTTCATGGGCACCGCCGCCTCGGAGCTGGCCGGCACAAGCGAGACGGCCACCTACGGCCCCCCCTACAACCACCAGACAGGCTCCGTGCAGCGGCTCTGGTTCTCACCCCAGGAGTGGGCCGGGGTGCGCCAGCCCGTCACAGCGGCCAAGACATTCGTGCTCGACCCGCTCAGAAAGATCGCTTCGACGACGCCGGCGGTGGCCCGGGCGCTCGCCACCTACGAGGCGGCGACGCCGGCCCAGCGCCAGAAGTGGGACCAGGCGTACCTGAAGGCGGTCATGCACGTCCGCTTCACCCCCCGGGGCACGCCGATCGTGCCCAGCCTGGGCTCGGGCCCGGTACCGACCATGATCGCCGGCGAGCTGGACATGGCCAGGGAGGGCGCCCTCGACGCCGACCTCCTGGCTAAGCAGCCCTTCTACGGCACCAACTTCACCAAGCCGCTGCTCTTCTTGGAGGACGGGGAGTATTTCGCCCAGCTGGCCACAGCCCAGCACCTCTCCGGCGCGCAATGGGGGGTGATGAACGAGACGGGCAGCTACCCGGGCCAGCCGTGGCTGTGGCTCTACACCCTGTGGTACCAGGTGCCGGGCTTCGACAACTCCGCCAATGTCGACCTGATCGCCATCTACCTCACCGGGGCGGCCACGATCCTCCTCCTCGCCGTGCCCTTCATCCCCGGCCTGCGCGACATCCCCCGGTTCATCCCGGTGCACCGGCTCGTGTGGCGCAGCTGGGACAGGGCCGAGGGAGCCACGGCCACGCCCCCGGAGCCGGCCACGCCCTCCAGCGGGGGAGCGGACGAGCGCGAGCTGTCGGGCAGCTCCAGCGTCGGCGGTGACTGACCCTACGTCGAACGTGGGGTCGCGACCCTGCGCCGGCGTCGTAAATCATGGTTGACTCAGT
>JBKQNY010000106.1:0-8305 GCA_052145775.1 Acidimicrobiales bacterium
CGGTAGGGGGCGGGGCGGCCGGCGTCGCCCGGCAGGACGTCGCGCATGGCCGCCATCGGTGCGGTACGCGACCCGCGCAGCCCCGGCAGGAGCGCCGCCCCCACGGTGGCCACCGTCCCCACCACCAGCGACACCACCACCGTGCGCGCCTCGAGCACCGGCGGGGTCCCCGGGAAGTCGATGCCCACGGACGACAGCAGCCGGCGGATGCCCAGGGCGAGGACGACCCCCACCCCGAGGCCGACGGCCGAGGCCGCCACGCCCACCGCAGCCGACTCGCCCATGACCGCGGCCACCAGCTGCAGGCGGGTCGCCCCCAGGCACCGCAGCAGGGCCAGCTCCCTCGCCCGCTGGGCCAGCAGGATGGAGAAGGTGTTGAAGATCAAGAAGATCGCCACGAACAGCGCCACCCCGGCGAAGACCAGCAGCACGTCGCCGAAGACGGCGAACCCCTTGTCGATGCTCGAGGTGGCCGCGGCGATCGCCTGGCGCTGGGTCTGGACCCGAAAGCCCGGCCCGAGGGCCGCCGCCACCCGGCCCGCCAGGGCCTCGGGCGTCACCCCCGGATCCGCCGACGCCACCACCTCGTCGACCCGGCCCGGGGTGCCCAGCACCGTCTGGGTCTCGTCCAAGGTGAGGCCGACGATCGTGGCCCCGGCCAGCGTGTCGGCGTCGCCGTAACCGACGAGGCCGACCAGGCGGAAGGTGCGGACCGCCCCCGGACCCGTCACCTCGACCCGCTGGCCGAGGCCGAGGTGGGCCCGGGCGGCGGTGGCCACGTCGAGCACCGCCTGGCCGGGGCCGGCCGGGAACGAGCCGCGGCGGAGCGTCAACGGCCTGAGCGAGGGGACGGTCCCCACCGAGAAGGCGAGCCCCGGCGCCCCCGGGGCGGCCACCGACCGCCGGTCGGGCCCGTAGACGGCGACCTGGCCCACGGAGTGGCCGTCGGCCGCCGCCACCCCTGCGACGCCCGCCACCCGGTCCACCGTGTCCTGCGTGATCGTCACCCCGCCGACGGCGGTCGCGCTCTGGCCGCCGGTCGTGGCGGCGGCCCGCCCTTGGACGATGACGGCCACATCGGTCTGCGACTGGTTGATGACGCCGGTGATGGCCGTGCGCAGGGTGTCGGTGAGGACGTAGGTCCCGGCGATGAACCCCACCCCGAGCATGACCGCCACCGCGGTGGCGGCCAGCCGCACCCGGTGGGCCACCAGCCCCCGCACCGTCAGCTTGAGCACTGTCGACTCAACACCGTCGGCTCAGCCCGGAGCCAAGGAGGGCGCCGGGCTCACCCCCACAGCGTCTGCATCCGCTCGTGCACGGCACCGGGGGTCGGGTCGGCCACGTCATCGGCGACCCGACCGTCGACCAGGAACACCACCCGCTGGGCGCGGGCGGCCACGCCGGGGTCGTGGGTCACCATCACCACCGTCTGGCCGTACCGGTCGACCGCATCGGCCACCAGGGAGAGGATCTCGTGCCCGGTGCGCGAGTCGAGGTTGCCGGTGGGCTCGTCGGCGAAGATGACCTCGGGCCGGCTGACCAGGGCGCGCGCCACCGCCACCCGCTGCTGCTCGCCCCCCGACAGCTGGGCCGGGCGGTGGTTGAGGCGGGGCCCGATGCCCAGCACCGAGACGAGCTCGTCCAGCCAGGCGGTGTCGACCTCCCGACCGGCGATCTCGAGCGGCAGTACGACGTTCTCACGGGCCGAGAGCGTGGGCACCAGGTTGAAGGCCTGGAAGACGAAGCCCACCCGGTCCCGCCGCAGCCGGGTGAGCTGGCGGTCGTTGCACGCCGTGAGGTCGGCGTCGCCCAGGAGGACCCGGCCGCTGGTGGGGCGGTCGAGGCCGGCCAGGCAGTGCAGCAGGGTGGACTTGCCCGAGCCCGAGGGGCCGGTGATGGCGGTGAACCGCCCCGCCCCGAAGGAGACCGACACGTCGTCGAGCGCCCGGACGGCGGTGGGCCCGTCGCCGTGCCGCTTGGTCACCCGCTCGGCCCGCGACGCCGCTCGGCCGTTCGTGTCCGGACGAGACGCGGCATCCTCCCCCCCGCCGAGCACGCCGGTCGGGGCACCCCCTGTCGAGGCCGCCGCCGTCACACGTCGAGGAAGCGGCGGATGGCGATGGCCGAGCCGAGGGTGCCGATGCACACCCCGACGATCACCACCACGGCGTCGGTGGCGAACACCTCCCAGCCCGACATGCGCATCACCGACAGCAGCGAGCCGGGGTTCACCTTGGGGTTGCCGAGGTCGTTCAGCACCTCGTGCAGACCGAAGACCACGGCGGAGGCCAGCACCGAGCCGACCAGGCCCTGGATCATCCCCTCGGACATGAAGGGGACCCGGATGAACCAATTGGTGGCGCCGACCAGCTTCATGACCGACACCTCGCGGCGCCGAGCGAAGATGGCCATGCGGATGGTGTTCAAGATGAGCACCGCGGCCGAGACGAGCAGCACCACCGCCACGACGATGAAGACCCACTGGAGGTAGGTGATGACCTTCTGCTCGGTGCGGATCTGCGCCAGCGGCGCCGTCACCTTCTGCACGCCGGGTTGGTCCTTGAACTTGGCGATGACCGCGTTGGCGTCCTCGGGGTGGACGGGGGTGCACCGGAAGGACGTCGGGGTCTGGGCCACCGTGGTGCCGCCCTCCTTCCACACTGTGCCCAGCAGCGCCGAAGCCTCGTTCCAGTCTTGTTGGTGGGTGCGGTAGGTGCACGGCTGGTCGACGTAGGAGAGCGTCGCCAACTGGGCCCCCACCGACTTGATCTCCGAGGTGGGGGCGGTGGGGACCATCCAGACGGTGACCTGGGTGCCGCGCTGCCACTCCACCTCGGCCTTGGCCGCCCCCTGCTTGAGCAGGAGGGCCGCTCCCACCAGGGAGAGGGAGACGGCCACGGTCATGACGGCGGCCACGGTCATCAGGCGGTTGCGCCAGAGGTTGGAGGCGGTCTCGCGTACGACGTACTCGGTCGAGGCCGGCATCAGGACGCGCCCCCGGCGGCGGTCGTGGCGGTTGTCGGGTCGTCTTCAGGGGCCCCGCCGCCCACCGTGTCGATGCCGTAGACGCCCCGGGCCTGGTCGCGCACGAGCGTGCCGTGGTCGAGCTCGACCACCCGCCGTCGCATCCAGTTGACCAGCACCTCGTCGTGGGTGGCCACCATGACCGTGGTGCCGGTCCGGTTGATCCGGTCCAGCAGCTGCATGATCCCCTGGCTGGTGGCCGGGTCGAGGTTGCCGGTGGGCTCGTCGGCCAGGAGGATCAGCGGCCGGTTGACGAAGGCCCGGGCCACCGCCACCCGCTGCTGCTCGCCGCCGGAGAGCTCGCCCGGCAGGTTGTCCCGCTTCTTGGAGAGGCCGACGAGCTCGAGCACCTGGGGGACCTGGGAGGCCACCACGTGCTTGGGGCGGCCGATCACCTCGAGGGCGAAGGCCACGTTCTCGAAGACCGACTTGTTGGGGAGGAGGCGGAAGTCCTGGAAGACGCAGCCGATGTTGCGGCGCAGGTAGGGCACCCGCCACTTGGGCAGGTGGACGACGTCACGGCCGGCCTCGAGGATCCGTCCCGAGTCGGGCAGCTCCTCGCGCAGCAGGAGGCGGATGAAGGTGGTCTTGCCCGAGCCCGAGGCCCCGACGATGAAGACGAACTCGCCCTTGTCGACGTTGAGCGAGACGTCGCGCAGGGCGACGGTGCTGTTCTTGTACGTCTTGGTGACGTTCTCGAAGCGGATCATACGGAGGGGGGCGTTGCGCGCGGGTACGCCTTCACGGCCGCCGACGGCCCCATAATCTTACCGGCCCACGGGCCCCTCAGGGCACCACCGGGCCGACGGTCCCCCTCAGCTGGGGTTGGTGGCCCCGCCGCGCTGGCGGCGGAGCTCGGCCTCCATGAACGCGTCGAGGTCCCCGTCGAGCACGGCGTCGACGTTGCCCGTCTCGACGCCGGTGCGCAGATCCTTCACGAGCTGGTAGGGGGCGAGGACATAGGAGCGGATCTGGTTGCCCCAGGAGTTGTCGGTCCGCTCGCCGCCGAGCGAGTCGAGCTCGGCCCGGCGCTCCGCACGGGCCCGCTCGGCCAGCTTGGCCGCCAGGATCTGGAGGGCCTTGGCCTTGTTCTGGTGTTGGCTGCGCTCGTTCTGCACCGCCACCACCACGCCCGTGGGGAGGTGGGTGAGGCGCACCGCCGAGTCGGTCTTGTTCACGTGCTGGCCCCCCGCGCCCGACGAGCGGTAGGTGTCGACGCGCAGGTCCTTCTCGTCGATGTCCACCTCGTCGGAGACGTCCTCCAAGAAGGGCACCACGTCGAGCGAGGCGAAGCTGGTCTGGCGCCGGTGCTGGGAGTCGAAGGGCGACATGCGCACGAGCCGGTGCACGCCGCGCTCGGTCGAGAGCAGGCCGTAGGCGTGGCGGCCGGTGACGATGAAGGTGGCCGAGAGCAGCCCGGCCTCCTGGCCGGCCGTGGCCTCGTCGAGCTCGACGCCGTAGCCGCGCCGCTCGGCCCACCGTTGGTACATGCGCAACAGCATCTCGGCCCAGTCCTGCGCGTCGGTCCCGCCGGCCCCGGCGTGGACCTCGCAGATGGCGTCGCGGTCGTCGTAGTCCCCCGAGAAGAGGGACTCCAGCTCGAGTTGGCCCATCCGTGCGGTGAGGGAGGTCACCGTCTCGGCCAGCTCCTTGGCCAGGCCCTCGTCGGGGGCTCCGCCGGCCGCCGCCTCCTCGACCAGTTCGAGGAGGACCCTCGCCTCGGAGAGGTCGGACTCGAGGCCTTCGAAGCGCTGCACGTCGTCGGTGACCCGTCCCAGCTCGGTGGTGACCGCCCGGGCCCGGTCGGCGTCGTCCCACAGGTCGGGACGGCCGGCCTCGGCCTCCAGTTCGGCGCGCCGCGCCCGGCGCTCGCCCATCCGCAGGTACTGATCGGCCTCCCCCAGGCGGGCGGCCAGGTCGTCGAGGTCGGCGGCGAAGTCCCGGGGCTCGCTGGGGCCCGCCGCCTCAGGCGGCGCCATGGCAGAGCTTGTACTTCTTGCCGCTCCCGCACCAGCACGGGTCGTTGCGCCCGATCTTCTCCTGGGGGGCCTTGACCACCGGCACCAGGGTGTCGTCGTCGACCGGCGGGCGCCCGCGCCCGTTGCGCCGCCCCTGGGCGGCCGGGGCCGCCTCGGCCCCCGCACCCCGGCCCTGACCCGCCGCGGCCGGCGCCGGCGCGGTGGCCAGCGCGCCCCGTTCGGTGCCGGCCACCCCGACCCCCTGGTCGGCCAGGAGCTGACCGGCCATGGCCATGGTGCCGGCCACCGGGTCGTCGGCGGCCTCGTACACGGCCTGGGCCAGGTCGGGCTCGGGAGCCGGCTCGCTGATGGCCTCCACGTGCAGCACGTAGCGCAGGTAGTCGTCGTCGATGGCGTCCATCAGCTCGCCGAACATGGCGAAGCCGTCCCGCTGCCAGGCCACGAGCGGGTCCTGCTGCCCCATGGCCCGGAGGTTGATGCCCTCGCGCAGGTAGTCCATCTCGGCCAGGTGGTCGCGCCAACGCTGGTCGATGACCTGCAGCATGACCTCGCGCTCGATCTGGCGCGCCTGCTCGATCCCCCCGGGCAGCGAGGCGGAGTGCTCGTCGTAGAAGTCGAGCGCCTCGGCCAGCAGGCTTTCGGTCAGCTGGCCCAGGTTCGTCCCCTCGGCCAGGTCGTCGGGGGTGAACTGGGTCGGGTAGTACTGCGCGACCTCCTTCACCATGCGCTCGAGGTCCCACTCCTCGGAGAAGTCGCTCGGGCAGCACGCCTGGACGATGGCGTCCATGGTCGAGTTCAGCAGTTCGATGGTGTGCTCGTGGAGGTCCTCACCGTCGATGACCTGCAGGCGCCGGGCGTAGATCACCTTGCGCTGCTCGTTCATCACCTCGTCGTACTTGAGGACCTCCTTGCGGATCTCCGAGTTGCGGCCCTCCACCGTGTTCTGCGCCCGCTCGATGGCCTTGGTCACCATCTTGGCCTCGATGGGGACGTCGTCGGGGAGGGCCCGGCCCATCACCCAGCTCATGGCGCCGGTGGCGAAGAGCATCATGAGCTCGTCCTCGAGGCTCAGGTAGAAGCGGCTCTCGCCGGGGTCGCCCTGGCGGCCCGACCGTCCCCGGAGCTGGTTGTCGATGCGGCGGCTCTCGTGGCGTTCGCTGCCCAGCACGTAGAGGCCGCCGAGCTCGCGCACCCGCTCGCCCTCCTCGGCGCAGGTCGCCTCGTAGCCGGCGGTGAGCCGCTTGAGCTCGGCCTGGCCCTCCTCGGTCTCGAGGTCGACGCCCTGGGCCACGGCGTCGTGGCGGGCCAGCATCTCGGCGTTGCCCCCCAGGATGATGTCGACTCCACGGCCGGCCATGTTGGTGGCCACGGTGATGCCCCCGAGCCGCCCGGCCTGGGCCACCACCTCCGCCTCTCTGAAGTGCTGCTTGGCGTTGAGGACCTGGTGGGGGATCCCACGCTTCTCCAACAGGCGCGAGAGCAGCTCGGACTTGGCCACCGAGGCCGTGCCGACCAGCACCGGCTGGCCGGTCTCCTGGCGCTCGACCAGGTCGTCGACGACCGCGTTGAACTTGGCCTCCTCGGTCTTGAAGATGAGGTCGGGCTCGTCCTGACGGACGAGCGGCTTGTTGGTCGGGATGGGCACCACCGGCAGGCTGTAGGTGCTGGCGAACTCGCCGGCCTCGGTCTCGGCCGTGCCGGTCATGCCCGAGAGCTTCTCGTAGAGGCGGAAGTAGTTCTGGAGGGTGACCGTCGCCCAGGTGTGGTTCTCCTCTTTGATCCGCACCCGCTCCTTGGCCTCGACCGCCTGGTGCAGGCCGTCGGACCAGCGCCTGCCCTCCAGGGTGCGGCCGGTGAACTCGTCGACGATCTTCACCTCGCCGTCGGCGACCAGGTACTCCTTGTCCCGGTGGTAGAGCTCCTTGGCCTCGAGGGCCTTGGTCAGCTGGTGCACGAAGTTGGTGGCCACGGCGTCGTAGAGGTTCTCCACTCCCACCGCCTTCTCCACCTTCTCGATGCCGGACTCCAGCGGGACCACGTGGCGCTTCTCCTCATCGACCTCGTAGTCGACGTCGCGCTCGAGCATGCGGGCGATCCCGGCGAACTGGTAGTAGAGCTTGGCCGCCTCGTCAGCCGGCCCCGAAATGATGAGCGGGGTCCTTGCCTCGTCGATCAGGATCGAGTCGACCTCGTCGATGATGGCGAAGTTGTGGCCCCGCTGGGCCATGGTCTCGCGCGAGCGGGCCATGTTGTCGCGCAGGTAGTCGAACCCGAACTCGGTGTTGGTGCCGTAGGTGATGTCGGCGGCGTAGGCCGCCCGCTTGGCCTCGGGGTCGGTGACGTCGGGCCCGACGCGGCCGACGGTCAGCCCCATCCAGCGGTGGAGCCGCCCCATCCACTCGGCGTCGCGGGTGGCCAGGTAGTCGTTGACGGTCACCACGTGGACCCCCTGGCCGGCCAGGGCGTTCAGGTAGACGGGCAGGGTCGAGACCAGGGTCTTGCCCTCGCCGGTCTTCATCTCGGCGATCCACCCGAAGTGCAGGGCCATGCCCCCCATCAGCTGGACGTCGAAGTGGCGCTGCCCCAGCACACGCCAGGCCGCCTCGCGCACGACGGCGAACGCCTCGACCAGCAGGTCGTCGAGGTCCTCGCCCTGCTCGAGCCGCTCCTTGAACTCGACCGTCTTGTGACGGAGGTCGTCGTCGGAGAGGGCCTCCAGCTCCGGCTCGAGCTCGTTGATCATGGGGACGATCTCGGCCAGACGGCGGACCTTCTTGCCCTCGCCAGCCCGCAGGACACGGGTGAACACGCTCATAACGCGCCGAGCCTACCGTCCACCCGCCGCGGGCGAGGTCCGGGGGGCCGGGACGGTCCGAGGTGGGCTGCGTGCGGCTGACCTGGTCTTTGACCCCACACTCGCCTGCCGCGGGGCTGACGGCCCGGCACCGGCGGCCCGTGGGCCCATCGGCGCCTTTGTGGGCACGCGTCCCCCCGTCGCCGCCCCGTCCCGGAGATCGGGAGCGGGCCGGGCAGGGCTTACTCCTAAGTCGCACCATGCTCGGCAACCACGAGTTGCCTTACGTGGGTCGTTTCGCCTGCGACTGGCCTCGACTTGCAACCACAGACCCGCACGCAGCCCCCCCGCACTCTACCGGGTGTCGGTGGGGTGGTGCCCAGAGGCCATCCGGACTGCTCAGGGCACCGCCGTTCCGTCCGTCCCGGTCTCGGCGCCCACGGGGACCCGTTCGGGCGCCTTCCTCTCCTCGAGGGCCGGGCCGGCGGCACCGACCCGGGCCCAC
>JBKQNY010000107.1:0-10887 GCA_052145775.1 Acidimicrobiales bacterium
GGGCGCCCCGGGCCACGGCCCGGGGCGTCCTCGAGGTCCAGGCCGCCCTGGCCGCGGCCACGGCGATCGGCTTCGCCCTGGTGCACCACCGGCGGCTCCGCCCCTCCTGAGGGGTACCGCGGCGACCGGCGGCCACGGCGCCGCCCGGGCCCGCGTTCGACCATGGCGCGTGCCGGGACGGCTACTCTCGGACGATGAGCCTGGAGCAGCAGGTCCCCGGGGCGGTCGCCGCGTGACCCAGGCGCGCGGCGAGGGCCGGACGGGCGCGGAGCCCGCCGGTCCGCCCGACGACGTCGCCGATGCTCCGAACGTCCGCCGCCTGCCGGTGGCCCCGGTGGAGCTGCCGCCCGGCCGTCGGACCGCCGAGCGGGCCCCCACCGGAGCGGCCGAGCTGGCGGCCATCGCCGAGGAGGTGGGCCTGCGCCGGGTGCGCTTCGTGGCCTGGCGGGACCTCGACGACCCCGAGGCCGGCGGGTCCGAGGTCCACGC
Organism: Acidimicrobiales bacterium; assembly: GCA_052145775.1. GTDB lineage: Bacteria > Actinomycetota > Acidimicrobiia > Acidimicrobiales > RAAP-2 > CAVYPR01. Next base: position 490 of record JBKQNY010000107.1, read on the forward strand.
CCACCGGGTGGCCACCCTGTGGGCCGAGGCCGGGATCGACGTGGCCTTCCGGACCTCGGCGGTGGCCGGCGGGAGCCGCGCCGTGGGGCGCGACGGCTATCGGGTCACCCGCAGGGCCGGCCGCTACGCGGTCTTCCCGGCCGCCGCGGCGGAGGGGCTGGCCGCCGGGCGGCGGTCCGGTGAGGGGCTGGTCGAGGTGTGGAACGGCATGCCGTTCTTCTCTCCCCTGTGGTACCGGGGGCCGCGGATCGCCTTCCTGCACCACGTCCACGCCGAGATGTGGCGGATGGTGCTGCCCGACTGGCTGGCCCGGGTGGGCGAGGCCGTCGAGAGACGGGTGGCGCCCCCGCTCTACCGCCGCACCCGGGTGGTGACCCTTTCGCAGTCCTCCAAGGACGAGATCGTGAGCATGCTGGCCCTGCCGGCGCAGCGGGTCACCGTGGCCCCGCCAGGGGTCGAGCCGCGCTTTCGACCCGGGGGGAGCCGCTCGCCGGTGCCCCTGGTGGTGGCGGTCGGCCGGCTGGTGCCGGTCAAGCGGTTCGACCTGCTCATCGAGGCGCTGGTGCGGGCCCGGCGCCATGTGCCCGACCTAGAGGCCGTCATCGTCGGCGAGGGCTACGAGCGGCCGCACCTCGAGGCCCTGCGCCGCCGCCACCGGGCCGAGGGGTGGCTGTCGCTCCCGGGCCGGGCTACCGACGACGAGGTCCTCGACTGGTACCGCCGGGCCTGGGTGGTGGCGTCGACCTCCCAGCGCGAGGGATGGGGCATGACGCTGACCGAGGCAGGGGCCTGCGGGACGCCGTCGGTGGCCACCGACATCGCCGGCCACCGCGACGCCGTGCTCGACGGCCGAACCGGCCTCTTGGTCGACGGGGCCGACGGGGTGGCGGCGGCGATCACCGAGGTCGTCGGCGACGCCGCGCTGCGGGCACGGCTGGGCCGTGGCGCCCTCGAGAGGTCCCGGTGGTTCACCTGGCAGGCCACCGCCCGCACCACGCTGGAGGCGTTGGCCAGCGAGTGCCGCCGACGGGGCTGACCCGCCAGGCTCAGCGCGGACGCCGCCGCCGTCGGGCGGCCACCCGCCGACCGGCCTCTATCACGGCATCGGCCCCGAGGAACACCACGGCCATGAGAACCAGCACGGCCGACGACTGGTGGGCCATGGGCCAGTTCGAGCTCTCGGGCAGGGGGTGGAAGGCCTGGTTGGCCACGACCATGGCCCCGCCGGCGGCCAGTAGGCCGACGCCCACCGCCGCGGTCACGGCGCGTACCTGGACCACCACCAGCCCGGCCGCCACCGCCACTCCGGCGGCCACGCCGACGAGCGGTGAGGAGATCGCCGCGCCCACCCCGCCGGCGACCAGGGCGGCGACGGCCACCGCCCACCAGGCCGGGCGGCGGGCCCAATTGGCGAAGGGCAGCGCCGGGGAGGGCGCGTCGTCGGCCGAGACCGGGTCGAGGGCCGGCGGGGGCTCGCTCGCTGCACCGGGTTCGGCCGGCGGCTGTCCCTTGGCGTGACGGCCGTGCTTCCCCGCCGACCGCCAGCGGCGCCGCAGCCGCCGCCAGGGTCCCCAGAGGAACCCGGCCACCACGCAGAAGGCGATGGCCGTGGCCGAGACGGCCAGCGCCACCCACACCTCCTTCTGGGGCGCCCATGTGAAGGTGACGTCGAACCGGTGGGTGCCGCCGGGTCCGACGGCACCCACCGCCGCCAGGTCGCCGGCGCCCACGGGCCAGCCGTTGGCGAAGCTGTCCACCAGCTCGGGCGACCCCAGGTCGACCGATCGCGCCGTGCTCGGGGCCCCGGCGACCGGGTGGGCCACGGCGTGCCAGCCGGCGTTCACGCTCTGCCCCATGACCAGTTCGAAGGGCGCCGTGGCACCGGTGACCGTCACCGCTGCCGTTGAGGTGCCCTGGTGGGTCGTGGTCACCACGGGCGCCGGACCGGCCACCGGGCCCGGCGCTTGCCCCAGCGCGGTGGCGGGCTCGGGTCCGCCGCCGGGGGCGGAGTCCAAGGTGAGCTGGTCGACGTTCCAACCCCGGCAGTCGTCGGCGGCTTCGCAGGACACTGTGCTCGGATGCGCCGGTGTGTGCGCCAGCTGGCTCTCGAGCACGTGGGACCCGGCCGTCAGGGTGATGCCCCGTGCGTCGGCCCCGCAGAGCACCAGCGGCATCTCCCCCCCGTCGAGGGCCGTCGACGTCGCGCCGACCACGGCCGTTGTCACCGGGCGGCCGTCGATCGAGAGCAGGTTGGACTGGCAGGTTCCCGGCAGGGCAGCCGGGAAGGCGGGGGCGCCAAGGCCGGGTATCCCCAGCTCGGCGATGCCCAGGGGGAGGGCGGTCGGCTTCGTCACGGTGTAATTGGTGGTGTATTCCAGCCTGACCCCGGTGACCGTCACGCGAATGTGTGTGCCCGAGAGGGCGGGAAAGGCCAGTGGCACCGTGGTGGTGGCCCCGGCCGACGTGCCGTCGGTGATCGGGGGCAGTGTGAGGTGGCGCGAGGCGGAGTGGCCTGTCGGCTGGGTGGCGGTCACGGTGATGGCGGTGGGCACCGAGTGTCGACCGTCGGCCACCACCTCCAGGTTCATGTTGTCGAAGGTGATCGGTCTGGCCAGGTTGTACTCGAGCCAGTCGCCAGCCTGGTGCGCGGCACCGAACCCAGGCTGCCAGGCCGTGGTCGGGTCACCGTCGATGGCCGCCACGGCCCCGCTCCGCAGGTCCCCGGGCAGGCGGCCCTTGGAGAAGGCCACCACCCCTCGCCCTGTCGAGCCGGCCAGGCCGACCAGCCGGTCGACCTGGTCGTCGGGGAGGAGCGACGAGATGGAGGCCGAGCCGGTGAGGGTGAAGGTGCGGGCCGTGGGCAGTGTGAACTGGCGGCTGATCGTCAGTTCGGGATCCGACCGGGGCGGGTACGGCGACACCCGTTCGCGCGACATCGACAGCGTCAGCCGATTGTCGATGGAGGCGGCCCCGACCGCCGAGAGGAGATCGTCGGGCATCTTGATGACCTCGACCACGTGCTGGCCGGGGACGGAGACCTCGGCGAATCCCACGGCCGCAGCTGTTGTCGGCCTGGCATGGTCGTCGCTGGTGGCGTCGATGGTGATGCGCAGCGTCGAGAACGTTCGGGCCGGGAAGTCGAAGGTCTGCCCGCTCACCCGGCGCGAGGCGCGCCCCAGGTTGACCGTGATCGGCCGCCCCCCGTCAAAGCGCAGGGTGGCCCGGGTGATCCAGCGGGTGAGGTCGCCGGTGACCGGCTGGGTGAGGGTGATCTGGCCGGTGGTCACCTGGTGCGGGTAGCGGATCTGCCACCACTGGCCCGAGGGATCGGGCACGAACGTCCCGGTCTCCCAGGCGGTGTCGAGGTCGCCGTCGACGGCATTGAAGGCGCGGTCCTCGGGCGTGTAGGAGATGGCGTTGCCGTAGGAGGACGCGGTGACGTTCACGGCGCCCACATAGGTGGCGAGGGACTTGGAGTCCAGCGGTGCTCGGGGAAAGATGTCGATGGGGTAGTCGCTCGGTGTCGAGGCGGCCGGGTCGGCGCCGGCCGTCTCGGTTTGCCCGGCGTTGGCGGTGATCGTGTCGTACCGGAAGGCCTGCTTGCGGTTGGTGTCGGTCACCACGAGGGTGGCCCCGGCCTTCTGCAGGGCGGCCAGTTGGCTTTGGTGGGTGTCGAGCGTGCCGGCGTAGTAGATGGCGCTGGTGGTGTTGAGCATGCCGGCGTCGGCCAGGTCCTGGAGGCCGGTGGCGTCCCCGGCCACCACCAGCGCCCCGCCGTCTGACTCGGCCCGGATGAGAGGCCGGGGGTCTGTGACCGTGTAGGTGACGAGCGGGGAGGGCCAGGGCAGGTTGGGCGGCGCGGCCAGGTCCTGTTCGTCGAGGGTGGGTACGGAGGCCACGTTGGGGACCGGGGTGCCGAAGTCGACCGGGTGCGACAGGCCCGCAGGGGTGGGCTGGAGGTCCTGGGCCAGCAGCTGGGGCTGAGGCGTGCCGAAGTGCTCGTAGGCCTGGTCGTACTCGACCAGCAGGTCGCCCGCGCTGAGGAGCCGGGCCATGGGGGCCAGCCCCGCCCAGTCCTCGGTGCCTGTCTGGATGGGCTCGTCCATGGCGTAGAGGGTGTCGGCCGTGGCGATCGACCCCATGATCTGCTGTTCACGGGTGACGAAGGGCCGGGTGAGGAGGGCCGGTTGGGGGGGGTCGATGGTGTCACCCCAGCGATAGGTGGCGAAGTCGTTGCCGGGGATGGCCAGCACCCGGGTGCCGGGGCGCGTGGCGTTCAGGTGGGCGATGGCCGCCAACTGGTAGCTGGGCAGCGACGCCGGCTGGTGGAAGTTCGTGGCCACCTCGGCGTCGCCGTTGAAGATGGCCGGGTTGTTGGCGATCAGCATCCCGGCCACCACAAGCGCGGTGAGGACGCCGACCACGTGGAGCCGTCGCCAGAGGGCCGAGGCCCCGGCTCCGAGCAGCATGGCCAGACCCAAGAGCACCAGCGGCGTGGCCCGGTCGGTCGAACGCATGGCCAGCCCGGCCGTGGTGTCGCTCATGAAGGACTTGAGCACCCCACCGACCGGCGTCGGCTTGGTGTAGGGGTAGGCCCCGACCGAGAGCACCACCCCCACCACCACCAGCGCCACGAAGTAGGCCCGATGCCGCCACCGAACGAAGACCGCCGAGACGAAGGAGAGCACAGGGACGAGGTAGGAGAGCGCGAGCAGCCAGAGCTGCTGGGTGTAGAGGACCGACGTTTCGATCCACGGCCCGAGGCGGTCGCCGCCGTAGAAGTACCAATAGCCGAGCCCGCGGATGACCTCGGCCGGGCTGGAGGTGGCGCTGGTCGACTTGACGGTTTCGGTGTACTTGAGGACGTCGACGCCGTAGGCCGCCTCCACCTGCAGCCCGGTGATCCACCACAGGCAGCACAGGAGGGCGAGGCCGCCGAGCTTGGCCGCGGCAACGGCTGCCCGGGCCCAACTGGCCTCCCGCTCCACCGCCGTGGCGTAGAGGAGCCAGAGCACCGGCGCCACGCCGACGTAGATGATGGAGCTGGCGTTGATCCCGCTCACCAGCACCACGACGAGGGCGAAGAGCGCCGGGTACCGCCATCCCCCCCGCCGCAGGGCCAAGGCGGCGAACGCCACCATCCAGGGGAGGCCGGCCCACGGCAGGAGGATGACCCGCGGCGCGGAGCCGTCGTACTGCAGGAAGTACGGCGAGAGCATGAAGGCCAGTGCGGCCACCATCCGCCCCGGGCCGCGCAGTGTGAGGACGCGGCACAGGTAGAGGATCCCGGCCCCCGCCGCGAAGAGGATGCCCCCGAGCCACAGACGCTGGGCCACCCAGGTGGGCACGTGCAGCAGCGAGGTAGCCGCGTAGAACGGCCCCATGGGGAGGAGGTAGCCGATGTACTCGTGGGTGACGGTGCCCAGGGCCACCGTGGGGTTCCACATCCAGGCCACCTGGGACAAAAAGCGCGTGGGGTCGAGGTAGAGGTAGGTCTTGGTGTCCGAGGTGACCACGCCGGGGTCGACCGCCAGGAGGGGAACGAAGGCCAACGCCGCCACGATGAAGTGCTCGAGGAGGGGGAGGAGGCCTTTGGTCCGGCCCCTCGGCCGCGGACCGCCCGGCGCCGGGTCGCCGACCGTCGGACCCGGCGCGGCGGTCGGGGAAGTGGTGGTCAAGCGCCGGTAGTGTAAGCCCTCCGGCCAGCAGAAACGGGGCACCGTGGCGACCAGAACCAAGGCCAGGCTGACCGGGGAGCGGCCCCAGCAGGGCGTGACCCCCGACTCGCTGCTGGCCCTCCACGCCGCCGGCTACCGCGCCGTCATCGAGCGGCTGGGGCCGGGGAAGCTGCTCGACGTCGGGTGCGGCCAGGGGTTCGAGTCGGTCGGGTTCGTGGGCGACGACCGTCGGGTCGTCGGCGTGGACTACAGCGAGGAGGCCACGGCCAGCGCCGGCCGCAGGTTCGGCCCCGAGGGCCTGCGGGTGGGGCGCATGGACGCCCTGTCGCTCGGCCTGGCCGGCGCGGCCTTCGACTGGGTGTGCTCCAGCCACCTGATCGAGCACTTCGTCGACCCGGCGTCCCACGTGGCCGAGATCGCCCGCGTCCTCGCCGACGACGGCGCCGCCTTCTTCCTCACCCCCAACGAGCCGGCCGACTTCGAGAACCCCTTCCATCTCCACCTCTTCGGCGTCGAGGAGCTCGGCGCCCTCCTGGGGCGGTACTTCGACGAGGTGTGGGTCGGGGGCGTCGACGCCACAGCGGCGGTGAAGGCGGACTTCGCGGCCCGTCGGGCCAAGGCCGAGCGTCTGCTTCGCCTCGACGTCTTGGACCTGCGCCACCGCATGCCGCGGAGCTGGTACGTCTACGCCTACACGCGCCTTTTGCCCCTGGCCTACCGGCTGGTGGCCCGCGGCGACACCGGCGGGGCCACCGGGATCACCGCCGACGACTGGTTCGTCACCGACGAGCCCGACGAGACCACCCTGGTGCTCTTCGCCGTGGGCCGGCGTCCCCGCCGGTTCCCGCGGGCCGCCTAGCGTGCTGGCCGTCGGCCTCACCGGGGGCATCGGGTCCGGCAAGTCGGCGGTGGCCGACCTGCTGGTGGCGCGGGGGGCGGTCCTCATCGACGCCGACGTCGTGGCCCGGGAGGTGGTGGCCCCCGGTGGCCCGGCCTACCAGCCGCTGCTCGACCGCTTCGGCCCGGGCATCCTGGCCGCCGACGGGACCGTCGACCGCCCGTCCCTGGCCTCGGTGGCCTTCGGCGACCCGACGGCCCTGGCCGACCTCAACGCCATCACCCACCCGGCCATCGGCATCGAGATGATCCGGCGGCGCGACGCCCTGGCCGCCGGCGACGACGTGGTGGTGCTGGCCATCCCGCTGCTCACCGCGGCCCACCGCGAGACCGTGGGCCTCGACGTGGTGGTGGTGGTCGACTGCCCGGTGGAGGTGGCCACCGAGCGGCTGGTCGCCCAGCGGGGGATGGACCGGGCCGATGCCGAGGCCCGGATCGCCGCCCAGGTCTCGCGCCACGAGCGGCTGAAGGAGGCCGACGTCGTGGTCGACAACACCTCGACCAGGGAGCACCTCGAGGCCGAGGTGGCCCGGCTGTGGTCCTGGCTCTGTGAGCGCCGCGCCGAGAAGGCCCGCGACGGGGGCGGAGCGACCCCCTCCTGAGCGGTCGTGCGGCGGGCCCCGGCGCGTACCATCGGTGGGTGCCCGCCTTCGAGGTCGTGTCCCCCTTCCGCCCGGCCGGCGACCAGCCGACGGCCATCGCCGCCCTGGGCGAGGGCGTGCGCCGGGGCGACCGCTACCAGACGCTCGAGGGGATCACCGGCAGCGGCAAGACGGCCACCATCGCCTGGACCATCGAGGCCGCCCAGCGCCCGACCCTCATCATCGAGCCCAACAAGTCCCTGGCCGCCCAGCTCTCCTCGGAGCTGCGCGAGCTGTTCCCCAAGAACCGGGTCGAGTTCTTTGTCTCCTACTACGACTACTACCAGCCCGAGGCCTACCTGCCCACCACCGACACCTACATCGAGAAGGACTCCTCGATCAACGACGAGATCGACCGGCTGCGCCATGCCACGACGTCGTCGCTGCTCATGCGGCGCGACGTGATCGTGGTGGCCTCGGTCTCGTGCATCTACGGGCTGGGCTCGCCCGAGGAGTACCGCGACCGGATCGTGGGCGTCGCCGTGGGAGAGGAGCACGACCAGCGGGTGCTGCTGCGGCGGCTGGTCGACCTGCAGTACGCGCGCAACGACACCAACCTGGTGCGCGGCACCTTCCGGGCCCGGGGCGACACGGTGGAGATCCATCCCGCCTACGAGGAGCACGCCCTGCGGGTGGAGTTCTTCGGCGACACCGTCGAGCGGATCGTCCCCTTCGACGTGCTGACCGGCGAGATGGGCCCCGAGATGGAGGACGTGGTGGTCTTCGCCGCCACCCACTACGTGGCCGGGGAGGAGACCATCCAACGGGCCATCGCCTCCATCGAGGTGGAGCTGCGCGAGCGGCTCGCCACCTTCGGGCGCGAGGGCAAGCTGCTCGAGGCGCAGCGGCTCCGGGTGCGCACCGAGCACGACCTGGAGATGCTGGCCGAGACCGGCGTCTGCTCGGGCATCGAAAACTACAGCCGCCACCTCGACGGGCGCAGCCCAGGGGAGCCGCCCTTCACCCTGCTCGACTTCTTCCCCAAGGACTACCTCGTCGTCATCGACGAGAGCCACGTGGCCATCCCCCAGCTGCACGGCCAGTGGGCCGGCGACCGCTCGCGCAAGGACGTCCTGGTCGAGCACGGCTTCCGGCTCCCCTCGGCCGTCGACAACCGGCCGCTGCGGTTCGAGGAGTTCGTCGAGCGGGTGCCGCAGGCCATCTTCGTCTCGGCCACGCCCGGTCCCTACGAGCGCGAGCACTCGGCCCAGATGGTCGAGCAGGTGATCCGGCCCACCGGTCTGGTCGACCCCGAGGTGGTGGTGCAGCCGACCAAGGGACAGGTCGACGACCTCATGGCCCGCATCGACGAGGCGGTGGGCGCGGGCGGGCGGGTCCTGGTGACCACCCTCACCAAGAAGATGGCCGAGGACCTCACCGACTACCTGGCCGACGCCGGCGTGAAGGTGCAGTACCTGCACTCGGACATCGACACCATCACCCGGATCGAGATCCTGCGCGGGCTGCGGCTGGGCGACATCGACGTGGTGGTGGGGATCAACCTGCTGCGCGAGGGGCTCGATCTGCCCGAGGTCTCCCTGGTGGCCATCCTCGACGCCGACAAAGAGGGGTTCCTGCGCTCGGCCCCGGCCCTCATCCAGACGATGGGGCGGGCGGCGCGCAACGTCAACGGCCGGGTCGTCCTCTACGCCGACACCGTCACCGACTCGATGCGCGAGGCGGTGGGGGTGACCCAGCGGCGCCGGGAGCGCCAGATCGCCTACAACGCCGAGCACGGCATCGACCCCCAGACCATCCGCAAGTCGGTCACCGACATCCTCGAGCGGTTGCGGGGGAGCGGCGAGGGCACGGACCGGGCCCGGCGCAGCCGAGCCGATGTCCGCGGGGGGCGCCCCGGGCGGGTGGTCCGCACGCGCGCCGCCGTCGGCGGGGCCGGCTGGGCCCCCGACGCCTCGGGCCCGCCGCCCGAGGTGGCCGAGCTCATCGACCAGCTCGAGGCCGAGATGCGGGCGGCCGCGGCCGAACTGCGGTTCGAGGAGGCGGCGCTGCTCCGCGACGAGCTGGTGGAGCTGCGCCTCTCGGCCGGGGCCCCGGCCGAACCCGACGGCGTCCCGGAGGTGGGGGAGTGATCCGGTAACCTGGACCGAGCCACGGGCCCAGCCCCGGCGGGGCGGCCGCGCCGCCGGGGGTCACCCCGGCCACGGTGTCCCAGGAAATAGTCTCGGCACGGTCGCGTTGGCGTGCCGACCCGAGTCGGACCGGAACGAAAGTCGAGCACCACCGCCATGACCAGCCACCTCTCGCCGACCGGCAGCGGCCCCCCGCCCGGCGCCGGGTCCCCCGGCACCTCCTGCGCACCGCCGCGGCCCGAGGCCGGGCGATGACCCAGGGCGTGGTGGAGGGGTTCCCGGCGGGGGAGGGCGCCCCCGGGGTGCTCACCGGCCGGTCCGTCGCCCTCGAGCCGGGCACGATCGTCGACGCCGTGGCCGCGCACGCCGGGGCCCGCCCGGACGCGCCCGCCCTCTACGAGGGCGACCAGGTGGCCCAGTCCTACGCCGAACTGTGGCGGGACGCCTCGGGCCTGGCCGGGGCGCTGCAGGAGGCCGGGGTGGTCCGGGGCGACCAGGTCGCCATCTGGGCCACCCGCTCGGCCCCGGTGGTGGCCGCGGCCCTGGCCGCCATGGCCCTCGGGGCCGCCTACCTGCCGATCGACCCCACCTACCCCGCGGCGCGGGTGCGCCGCATCCTCGAGGTCGGCGCACCGCGGGTGATCGTGTGCGCCGACGCCCGGGCGCTGGCCGGGAGCCTGCCCCGGGGCGTCCCGGTGGTCGACCTGCACGCCGGCACCCGCTGGGCGCCGGTGGCCGCCCCCGCGGCCACCCCCGACGACGTCGCCTACACCGTCTTCATGCTCCGCGCCACGTACGCCACGCCGGGCGGCCTGGCCGCGGCCGAGTCTGGGCTCGTACTGACCGGCGCGGTCGCGGTCCGCACCGCGGTAACCGCGGCCCGCTACCTTCGCCTCACCCGGCGGCAGGCGCTGCGGCAAGCGCGGACCGCCCGGCTGGTCGGGCGTCCCGAGCCGGCCCTCGGCGCCGTGCTCGTGGAGCACTCCCAGCCGGCCGCCTACTGCATCGCGGGACGACACCCCACGGTGATCTTGACCACCGCCGCCCTGCGGGTCCTGGCTCCCGGTCAGCTCGAGGCCGTCATGGCCCACG
>JBKQNY010000108.1:0-3881 GCA_052145775.1 Acidimicrobiales bacterium
TCCACCGCCGGGTCCTGACGGTGGCGTTCGAGAAGCAGTCGGACTCCGACGCCATGTGGGCCCTGTCGGTCCCCCAGCCCTTCTCGGCCCCGCTGCTGGCCGGGGCCGGGGGGTACTTCGCCCCCCATATCCGGGCCTACATGCGCCGGTCGGGGGCGCCGCGCGACATCGGCATGAAGGTGGCCGTCAAGGACCGGCTGCACGCCCTGGGCAACCCCTACGCCCACCTCCACCTCCCGGACATCTCGCTGGAGATGGTCGAGGAGTCGATCATGCTGTGGGACCCGCTCCACTACCTCGAGGCCTGTCCATCCTCGGACGGGGCGGCGGCCATGGTGCTGGGCACCGAGCAGACGGCCGCCGAGGCGCAGGCCGTCACCGGCCGGCGGCCGGCGTGGGTCCACGGCATGGCCATGCGATCGGAGCCCACCATGTTCGCCGGCCGTGACCAGATCAACCCCCGGGCCGGCCGGGAGTGCGCCCAGGACGTCTACCGCCAGGCCGGCGTCAGCGACCCCCGGCGGGAGTTCGACTGCGCTGAGGTCTACGTCCCCTTCAGCTGGTACGAGCCGATGTGGCTGGAGAACCTCGGCTTCTGCGACGAGGGGGATGGCTGGAAGCTGACCGAGGCCGGGGCCACCTCGATGGACGGCGGGGACATCCCGTGGAACTGCTCGGGCGGGGTGCTCTCCTCCAACCCGATCGGGGCCTCGGGGATGCTGCGCTTCCTCGAGGCCGCCCTCCAGGTCCGGGGCGAGGCCGGCGCCCACCAGGTGGACGGCGTCCGCCGGGACCTCGGCCAGGCCTACGGAGGGGGATCGCAGTTCTTCGCCATGTGGGTGCTTTCCACCGAACGTCCCTGACCGCTTCCCGAGAGGGGCATTGCCGGCCGGTAAGCTGCCCTGTGCTCCCCGGCCGGGGTGCCCTTGGAACGAGGAGGTCGCCTGTGAAGGTCGTGGTGGACTTCGACGAGTGCGCCAGCAACGCGGTGTGCATGGGCATCGTGCCCGAGGTCTTCGAGGTGCGTGACGACGGCTTCCTCTACGTGCTCGACGAGCATCCGCCCGAGGAGTTGCGAGACCGGCTGCGCCAGGCGGTGAACGGCTGCCCCACGGGCGCCATTTCGATCGTCGAGGGCGAGTAGCTCCGGAGGCGGGTTGACCGCCCCCAGGGTCCGCTTCGCCCCGTCGCCCACGGGCTACTTCCACGTCGGCAGCGCCCGCACGGCGCTGTTCAATTGGCTCTTCGCACGCCAGCAGGGCGGGGTCTTCGTCCTGCGCATCGAGGACACCGATGCCGAGCGCAACCGAGAGGAGTGGGTGGACGGGATCCTGTCGGCCATGGCCTGGCTGGGGATGGAGCCCGACGAGGGCCCCTACCGCCAGTCGGAGCGGGGGGATCGCTACGCGGCCGCCGTCGACGCCCTGTGGGAGGGCGGCCACCTCTACGCCTGCGACTGCACCCGGGAGGCGGTGGAGGCTCGCACCAAGGACCGGGCCACCCCCGGCTACGACGGCCACTGCCGGGACAGGGGACTGGCCAAGGAGGGCGCCGGGCACGCCCTGCGGTTCCGCGCCCCCGACGAGGGGGCGACCGTGGTCAGCGACCTCATCCGGGGCGAGGTTACGTTCCCCCATGAGGCCATGGAGGACTTCGTGGTGGTGAAGTCCAACGGCCAGCCGCTCTTCGTGCTGGCCAACGTCGTCGACGACCGGGACATGCACATCACCCACGTGATCCGGGGCGAGGACCTGCTGCCGACCACGCCCAAAGGGGTGCTCCTGTGGCGGGCCCTGGACGCCGCCGGCAGGGCCGACGCCGCGGCGCTCCCGGCCTTCGCCCACCTCCCGATGCTCGTCAACGAGCAGCGCAAGAAGCTGTCCAAGCGCCGCGACCCGGTCGCCGTCGAGTCCTACCGGGACGAGGGGTACCTGCCCGAGGCGTTCCGCAACTACCTGGCGCTGCTGGGGTGGAGCCCGGCCGGCGACGCCGAGAAGGTGACCCTCGAAGTCCTCGTCGAGCAGTTCCGTCTGGAGGACGTCCACCACGCCCCAGCCTTCTTCGACGTGGCCAAGCTCACCCACCTGAACGGCGAGTACATCCGGGACCTCACCCCCGACGCGTTCATCTCGCGCAGCCGTCCCTGGGTGGCACCGGCCCCGGGGGAGTGGGCGCCGTCGTCGGGAGGGCCACCGTGGCCGCCGGAGCGGTTCCGGGCCGGGGACTTCGCCGCCCTGGCCCCCCTCGTCCAAGAACGCGTGGCCCGGCTCGGAGAGGTCCCGCAGATGGTGGACTTCGTCTTCCTGGCCAAACCGGAGATCGACGAGGCCGGTTGGGAGAAGGCGGTGGCCCGCGACGACGGCGCCCCTGGGATCCTCGCCGCCGCCTCCGCCGCCTACGCCCGCTGCCCCTGGCAGGTCGACGCATTGCGGGAGGCGACCGTCGAGGTGGCCGAGGCCGCGGGTCGCAAACTCGGCAAGGCCCAGGCGCCGATCCGGGTGGCGGTCACCGGGCGCACGGTCGGGCCGCCGCTGTTCGAGTCGCTGGCCGTGCTCGGCCGCGACGTGGTCCTGGACCGGCTGGCCGCCGCCTCCGCCCGCGCAGGGACGGCGAGGGGGCGGTCCGCCCCGGGCGGCTGATGCTGGTTGGTCCGGTCCGCCTGGCCCTCAAGATCGTCGGCCTCGTGGTGGCCGGGTTGCTGGTCTACTTCGCCGTGACCCTCGTGCAGGTTTGGCTCACCTCGCGCCACTACGACCCGAGGAAGGCCCAGGCGATCGTGGTGATGGGTGCGGCGCAGTACGACGGGGTGCCCTCCCCCGATCTGCGGGCCCGTCTCGACGAGGCCCTCCTCCTCTACAACCATGGGCATGGGAACGCACCGCTGATCGCCGTCACCGGGAGCAAGGAACGGGGCGACCAGTTCACCGAGGCCGAGTCGGGTGCGCGCTACCTCGAGGACCATGGCGTGCCGCCGTCGGCCATTGTCGAAGCGGGCGGTGACGACAGCTGGATGAACCTGGCCGATGTGGTGCCGGAACTCCGTCGCCGGGGGGTGCACTCGGTGCTCGTCGTCACCGATCCCTTCCACGAGGACCGCTCGATGGCCATCGCCAGCGACATGGGACTGGAGCCCTTCCCGACCCCCACCCGCTCGTCTCCGATCAGCGGCTGGTCGACCGTTCCGTACTTCTTGAAGGAAGGGTTCGGAGTGGCTCTGGGACGGGTCATTGGCTTCCAGAACCTGCACGCCCTGGGCTAGGGAGGGGATGCGTCCCCGGTGAGCGGTCCGCTAACCTGGAACCTCGCCCATTCGGGGGTGGTGTAATCGGCAACACGACTGGTTCTGGTCCAGTTATTGAGGGTTCGAGTCCTTCCCCCCGAGCTCGGTCGGTCCGTGAAGGCCGGCTGCAGGGCCCCATCGTCTAGTGGCCAAGGACACCACCCTCTCAAGGTGGAGACACGGGTTCGAACCCCGTTGGGGCTGCCACTAAAACTCCTGGTCAAAGACAGATTCTGTCAACGCCCGTTTCCCGGTAACCCGTTTTGACCATCCTTTTGTCCATCCACTGCACTACACTGACCAGGACTTCCCGGACGCGGCCGGCGCCCGGTGAAAAGAGTGGAGACAAGCATGGCTGGCTCGATGCGGCAGCGGGGCGAAGGCACGTGGCAGCTCCGGGTCCACACCGGCCGTGATGCCGCCACCGGCCGCAAGCGCTACGTCGAGCGCACCTTCCACGGGCCCAAGCGCCAGGCCAACAAGGCCCTCGCCGCGCTCATTGTCGAGGCCGAGCACATCACCCCCCGAGCCGCCAGGCAGGGCACCTTTGCCGTACTCCTCGACGAGTGGCTCGAGCACGCCACGCCGAGCTTCTCGCCCA
>JBKQNY010000109.1:0-3370 GCA_052145775.1 Acidimicrobiales bacterium
CAGGGAGCCGGGGGCGGGCCGCCCGTCCGGCGCCGGCTGATCCTCCCCGGCGAGGGTGGACACCCCGAACAGGGCCACCGCCAGCCCGATGGCCGCCACGACCAGGCGGCCGTCGCCGCGGGCCAGGGTCTCGGCGAACACGATGACACCGAGCAGCGTGCTGGCGAAGAGGGTCATGGCATTGCTCGACGCCATGGCCGGCGCCAGCACACCCGTCTTGAGCGCAGACTGTTGCAGGGCGAACCCGAGCAGGGCAGAGATGATGAGGGCGTACGTGGTCCACGATGAGAGGACGGGAGCGAGCCCGTGGTGGAGGTCGCCCACGAACACCTTGGTCACCGCCGCCTGGAAGGCGAAGGCGCATCCCGCCGCCAACCCGAACAGGAGCGCCTGGCGTCCGCCCGTCCCGCTCCAGCCCAGGCCCATGAGGATCCCGATCGCCACCGTGGTCAGCAGGCCGGCGGTCCACCATGCCGTGGCCCCGGGGTTGGCGGTCCCCGCACTCGGCTGGGCGACGCAGACGAAGGTCACGACCCCGGCCACGACGGCCGCCGCACCCGTGACCTCCCGACGGCCCACCCGTTGTCGGGTGATCCGCACTCCGAGGGGCAGGGCGAAGACCAGGCTGAGCGTGCAGATGGATTGGACCAGTACCAAAGGCCCCCGGTCGAGGGCCGCGGCCTGGAGCACCCACCCCCCACCCTGGAGCACGGCGCCGACCGCCCACACCGGCCGACGCAGGATCTGGAGGAGGAAGCGCGGATCGCCCATGCCGCTCGGGGTCTCGAGTGCCCCCGCCTGCTGCAGCACGGTGCCGACCGCGAAACAGAGCGAAGCTGACAGGGCCAAGAGCTCGGCCACCCGGGCCTCCTTCCGGTGGGCGGCGGTCCGCCCGATTATCTCAGGAATCGCGGATGGGGAGCGGATGTCCTCCGACGGTCCGACGTCGGCGGTCCGACCGGGCCGCGCCGGGGCCGGGGGAACGGGCGGTATGCTGTACCCGTTATCTCGAGTTCGGACAGGTCACGCCACGCGTGTCCCCTGCAACCCGACTGACGGGGTCGACGTCCGTTCGATAGAGCAGCGGCCGGCAGAGTCCAGATCATGACCACCGCGAGCTGCCCAGCCGGGTTGCCGCTCCACCACACCGCCCGGCGCGGAGCGAGAGACACCCCATGGACTCAGAGTGCGCTGCGGTCGGCCGGTCGGCGGTGGGGCGCGAGGATTTCGCCGAGCTGTCCCGCAAGGTGCGCGACGGCGGCCTGCTGACCCGACGCCGCGGCTACTACGCGGTGAAGATCGGCGCCACCGTCGGCGCCCTCTTCGTCCTGGTGGGCACAGAGCTCCTCCTCGGCAACACCTGGTGGAACCTGTGTGTGGCGGTGGGACTGGCCCTCGTGCTGGCCCAGCTGGGGTTCATCGGCCACGACGCGGGTCACCGTCAGATCTGTGCCCGGCGGCGCGCCAACGACACCATCGGACTGGTCGTGGCCAATCTGTTCACGGGCTTCAGCTTCGGGTGGTGGCTGGCCAAGCACAATCGGCACCATGCCCATACCAACCGGCCGGGGAAGGACCCCGACATGGCGCCGGGCGCATTGGTCTACACCCACGAACAGGTCGAGGACCTCGGGCGGATCGGCCGGCTGTACGCCAGCGCCCAGGCGGTCCTGCTGGTGCCGTTGCTGTTCCTCGAGGCGCTCAATATGCACGTGGCCAGCGGGGTGGCGTTGATGCGGCGCCGGGATCTCGCCGCCCTGGTCGAGGCCGGGCTGCTCGCCGCCCACGTCGGCCTCTTCTTCGTCCTGCCCTTCGCCGTGCTGTCGCCCGCCCGGGCCGTGGTCTTCATCGGCGTGACCCAGTCGCTCTTCGGCTTCTACCTGGGCGTGAGCTTCCTGACCAATCACGTGGGCATGCCGGTGATGGTCCCCGGCGACGATCTGGGCTTCCTGCGCCGTCAGGTGCTGACCTCGCGCAACCTCTCGGGTCCCTCGTTCACGGGCTTCCTGTTCGGGGGGCTGGACACGCAGATCGAGCACCACCTCTTCCCGACAATGCCTCGGGCCAACCTCCGTCGGGCCCGCAAGCTCGTGCGTCCGTTCTGCGCCGAACACCGGATCGCCTACACCGAGCAGAGCCCGTGGCAGGCCTACCGGGCGGTGGTGCGCCACCTCCGGGTCACCGGGGCGGGTCGAGCGCTTCCCGCGGTGGGGTGACGGGCGTCCGCTCCGGCGGGTTCGTCCGCCGGTCCGGATCGGTCCCGGCCGGCTCGGGCCGGCCGGCGAAGGTGACGGGGGCTTCGAAGGCGGCCCGGCGTGCCGCCCGGCGGAAGGTGGCCAGCATGGCCGGTCCGACCAGCAGGATGCAGACGAAGGTGGTCGCGGCACGTCCCGTGTCCCAGCCCAGGGAGGTGGTGGCATCGAAGATCAGGTAGCGGTGCACGTTGACGGCCAGTGAGGCGCCGGGCAGGTAGGCGATGGAGCTGGAGGGGTCGAGATAGAAGGGCCAGAACGAGAGGTTGAGCAGGAATCCGAAGATGTACCCGGAAGCGGCCCCGTAGGTGGCCAGCATGAGCACCTCGCGGCGGCCCGAGGCGGGCGGGAGGAGTCCGGCCAGGAGTCCGACCCAGGCGCACCCGAACATCT
Source organism: Acidimicrobiales bacterium (assembly GCA_052145775.1). GTDB lineage: Bacteria > Actinomycetota > Acidimicrobiia > Acidimicrobiales > RAAP-2 > CAVYPR01. The sequence goes on from JBKQNY010000109.1 coordinate 2,646, forward strand.
GGTAGGGCATCCACGGGCCCACCCCTCCGGTGATGAGGGCCGACGCGAACAATGTCGTGCACCCCAGTGTGAAGCCGAAACCCGAGCCGAAGACCCTCCCGGCGATGATGATGGTGAAGAAGACGGTCTCGACGCCGGCGGTACCGGCCCCGAGTGGCCGCAGGGCGGCGCCGATGGCGGACAGCACGCCCAGCATGGCGATGGCCTTGGCGTCGATGCCACCGTCGGCGATCTCGGCGACGATGACGGCCAGAACCAGCACGAGCAGGGCACCGAACATCAATGGGGCCATGGCGGTGTCCCCGAACGTTCCCGGGGCCACGACGAACGGCCAGAGGAAGGCCACGAACCCGATGAACGACGCCATGGCGATGACCACCCGGGACCGCGGCCCGGTCCGGATGGCCACTGACGCCCTCGTCACCGGCCCGGCCCGGTGTCTGCCTCGGCCACCTGGTCCACGGCCTCGGCCACCTGGTCCACGGCCTCGGCCACTTGGTCCACGGTGAGGTACCGGAGGGGAGCCAGGACCTTGGCAATCTGGGGGGCGAAGGCGGGCGATGCCACCATCACGTCGGCGGTCGGGCCGTCAGCGACGATGTCGCCGGTGGCCATCACGACGACCCGGTCGGCGGCGGCGGCCACGAATTCGACGTCGTGGGTGGAGACGACGACGGCCCGGCCCTCGGCCGCCAGCTGGTCGAGGATGGCCATGAGGGCTCGTT
>JBKQNY010000110.1:0-20021 GCA_052145775.1 Acidimicrobiales bacterium
CAGGGCGGCCTTGGTCACCACGTAGGCCGAGTGCAGGTTCGCCTCGAGCACGCGGTCGAACTCCTCCGCCGGCTGGTCGCTCACGAAGGTGCCGGCGAGGATGCCCGCCGCGTGCACCACGACCGAGGGCTCACCGGCCTCGTCCATCACTCGCTCGACCTCGTCGGTGCGCGTGCAGTCGGCGGCCACGAAACGCGCCCCCAGCTGCTCGGCCGCCTTGGCCAGCCGCCCGGCGTCGCGGGCCGTGAGCACCACGTCGTAGCCACGGTCCACCAGGACGGCGGCGCAGGCCATCCCGATGCCCCCGCTGCCCCCCGTCACCACCGCCACCCTGGTGCTCACCCGTCCCTCCCTCTCCCTGCGGGCTGCCCCCGGTCGAACAGCCCCTCGAACCCGTGCCGGTCGATCGCCTCGGCCAGCAGCTCCCCCGTCCGGGCCAGGTCGGCCGGGAGCCGGAGCGAGGACTGGACCGACCTGGTGACGATGCTGAGGTCGTGTTCGTCGCAGAAGCCCACGGCGCCGTGGAGGAGATGGCTGGTCGAGAGCACCGACCTGGCCGACTCCAGGGCGAAGCTCCGCAGGGCCAGCACGTCGACCAGCGCGCCGGGCCCGAGATCGGCGGCCCGGCACGCCGTGTAGCGGGCGAGCTGGCGCAGGCCCCGCAGGGCCACCTCCGAGTCGGCCACGTGGAACTGCACGCCCTGGAACTCGGAGAGCGTCCGGCCGAACTGCCGCCGGTCGCGCACATGGTCGACCGCCATGGCGTGGGCTGCCTCGAGGGCTCCGAGAATCCTCCAGCAGTCGAGCAACGAGAAGTCGACATACGCCCCCGTCCCCACCCCGTCCACGTCGTCGCCGGGGGCGAGTCGTTCCACGAAGGGGCCGAGGGTGCGATTGCGCGACCGTGGCGCCGCCGCCGCCGCCCGGGCCCGGCCGCCGGCGGTGACGACGACCCACGGCCCGGGGAGATCCCCGTGGTCGGCCCACGCACTCTCGCCGTCGATCGCCGCCACGAAGCGCGCCGGGCCGCCGACCGGCCGGGCCAGCAGCGCGGGGAGGGGGTAGGGGAAGGCCATGGCCCCGGCCACCCGGCACACCTCGGCCGCGGCGAGCAGGGCGTCGGCTCCCGCCCGCAGGTCGAGCTCGTCGACCCCCAGGCGGCCGACCACGGGCTCGGCGACCTCGGCCCGCAGCTCCGGCCGGTCGGTGGCCTGCCGTGCGAGGCCCAGCCCCCCGGCGTCGGCCATGGCCCGCCGGGCGACGCCGCCCACCTCGGCGGCCAGGTCGGGGAGGGTGACGTTCACCTAGGCCCCGAGCGCGCCCTGGGCGACCAGGATCCGCTGGATGTCGACCGACCCGGCGGCCACCGTGGCGGCGCGCGAGTAGCGCCAGTAGTCCTCGACTGCCGCGTTGAGGTGGGTCTCGCCCCCCGGAGCGCTGTCGAAGACCGAGGGGCCGATGGCCTCCACCAGCACGTCGGAGGCCTCCTGGTCGGCGGTGACGGCGGCGATGCGGGCCGCCGCGGCGTCGGCGTCGCTGGCCGTGCCCCCGGTCTGGCCGGCGATCACCTCGTACGCCATGAGGCGGGCGACGCGGTTGTGCACCATGGCCCCGGCGTAGCGGGCCCGGAGCGGCGCCGGCAGCGAGCCGAGCCCGCCGCCGGCGGCGCGCACCTGGCCGAGGAGTCGCTCGCCGCGGGCGTAGCGGGCGATGCCCACGCGCTCGAAGGCCAGCGCGGCGCGGATCACCTGCCACCCCTCGTCCTCTGCACCGAGCAGCTCGCCGGGGCCGACGTGGACGTCCTCGAAGAAGACCTCATTCAGGTGGTACGGGCCGAGGAGGTTGGCGATGGGGCGGACCTCGATGCCCGGGCGGTCCATGGGCACGAGGAAGACCGAGATCCCTTCCCTCCTCGACTCGGGCGGGCCGGTGCGGGCGGCCAGGAAGCACCAGTCGGCCACCTGGGCGTAGGACGTCCAGATCTTCTGGCCGCTGACGCGCCAACCGCCGTCCTCACGCCGTGCCGCGGTCCGCAGCGAGGCCAGGTCGCTGCCGGCGTCGGGCTCCGAGAAGCCCTGGCACCAGATGGCCTCGCCACCGGAGATCAGCGGCAGGTGGAGCCGCTGCTGGGACTCGGTGCCGAATCGCATGATGGCCGGGCCGATCCAGTTGAGACCCATGTACTGCGGCCCACGCGGCTCGTGGTGGGCCCACATCTCCTCCCGCAGCACGGTCTGCTCCCACACCGATGCCCCGCCGCCGCCGAACTCGGTGGGCCAGGCCAGGGCCAGCAGACCCTCCGAGGCGAGGATCTTGCAGAAGCGTCGGGTGGTCTCGAGGTCCTCGGGGTCGTCGGTGAAGGCGCCGAGGAATTGGGCCGGGAGGTGACGGCCAATCAGTTCGCGGAGGTGGAGGCGGAGCGATTCGGCCTCCTGGCCGAGCTCGAAGTCCATGCGCGCTCACCGCCCTCGCCGGCCCGGGACCGGGTCGTGGTCACGTGGCGTGACCTCTGCTGCCGACAGCTCAGCCATCCAAGCTACAGGGGCCACCGGCGGCGCTGCCAGGCTCCGTCGCCTTCGCCGACCCGTCGCGGTCAGCCGTGGGTGCGGGCCGGGGGCTCGCTCCACCGAGGCCACGGGCGATACCGTGTGGCGTGCCTGATCCCGAGCCCATCGCGGCCGCGCCTGGCGGGCCGGTCCGTCTCGCCATGGTCGGCTGCGGAATCATCGGCTGGGTTCACGCCCACGGCCTCGGGAAGATGGTCGAGGACGGCGAGGTGGTCCCGGTGGCCGCGGCCGACCCGTCCGTCGAGGGCCGGGACCGGGTGGCGGGTGTCTGCCCCTTCGTGCGGTTCCTCGACGACGGCGGGACGCTGGCCGCCGACGACGACGTCGACGCCGTCCTCATCACCGCCCCCACGACGGCCCACGCCGACCTGGTGCGGTCGGCCCTAGCGGCGGGCAAGCCCCTCTTGTGCGAGAAGCCCCTGGCCACGCGCTTCGAGCTGGTGCGCGAGCTCACCCGGGAGGTGCTGGACTCGGGGTTGGTGGCCCAGGTCGGGTTCAACAGCCGCTACCACCCCCTCTACAACGCCCTGGCCGGGATCGTCCAGCGAACAGAGCTCGGTCGCCCGATGGCCTACACGCTGCGCGACGACCAGTACTGGCCCACCGGTGACGTCGTCCCCGGGCACAGCAGCTGGCGGTCCGACGTCCACCAGGCCGGCGGCGGGGCGCTGCTCGAGCACTCGATCCACAGCGTGGACATCCTCAACTGGCTGTTCGGACCGGCGTCGCGCGTCTACGCGCTGACCCGCAACGTCTTCGGCTACGGCGTCGAGGACACGGCCACGCTCACCCTCGAGCACGAGAACGGCGTCGTCGGCAACCTCGTCACCATCTTCAACTCGATGCGCGGCCGCGAGGAGCGACGGCTCGAAGTGTTCTTCGAGCACGGCGTGGTCGAGCTCACCACCGACTTCGTCATCGGAGCCAAGGAGGACTCGCTCCTGGTCCAGCGCCCCGACCAGGCTCCGGATCGGCTCGACGTGACCGCACTGCGGGAGGAGTTCTTCAGCGGCCTCGGAGTCAGCCGCCGGGACGTCTTCTTCTACCAATACGTCTCTGACCGCGCCTGGCTCGCATCGGTCCGGGCACGGACGCCTGCCACCCCGGGCTTCGCCGACGCCTTCGCCGCCCACGCCGTGGTCGAGGCGGCCTACCGCTCGGCCATCTCGCGCCAGCCGGTCGACCTCGTCGAGGACCTGGCCTTCCCCTGAGTCGGGACCGGGCCCCAGTGCGCCGGGAGGCTGCGTGGAGAGCTCGACCTCCCCATCGCGGCTGCTGCGGCGATGCGGGCGAGCGTCGGGCCTCTCCCACAGGTCACCCCATCGTCTTCTGTCCGTCGATGGCCTCGCGCAGGATGTCGGCGTGGCCCGCGTGCTGCGAGGTCTCGGCGATGATGTGCAGCAGCACCCGGCGCGCCGTCCACCTGGTGTCCGGCGGGAACCAGGGGGCGTCGGGCAGGGGGTGGGAGACGTCGAGGGAGGGCAGCGTCCGCACGAGCTCGTCGGTTCGGTCCGCCGTGTCCTGATAGTGCTCGAGCAGGTCCTCCAGCCGCTCGCCCTCGAGCATGCGGAAGCTGCGGGCCCGGGCCTCCATGGCGGCCTCGTCACTTCCACGCATGGCGGTGGCGCCCTGCTCGATGAAGCCGACCCATCTCCCCTCGACGTCACAGACGTGCTTGAGCAGTCCGCCGAGGCACAGCTCGCTCACCGTGGTGCGTTGGGCCGCCTGCTCGTCGGTGAGGCCCTGCACGGTGAAGCGCAGGAACGAGCGGTGCTCGGCCAGGGTCTCGAGCAGGTCCGCACGTTCGGCGTCGGTCGACGACATCGAGCGGTCGGAGGGGTTCTGGGCGCCGGAGAGCTGGGACATGTGTGGCTCCTTTCGATCGGACCCCCAGCATGCATGATAAAACTGGCCATCCTCTGGCCAGTTTTCCTGCAAAAATAGGGGCATGCGCGCCGACCGGCTCGTCTCCCTCCTCCTCCTGCTCCAGCGCCGCCAGCGCGTCACCGCGGCCGAGGCCGCGGCCGAGCTCGAGGTGTCCGAGCGCACCGCCCGCCGCGATTTCGAGGCGCTCTCGGCGGCGGGGATCCCGGTCTACGCCGAGCGGGGCCGGGGAGGCGGCTGGCGGCTGCTGGGCGGGGCGCGCACCGACCTGACGGGGCTGAACGACGCCGAGGTGAAGGCGCTCTTCGCCGTGGCCGGTTCGGCCGCGGCCGCCACGCCCGAGCTCAAGAGCGCGTTGCGAAAGCTGGTCAGGGCGCTCCCGCAACCGCTCCAGGACGGGGCCGAGGCAAGCGCGTCGTCGGTCTTCGTGGACCAGTCGGGCTGGGGCGACACCTGGCGGGCCGTCCGTCCGGCCCACCTCGGCGCGATCCAGGCCGCCGTCGTCGACGCCGCGCAGGTCCGTGTCGGCTACGCCGACCGCCAGGGGCGCCCCTCGGCACGCGTGGTCCATCCGCTCGGTACGGTGCAGAAAGGTTCCGTGTGGTACCTGGTGGCGGGGACCGATCGAGGGCTTCGCACGTTCCGGGTCGATCGGGTGGTCTCCCTCGAGCGGACGGGGGAGCCCGCGGAGCGACCGGAGGGGTTCGAGCTCTCGGACGCCTGGGGGGAGGTCGTCGAAGAGGTGAACGATCTGCGTGCGCAGGCCACGGTGACCCTGCTCGCCGACGAAGCCACCGTCGATGCCCTCCGACGGATGTTCGGGCGGCAGGCCGATGCCGGCAAGGCGCAACCCGACGGACGGGTTCGGCTCACCATCGGCGGGCCGGTCCTCGACGTCCTGGTCTCCCAGCTGGCCGGCTTCGGGGGGCGCGTCGAGGTCGTCTCCCCGTACGAGGCCGTCGCCCAGCTGGCCCGTCTCGGCTCGGAGCTGCTGGCGCGCTACGGCTAGGAGACCGGTCGCCACATGGGGCCAGTCGGCTCCCCGCCCGGCGTGCCGCGGCCTGTACGGTGACACCTGTCCGTCGCCGATCGGATCCGACGGCACGGCGGGCGCCAGTCGACCCGCCGTGGCCCCGCCGGGCGGTCCGGAGCAGGTCGAGAAGGAGTGATGCGATGATCCCGGGGAGCGTGCGGGCGTTCGTGGCCGAGAAGGACGGCGACGGGGTGGTCCGCCAGGTGCGGTCCATCCCGAGTGACGACCTCGGCGAGGGTGACGTGGTCGTCGAGGTGTCGTGGTCGGGCGTCAACTACAAGGACGGTCTGGCCACCACCGCCAACGGCCGGGTGGCGCGCATATCCCCGCTGGTGCCCGGGGTCGACCTGGCCGGCAAGGTAGCCGACCCCGGGAGGTCGGGCCTGGCCACCGGCGCCCCGGTGGTCGTGCACGGCCACGACCTCGGCGTCGCCCACCACGGCGGGTTCGCCGAGTACGCCAGGGTGCCGTCGGACTGGGTGGTCCCGCTCCCCGAGGGACTCACCGAGCGCCAGGCGATGACGCTGGGCACGGCCGGGTTCACTGCCGCCCTGAGCGTCCACCTCCTCGAGACCCGCGGCGGGCTCTCCCCCAGCCAGGGCCAGGTGCTGGTCACCGGGGCCACCGGCGGAGTGGGCAGCGTGGCGGTGGGCATCCTGGCGGCCCGGGGCTACGAGGTGGCGGCCTCGACCGGCAAGGCGGACTCGGCCGATTGGCTCCGCTCGCTCGGGGCGCACGAGGTGCTCGACCGCGCCGAGATCGCCCCCAGCGGCAAGCCGCTCGACAAGGAGCGCTGGGCGGGGGCGGTCGACTGCGTCGGGGGCGCGACGCTGGCCGGCGTGCTGGCCACCCTGCGCTACGGCGCGTCGGTGGCGGCCAGCGGGAACACCGGGGGGGTCGAGCTGATCACTACCGTCTTCCCGTTCATCCTGCGCGGGGTCAGCCTTCTCGGTGTGGACTCGGTGCAGTGCCCGGCCGACCTGCGGGCCGAGCTGTGGCGTCGGATGGCCGACGACCTGCGCCCGGCGATGCTCGACTCCATCGCCACCGACGAGGTGGACCTCGACGGCCTCCCCGCGGCCCTCGACCGGGTGCTGGCCGGGGGGAACCGGGGCCGGACCCTGGTGCGAGTGGGCTCCTGAGTCAGGAGTCGGACCCGAGCTGCCAGCGCCGGGCAGGAGCCTTCCCCGGCCGGTACTCGAGCGCCTGGACGTCGAACCAGAACGGGAGCAAGTAGCGGACGTAGAAGGCGTGGCAGACCACGTTGGGCGAGACGAGGTCGTCCATCTCCTTGATGGCCATGCGCCCGTCCTTCTCCTTGAACCGCTTGCAGAGCTCGGCCAGCTCGTCGACCTCCTCCCGGCTCTCCACCAGGAGCCCGAGGTGGTCGTAGCTGGGGGAGCTGACCGGCTCGTCGACCTCGAGCACCAGGATGAACTGGTCGGGGTCGGGCCGCAGCAGGTGGCCCCGGCGGCCGAAGAGCTCGTAGGGCATGGACTCCCATCCGAGCACCCCGGCGTAGAAGCCTTCGAGGTCGGCTCGGAACGCGTCGTCGAGCGTCCCAGCGGCCAGGGTCATCTCCATGTGGTTGAAGCGCATCTCGGGCATCGCCGGCCAGCCTCCTCGCACCGGGGGCCAACCGGCCGTCCCGGGCACCCGCGACCCTACTTTCCGATCCGACATGGTTGTGCTCGACAGGCGCCCGGCCGGTGCGGCCAGGAGGCGGCGCGCCCGGCCGCGCCGGGCCGTTGACCTCGCCGCCGAGCCTGTGGCGGGAGGGGGTTCGCCCTTGTACTGTGGAAAACGGATGGGTGGGGGCCGAGCCAGGGAGCAGTGATGTCCATCACCGACGACCGCGTGATCGAGAGCGAGGCGCCTCCCGAGGAGCCGGCTGCGGACACAGCGCCGCTGTCGGTGTCCAGCTACCGCTACCCGACGGGGTGGTACGTGGTGGGCTGGTCGGGCGACGTCTTGGCCGGGACACTGCGGCCCATCCACTACTTCGGGCGCGACCTCATCTGCTTGCGCGGTGAGTCCGGCACCGTGTCGGTCATGGACGCCTACTGCCTGCACCTCGGGGGGAACCTCGGGGTGGGGGGCACCGTGGTGGGCGACGAGGTCCGCTGCCCCTGGCACGCGTGGCAGTGGCGCCAGGACGGGACGAACTCGCTCATCCCCTACTCACGCGAGCGCTGCAAGCGCGGCGTGCAGATCCGGACCTACCCGACCCGCGAGTGGTACGGGATGGTCATCGTGTGGTTCGACCGCGACGGCGGGGCGCCGACCTGGCACCCACCGGTGGTGCCCGAGCTCGAGGGCGACGACTACTACCCCATGCACCCCCACTCGCGGATGGTCAACCGGGTGAAGGTGCACCCCCAGATGATCGTGGAGAACGCCGCCGACCCCTACCACATCATGCCGGTCCACCACGGCGACCGGCCGGCGCAGACCACCAGCTTCGAGCTCCACGAGTTCCACCTCCACGCCACGGTGAGCGTCAACTACGGGGGCGGGCGCCCGTCGACGTGGCTCACCCCCGACGGGCCGGTCGACGGCGAGGTCGTCTACGACACCTACGGGCTGGGCATCGGCTTCGTCCGCTTCCCGCCCGAGGTGCTGGCCTCGGTGCAGATCACCGGCCACACGCCCATCGACGAGGAGTTCACCGACTACTTCTTCGTGATGTCCACTAAGCGCGACGAGGGCGACACCTCCGATCAACCGTCGGGACGCGCCGCCAAATGGATCGAGCTGCAGCAGCACATCATCAAGCAGGACTTCTTCACCTGGGAGAACATGAAGTACCTCGAGCACCCCTCCTTCGCGGTGGAGGAGGCGAAGGACTACGCGGCCCTCCGGCGGTGGGCCCGTCGCTTCTACCCGGCCGACTCCTTCGGGGACGGGTCGCCCGCGGATGGCTGAGGGCCGTCGGCGCACGGCGTCGGCGGCGGGCCGGGGGGGATGATGAGGGACTGGTCGGCGGAGCCGGAGGGGCGACGGTTCGCCCGCGAGGGCCTCACGATCCCGGCTGTGCTCGACGCCCAGGCCGCCGAGCGCCCTGACCAGCCGTTGCTCGTCGTCGACGACGAACCCATCACCTACCGCCAGCTCCGGCAGCGGTCCCTGGGCGCGGCCGCCGCCCTCAGCGACCTGGGCGTGGGGGAGGGCGACCGGGTGGCGCTGTTCATGGGGACCTCTCCCGAGTGGGTGACGCTGTGGTTCGCGGCTGCCCGGCTCGGGGCGGTCGCCGTCCCCGTCAACACCGCCTTCCGCGGGGACTTCCTCGCCCGGCAGCTCGCCGACAGCGGGCCGGTGGTGGTGGCCGTGGACGCGGGCCTCGAAGAGCGGGTCACGGCGGCGGCCGCCGAGGTGCCGACCCTGCGCGCCCTCCTCGTCCGGCCCGACGGTACGGACCCTCCCGCCCCGACGGCGCCGCCCTCGCTCCGACGGCTGACCACCGACCGGCTGGCCCTCGACGCAGCGGGCGCCACCGTCGAGGACCGGTCGTCGTGGGACCGGCCGGCCGCCATCTTCTACACCTCGGGGACGACCGGGCCGTCGAAGGGCGCCGTGGCCACCCACCACTACCTGCTCTCGGCGGCGGCGACCATGGTCGACCTCTGGCAGCTCGCGCCGGAGGAGGTCGTCTACGCCCCGTTGCCCCTCTTCCACCTGAGCGCCGTGGGCAGCGTGCTCGGGCCGATGCTGGCCGGAGGGACGGGCGTGCTCGAGCGCGCCTTCTCGGTCCACGCCACCTGGGACCAGGTGCGGCGGTACGAGGCGGCGGGGATGGCGCTGGCCGGGGCGATGGTGACCATGCTGTGGAACCTCCCGCCCGACGAGCGCGACGCCGACGTGCCGCTCCGCTTCCTCTCGGCGGCACCGGTTCCGGGGGAGCTCTACCAGGCCGTGCAGGAGCGCTGGGGCTGCCGCATCGTCACCTGCTACGGCCTTTCCGAGGCGTTCCCTCTCACCGTGGCCGGCGTGGACGACGACAACCCGCCGGGCGCCTCGGGGCGCCCCAACCCCGACTTCGAGGTGGCGGTGGTCGACACCGACGACCGGTCGGTGGGCCCCCGGGAGACCGGGGAGATCGTGTGCCGGCCCCGCCGGCCCCACGTCATGTTCGAAGGCTACGACGGGCGACCGCAGGAGACTCTGGGCCAGCTGGGGAACCTCTGGTTCCACACCGGCGACCTGGGGCGGATGGACGAGCATGGCAACCTCACCTACGTCGACCGCAAGAAGGACGCCATGCGCCGGCGGGGCGAGAACATCTCCTCCTTCGAGGTCGAGCAGGCCCTGCTGCGGTTCCCCGACGTCGCCGAGGTGGCGGCCGTCGGCTGCCCGAGCGAACTGGGGGAGGACGACGTGATGGTGTGCCTCGTTCCGAGGGACCCCGCGGCCTTCGACGTGGTGGCCTTCATGGACTTCTGCTGCGACCGGCTGCCGTACTTCGCCGTGCCGCGCTACGTCGACGTCGTCGACGAGCTGCCGAAGAACGCGGTGGGGCGGGTCCTCAAGCACGAGCTGCGGGCCCGCGGGGTGCCGGCCTTGGTGTGGGACCGCGAGGAGGCGGGCTATGTCGTCCGCCGATGATGGCGTCCCGACGCCCCTCGAGATGTCGCTCGAGGTCGGCGTCCCCCCCGAGCGCCTGACCCTCGGCGCCTTCCTGGCCGACGTCGCGGACCGCTACGCCGAGCGCACGGCGCTCGTCTCGGGCACCGAGCGCTGGACCTACGCCCGCCTCGGCGACGAGACCCGCCGGGTGTCCAAGGCGCTGGTCGCCGCCGGGGTGACCAAGGGCACCCGGGTGGCGGTGCTCATGGGGAACCGCCCGGAGCTGGTCGCCACCCTGTTCGCCGTGGGGGCGGTGGGGGGAGTGGCCGTGCCCATGAGCACGTTCGCCGCGCCGCCCGAGCGCTATCACGTCCTGGCCCACTGCGACGCGGCCCTGGCGGTACTTCAGGACCGATTGGCCTCGAACACCTACCTCGCCGACCTCGCCCGCGACCACCCCGAGGTGGTCGGGGCCCCGCCAGGGCGGATCCGCGCACCGGCCTTCCCGTTCCTGCGCCGGGTGGTGGCCTTCGGGGGGACTGAGGGTGCGCTCGAGCATTGGGACGACTTCCTCGCCCGGGGAGCCGACGTCGACGACGCGCTGCTCGACGCGGCCACCGATGCCGTCGTGCCCTACGACGACGCCGTCATGATCTACACCTCGGGCACCACCGCCCTGCCCAAGTCGGTCCTCCACACGCACCGCTCGGTCACCGGGCAGCTGTGGAGGTGGGGCGGCCAGATGGGGCTCACCGGGGACGACCGGGTGTGGAGCGCCTTCCCCTTCTTCTGGTCGGCCGGCTTCGCCATGGTGCTGGGGGGGACCCTGGCCTGCGGGGCCACCCTCTACGTCGACGAGGTCTTCGACCCCGCCTCGGCCCTCGAGCTCATCGAACGCGAGCGGGTGACCACCTATGCCGCCTTCCCCCACACCGACGCCCTCTTGGCCGACCACCCCGACGCCCGGCGCCGGGACCTCACCTCCCTGCGCAACATCCGCTCGGCCAGCGCCCTCTACCGCTTCACCGGGAGGACCCCAGAGGAGACCTCGTGGGACGTGAGTGCCGGCTACGGCTCGAGCGAGACCTTCACGGTCTCCACGGCGCTCCCCAACGACGCGCCGCTCAGCCTGCGGCTCTCTTCGCACGGCCTGCCGCTCGCCGGCATGCGCATCCGGATCGTCGACACCGAGACCGGCGCCCCGCTGCCCCCGGGGGAGAGCGGCGAGATCACGGTGAAGGGCGCGTACCTGATGCGCACGTACTACAAGGTGGCCCCCGAGGCCTGCCTCGACGACGAGGGGTGGTTCCACACCCAGGACGCCGGCCATCTCGACGAGCAGGGCTACCTGCACTGGCACGGCCGTATCTCGGGGATGATCAAGACCGGGGGGTCCAACGTCTCGCCGGTCGAGGTGGAGACCCGGGCCTTCGAGTCGGGGGTGCTCGGGGTGGTCACGGTGATCGGCGTCCCCCACCACCTGCTGGGGGAGGCCGTGGTCATGTGCGCGGTGCCCCTGCAGGGGACCGAGCCCGACCCCGGGGCCGTGCTGGCCCACCTCAAGGCCAACCTGGCCGTCTACAAGGTCCCCCGCCGGATCCTGTTCTTCGACGACGAGGAGCTGCGGTTCACCGCCAGCGACAAGGTCCAGGCCGACCTGGCGCGCCGGCTCGCCGTCGAGCGGTTGCTGGCCACCGACGAGGACGGTGACTGGGTGGCGTTCCTCAAGACGCTCGGGCCCGACGGGACCGGCCGTTGAGCGCAGTGCGCCGGCCGGCGTGAGCGCGGTCGCGGGCCGGCGGGCCCCGGTGATCGTGGGCGTGGGCACGAGCGACCTTCCCCGCGCCCCCCACCTCGACACGGTCGGCCACCACGTCCTGTCCACCCAGCGAGCCCTGGCCGACGCCGGGGTGGCCAAGGCCGACGTCGACGGCTACTGCTGCGCCGGGGGGAGCAAGGCCTCGGCCGGCCCCGACGACATGGGGGTCATGGTCGAGTACCTCGGGCTCTCCCCCCGCTTCACCGATGGCACCATGACGGGGGGCTCCAGCTTCGAGCTGCACGTCGAGCACGCCGCGGCGGCCATCGAGACCGGGCTGTGCGAGACCGTCCTCATCACCTACGGCTCCGACCAGCTCAGCCGGCTCGGTCGCCAGCTCGGCACCAGGGGGCACTTCGCCGAGCGGGCGAGGGTGGGCGGCCCGGCGCAGTACGAGGCCCCCTACGGCGGGACGATCGTCTCCTCCTACGCCCTGGCCGCGGCCCGGCACATGTTCGAGTTCGGGACCACGTCCGAGCAGCTGGCGGCGATCGCCGTGGCCGCCCGCGCCCACGCCGCGGCCAACACCGAGGCCATGTACCGCCAGCCCCTCACCGTCGACGACGTGCTGGACTCGCCGATGGTGTCGGACCCGCTCCACAAGCTCGACTCGTGCGTCATCTCCGACGGGGGAGGTGCGCTCATCATGACCACGGCCGAGCGGGCCCGGGACCTCCCGGGCCAAGAAGTGACGGTGCTGGCGGCCGCCTCGGCCCAGACCCACTGGAACATCTCGACCATGCGGGACTTCACCACTACCGCGGCCACCACCGTCGGCCGCGACGTCTTCTCCCGGGCCGGCCTCGGCCCGGGAGACGTCGACGTCTTCGAGTGCTACGACAGCTTCACCATCACCGTGCTCCTCCTGTTGGAGGACCTCGGCTTCTGCGCCAAGGGCGAGGGGGGCGCCTTCGCCGCCAGCGGCGCCATCGGGCCCGGCGGCGCCCTGCCCGTCAACACCGACGGGGGAGGGCTGAGCGCGCTGCATCCGGGTATGCGCGGCATCTTCCTGCTCATCGAGGCCGTCCGGCAGCTGCGCGGCACCTCGTGCAACCAGGTGGTGGGGTGCGAGGTCGCCCTGGCCTGCGGGGTGGGGGCGTGGCTCTCCTGCATCGGGGCGGTGCTGCTCGGGAGGGCGGGGTGATGGAGGTCTCGGGGAGCTGGGACGCCCCCGACTTCGCCGGCCGGCCCCTTCCGGATGCCGACATGCTGTCGGCCGGGTACTGGGACGCGGCCCGCCACGGCGAGCTGCGGATCCAGGAGTGCCCGGCGTGCCGCCACCGCCAGTTCTACCCGCGCTTTTTATGCACCGAGTGCGGCGGCACTCCGGAGTGGATGGCGGCCTCGGGCCGGGGCACGGTGCACACCTTCACCGTGGTCCGCAGGAACCTGGCGCCGCCGTTCGACCGCCTCACCCCCTATGTCGTGGCCGTCGTCGAGCTCGACGAAGGGCCGCGGATGATGGGAAACGTCACCCACTGCGACCCTGACCGGGTCCGCATCGGCATGGAGGTGACCGCCTACGCCGTGGTCGCCGACGAGGGGATCGGCGTGCCCTTCTGGCGACCCGCCGAGGACCTGGACTGACCGTGGACGTCCGCGAGCCGCAGGACCTGGGGAGGTTCCGGGCCGACGCCCGGGCGTGGCTCGACGCCAACGCGCCGGCCAAGGGGGGGCCCGGCGACTTCACCGCAGGCCGGGAGGTCGAGTTCGTCGACGGCTGCCGGTGCTGGCAGCGCACCCTCTTCGACGGCGGCTGGGCGGGTATCACCTGGCCGGAGTGGGCCGGTGGCCGCGGGCTGTCGGTCCTCCACGACGTCGCCTTCCGGCGCGAGCAGGCTCGCTACGGGGTCTCGGGGGCGGCCTTCGACGTCGGCATCGGCATGGTGGGCCCGACCCTCATGGTGCACGGGACCGAGGCCCAGCGGGACCGCCACCTGCCGGCCCTCTTGCGCGGCGAGGAGGTGTGGTGCCAGATGTTCAGCGAGCCGGGTGCCGGCTCGGACCTGGCCGGGCTCTCGACGCGGGCCGATCGCGCCGGGGACCGGTGGGTGGTCAACGGCCAGAAGGTCTGGACCTCCTACGCCCGGTTCGCCGACTTCGCCATCCTGCTCGCCCACTCCGACCCCGAGCGCCCGCGACACCGGGGCATCACCTGCTTCGCCCTCGACATGACCACCCCGGGCATTCAAGTGCGACCCATCCGACAGATGAACGGGGCGGCGGAGTTCAACGAGGTCTTCCTCACCGACGTCGAGGTGCCGGACTCGGCCGTGGTGGGCGAGGTCCACGGAGGGTGGGCCGTGGCCGCCACCATGCTCGGCAGCGAGCGGGGGCTGGTGGGCGAGGAGTTCCCGGGGGTGGCCGACCTGATCGCCGCGGCCCGGGAGGCGGGCCGGGCCGGGGACCCGGTGGTGCGACAGGGGATCGTCCGGGCCCACGTGCACGCCGAGATCCTGCACTACCTCGACCTGCGCATCCAGACCGCCCTCTCCCACGGGGCGCCGGTCGGGGCGCTGCCCTCGATCGTCAACCTCTCCTTCGCCGCCTCCCTCCGCCAGACCGGCGACCTGGCCGCGTCCCTGGTGGGCCCCGGGGTCCTCGCCGCGGCCCCCCACGCCGGGCCGGCCGGGCAGTTCGCCTACCTGGTGCTCACCGCCCCCAGCGTGCGGATCGCCAGTGGGACCGACGAGATCCAGCGGAACATCATCGCCGAGCGGACGCTGGGCCTTCCCCGCGACCCGAGACCGTGAGAGGCGCGGGCCGTAAGATTCGAGCGACGGCGAACCAGAGGGAGCCCCTTCCATGACCAAGAGCGACGTCACCCTCGACACCACCGACGTGGACCGGTGGGTGGGCGTGCCGCTGGGCGGCGGTGAGCTGCGGGACCCGGTGGCGCCCACCGACATCCGGCGCTGGGCCCAGGGGATGCAGAACGCCAACCCCCTCTACTACGACGACGACTGCGCGGCGGAGAGCCGCTTCGGGAGGCTGGTGGCCCCCCAGTCCTTCGCCGTGGCCGTCGACGTCGGCCACGGGGCCACGCCGGCCATCCAGGGCGTCATCCCCGGGAGCCACATGCTCTTCGGAGGCGACGAGTGGTGGTTCATGGGGGGACGCATCGAGCCCGGGGACTCGATCCACCTCGAGCGCATGCTCTTCGACTACCGGGTGACCGACACCAGCTTCGCCGGCCCGACCATGTTCTCGAGAGGCGACACCACCTACATCAACCAACGGGGCGAGATCCTGGCCAAGCAGCGCTCGACCTCGATCCGCTACCTGGTGGAGGAGGCCCGCAAGCGCGCCAAGTTCGAGGCCGACGACCCCGAGCCCCAGTGGACCGACGACCAGCTCGACGAGATCGACCAGCAGCAGTTCGACTACTACGCCGAGATCCAGAGCCGCGGGCACGCCAAGCGGCTCTGGAAGACGGTCGACGAGGGCACGAAGCTCCCGGTCCGCCTCATCGGCCCCCACTCCATCCAGAGTTTCGCCACCGAGTGGCGGGCGTACAACATGAGCATCTGGGGGGCCCAGCGCTACCGCGGCGTCTCGTCGACCAACGAGGCGGGCTGGCTGGACGAGATGAGCCGGGACATGAGCCGCATGCAGGTCGTGCCGTCGCTCGGCGACGGCCTCTACAAGGGACCCTCACGCGGTCACGTCCAGCAGCGCTTCGCCCAGCTCATCGGGATGCCCCGCGGCTACGGCTACGGCGCCTCGATGGGGGCGTGGATCCTGGACTACCTGGGCAACTGGGCGGGGGAGTGGGGGACGATCGTCCACTCCAACGCCCAGTTCCGCAGCCCCGCCCTGACCGGCGACCTGACCTCGCTCACCGGCACGGTGACCGCCAAGGAGGTGGACCCCGACACCGGAGAGCACCTGGTCGAGGTGCTCTTCACCATGATGGACCAGCACGAGGCGATCATGGCCAGGGGCAAGGCCCAGATCGCCCTGCCGGTCGAGTGAGCGCACGGGGCGCGTTGTAGCCGGGACGGCGGAGGGGGGCGCGGTGGGCGCACTGTGCGAGGGACGCGTGGTCGTCGTCACCGGCGCCGGCGGCGGCATCGGCCGGGCCGAGGCGCTCGAGTGCGCTCGGCTCGGCGCCAAGGTGGTGGTGAACGACCTCGGGGTGGCCGTCGACGGATCGGGGCGGTCGGCCGGCCCGGCCGAGGCCGTCGCCGCCGAGATCCGCGCGCTCGGGGGAGAGGCGGTGGCCAACACCGACGACGTGGCCGACTTCGACGGCGCCCGGCGCATGGTCGAAGGGGCGGTCGAGCGGTTCGGCCGCCTCGACGCGCTGGTGAACAACGCCGGCATCCTGCGCGACCGGATGCTGGTCAACATGTCGGCCGAGGAGTGGGATGCCGTGATCCGGGTCCACCTCCGCGGCACCTTCGCCCCGACCCGGTGGGCCGCGGCCCACTGGCGGGACTGCTCCCGGGCCGGCGAGGAGAACCGGGCCCGGATCGTGAACACCTCGTCGGCCTCGGGCATCTACGGCAATCCGGGCCAGGCCAACTACGGGGCGGCCAAGGCCGGCATCGCCGCCCTCACCGTGATCGCCGCCAAGGAGCTCGCCCGCTACGGGGTGACCGTGAACGCCATCGCCCCGGGTGCCCGCACCCGCATGACCGAGGGGCTCATGGGCGACGGGACAGGCCCGGCCCAGCCCGGCGGCTTCGACCCCGCCGCCCCGGAGAACGTCAGCCCCCTGGTGGCCTGGCTGGTGAGCGAGGAGTCGTCCGGGGTCACCGGGCGGGTGTTCAACATCCTGGGCGGGTCGCTCAGCGTGGCCGAGGGCTGGCACGCCGGGCCGGGGGTCGAGATCGGGGCACGGTTCGACCCCGAGAGCCTGGGCGAGGTGGTGACCCGGCTGGTGGCCGAGGCCGCCCCCAACGCCGACATAACCGGCCGCGTCGACTGAGCGGTCAGCGATTGGCGTAGCGGGGGTCGCGCTTCTCCCGCCAGGCCCGGAGTTGCTCCTGGCCGTCCTCGGTGTGGAAGGTGAGGATCTGAGTGCGCGCCTCGAGGTCGATGGCCGCCTCGAGACTCGGGATCTCGAGGTTCGACCACAACGTGGCCTTGCCCATCCAGGTGCCGAGCGGGGTGTTCTCCACGATCAGCTCGGCCAGGTCGAACGCCGCGTCGAGGAGCTCGTCATCGGGCACGGTCCGCAGGACCAGGCCGATCTCCGCCGCCTCGGCGGCGCCCACCCGGCGCCCGGTGAGGACCAGCTCGGCCGCCCGGGTCGCCCCGACGATCCGCTGCAGGAGCCAGCTCAGCCCGAGCTCGGCCCCCGAGGCCCCGATCTTGACGAACCCGTCGGCGAAGACGGCGCTCTCCCCGGCCAGCCGCAGGTCGGCCCCGAGGGCCAGGGCGTAGCCGGCCCCGGCCGCCGGGCCGTTGACGGCGGCCACCACCGGCTGGGGGACGGCCCGCATGCGGGGCACCAGCTGGGCGATGTACTTGTGCTGGTACATGGTGGAGTGGACCCGCCCGACGTCGGCGGGCACCCAGTCGGGCGGGCGGTAGTCGCGCAGGTCGTCCCCGGCGCAGAACCCCCGGCCGGCCCCGGTCACGACGATGACCCGGCACTCGGGGTCCCTCCCGAGACGCTCGAAGGTGCCGAAGAGGCGGTCCATCATCGGCGAGGTGAACGTGTTCAGGCGGTCCGGGCGGTTGAGGGTGACCAGCGCCACCCCGGGCCGGCCCCATTCGACGAGCACGTCGTCGCCGTCGACCGGCAGGCCCTCTCCATCTGCGGTCATGTTCCACCCCTCGGCTCGCGGTGGACCGAAACTAGTGCCGAGCCAACGGCCGGGCGAGGGGCGGTAGCGTCGGCCTCCTCGCGGTGCGACGGAAGGAGGGTCCGGTGGGCGGGACAGTGCCGTTCAAGGTGGGCGCCAGGGACGAGGGGTCGGTGCGGCTCCTCACCCTGGAGCGACCCGAGAAGCTGAACGCTTTCACGGCTGAGGGGTACGTCGCGCTGACCGAGCAGCTGGCGGCAGCCTCGCGCGACGAGGGCGTGGCCGTGTGCGTCCTGACCGGGGCCGGGCGGGCCTTCTCGGCCGGCGTGGACCTGTCGGCCATGGGGAGACCGGGCGGGGCGGCCGAGCTCGGGCGGGCGTTCGACCCCATGCTCGTCGCCCTGGCCGAGTTCGAGAAGCCACTGCTGGCGGCGGTGAACGGCCTCGCCGTCGGGTTCGGGGCGACCCTCCTGCTCCACTGCGACCTGGTCGTGATTGACGCCGAGGCGGGAGTGCGCCTGCCCTTCGCCGCGCTCGGGACGGCGGCGGAGGCGGCCAGCAGCTGGCTCTTGGAGCGCAGGGTCGGACCGCAATGCGCCATGTGGATGGTGCTGTCGGCCGAGGCGTTCGGGGCCGATGAGGCGGTGGCAAACGGGTTCGCCCTGGCCAAGGCCGCACCGGGGCGTGCGGTGGAGGACACGCTGGTGCGCGCACAGACGTTGGCGACGCACGGGGCACCGGCCCTCATGGCGAACAAGCGCCTCCTGCGCAGGGGTTGGGCGGAGCGGATCGTCGAGGCGTGGGCGATCGAGAAGGAGGCCATGCTGGCCCTGGCCGCGCAGGTCGGTCCGCTCGGCTGGTCCCCGACACGGTCTGGCTGATCTGGCGCTTCTGGTCTTGACGGCCGCACCGCTCGCCCCGACCGCATGCGGCGTGGCAAGGACACGAACATCTCGGCAGCTCCGGCGATCGAGACGGGATCCTGGTCAGAGCTCCCAACCAGATCTTCGGGCCGCACTCGCTCAGGCTCTCCGCGTGTTCGTGCCACCGTTGACTAGCCTGACCGCGGTGAGTCCGACGGCGGAGAGGCGCTGATGCAGAAACCGATCGCGAACGTGTTCACCTGGCCGGCCGATGACCCGCAGCTGCTCGGTGGCCGGTGCGAGCGCTGCGGGGCGGTCACTTTCCCCCTGCAGTCGCGGTGCCCTCGCTGCGGCACCCAGACCATGACCGAACTGCCCCTGCCCCGCCGCGGTACCCTCGTCTCCTGGACGACCCAGGGCTTCCCGCCGAGCTCCGACTACATGGGTGATCCGACCGGTGAGTCCTTCGAGCCTTATGGGATCGGGCTGGTGCAACTTGACGATGTCGTGCGGGTCGAGTCGCGGCTCACCGAGAGTGATCCCCAGAAGCTCGACTTCGGCATGGAGGTCGAGCTCCGGATCGTCCCGTTCTATGTCGACATCGATGGCAACGAGGTCATGACCTTCGCTTTCGCGCCGGTCGGCGCGCAGAACAGTGAGGAGCGCTGAATGGACGATGTCACCATCATCGGGGTCGGCCTCCACCCGTTCGGCCGCCACGGCGACAAGTCCGCCTACGAGATGGCCGCCGACGCCGTGGAGCTGGCCTTGACCGACGCCGGCGTGACCTGGAACGACGTCCAGTGCGCCTTCGGCGGGAGCTGGGGGGTCTGGACGGACCCCCTCACCGGTCTGGTCGGCCTCACCGGCCTTCCGTTCATCCACGTGTTCAGCGCGTGTGCCACCGGGGCGGCCACCATCCAGCAGGCCGCCAACGCCATCCGCGCCGGCGACGGTGACATCGTCGTGGCCGTCGGCACGGACAAGCACGCGCGGGGCTCATTCAAAGGAGATCCGACGACCACCAACGTGCCTGCCTGGTACAGGGAGAACGGGCAGTACGTCACCACCAAGTTCTTCGGCATGAAGATCAACAAGTACATGCACGACCATGGCGTCTCCCCGGCGACGTTGGCCAAGGTGGCGGCGAAGAACTACCGCAACGGCGCTCTCAATCCGAAGGCCTTCCGGCGCAAGCCGATCACCGAGGAGGAGATCCTGAGCTCTCAGATGCTCAATCATCCGCTCACCTCGTACATGTTCTGCGCTCCCGACGAGGGTGCCGCGGCCGTCGTCCTCTGCCGCGCCGACATCGCGCACCGCTACACCGATACACCGGTGTACGTGAAGGCGACGGCCATCCGCACGCGCAACTACGGCGCCTATGAGGTCAACACCACCTGGGCCCCCGTAGAGGAGGATGTCGCCCCCACCGTGTACGCGTCCCGCGCCGCCTACGAAGTAGCTGGGATCGGGCCCGAGGACGTTGACGTGATCCAACTGCAGGACACCGATGCTGGCGCCGAGGTCATCCAC
>JBKQNY010000111.1:0-8654 GCA_052145775.1 Acidimicrobiales bacterium
ACACGAAGGAGCAAGCCCCCTTGATGCTTCACGCCCTGTGGGCAGTCACCACGCGCTCAGCGCGTCGATGCGCGAGTTCGCCGTGTTGACGTCCGTTCGACGGAGCCGGACGAATGATCGAGGCTAGGGCCGGAGGACCCGATCGGCCGGGGACCCGGGGACCAACTGTGAATGGCGGCGTCGCCGTTCGTTTCCACGTCGACCTGCCTTTCCCCGAGCCCGGCGGCCGCGGACACCGTACCGGCCGAGGCCTGCCGGGTCCCGGACTGCCGAGGCACACGCCACGTCAGTGCGTTCCCACGTCCTCTGGCAGGGGGTGGGGCAGCTCCGGGGACCCGACCTCACCGGATTCGACGTGCAGCCTCGGGATGATCCCCGACAGCCATCCCGGCAGCCACCAGTTGGCCTTGCCGAACAGGTGCATGAGGGCGGGAACCAGCACGGTGCGGATGACGAAGGCGTCGATGACAATGGCAGTGGCCAAGCCGATGCCGAACTGCTTGATGATGACGTTGCCGCCGAAGACGAACGAGCTGAAGACGAGGATCATGATGGCCGCCGCCGCGGTGATCACCCTGCCCGTCTCGGCCTGCCCGAGGGTCACGGCCACGTGGTTGTCGCCCTTCAGGAGCCAGTCCTCGTGCATGCGGCTGATGAGGAAGACCTCGTAGTCCATGGACAGGCCGAACAGGATGGAGAACATGAGCACGGGGACGAACACGGCCACCGGGGTCGACACCGAGATCCCGAAGAGGGAGCGTCCCCAGCCCCACGTAAAGATGGCAGTGAGGATCCCGAGCGCGGCCGCCACCGACAGGAGGTTCATGACCGATGCCACCAGCGGGATGAGGAGACTGCGGAACAGCGCCATCAGCAGCAGGAAAGCCAGGATGATCACCACCCCGACGAAGAGGGGCAGCTTCGCCGCCAGCACGTGGGTGAAGTCGGTCTGGACGGCCGTCGCCCCGCCCACCAGAACGGACAGCCTGGTCCCTGCCTCGTCCCTGGGGATCGTCGTGTCACGCAACCGGGCCAGCAGCGCGGCCGTGGCCGTCGACTGGGGACTCGTCGTGGGGTAGAGCTCGGCGACAGCCACCTTCTTGTTGGGGCTGATGGCCGGCTCGGTGCCGCCGGCCACCCCGTCCAGACGGGACAGCCGGTGCACCACCTCGCCGAAGGCCCGTTCCTCGGCCGGCGAGTTGACCTTCGCCACCAGCTCGAAGGGGCCGTTGAACCCCGGGCCGAAGCCCTGGGCCAGCAGGTCGTAGGCCTGGCGGGTGGTGCTCCCGGCCTGGTCCGTCCCGGCGTCGTCGAGCCCCAGATGGATGCCGAACAATGGCAGCACGAGCAGGACGATGAGTCCCGTGGCCAGGGCGGCAGGGAGCACCGGGCGGCGCTGGATGCCCTCCGCCCAACGTCGCCAACCGCCGGTGACCGCCTCGGCCACTGGCCCTGTCTTCTCCAGGGCGGCACGCTGGCGCCGGCTGAGCACCTTGGTGCCCATGAACCCGAGGAGCGCGGGGAGCAGCGTCAGCGAGGCGAGCATGGTCAGGGCCACGGTGATGGCCGCCGACAGGGCGATGCCGTAGAGGAAGGAGATTCCGAGGACGAACTGGCCGAGGAGCGCGATGCAGACCGTGATCCCGGCGAAGAAGACGGCACGGCCCGAGGTGTCGACGGCATTGATCGCAGCGTCTTGCACGGTGCGGCCGCCCTTCAGCCCGGTGCGGTGGCGGGTCACGATGAAGAGCGCGTAGTCGACCCCCACCCCCAGTCCCAGCAGGATGCCGAGAATGGGGGCGAAGGAGGCGACGGCGAAACTGTGGCTGACAAGGCCGGTGATGAAGTAGCCGATGGCGATGGCAGTCAGCGCGGTGATCAATGGAAGAAACGCCGCGAAGAGCGCACCGAAGGCGATCCCGAGGACCACCAGCGCCAGCACGATGCCGAGCACGGTACTTCCCGACTCACTCTGTCCCTCGGCATTCTCGATGTCCTGCCCGCCGAGCGCGACCTGCAGGCCGCGTCCTCCCGCCTCCTGGGCCACTTTCATGACCTTCGCCACTGAGGCGATCGGCAGGTCGACGGACCGCTTGTCGAAGGTCACTGTGGCGAAGGCCACGGTGCCGTTCCGGCTCATCTGACCGGGCACCTCGTACGGGCTGATCACCGACCGGACATGGGGCAGACCGGCAACCTCGTTGAGCATGCTCCGGACACGGGCGCCAAGTGCCGGGCTCCGGAGCGTTCCCGACGTAGCGTGCAGGACTATCTGGTCAGACGCCGTGGCGGCACTCGGGAAGTCGGACTGCACCAGGCTGAGCGCCTCTGACGACTGCGTGTTGTGCAGCTGGAACCTTGTCGAGAAGGCGTTGCCGACCCCGCGGTCGACGGCGAAGATCCCGACCAGCGCCACCAGCCACAGAGCGAGGACCACCCGGCGGCGGCGGAAGCACCATCCGGCAAGAGCTCGCATGTCGACCATTCTCCAGGAACCGGCTCGACCGTTCCCACCTCGGTGCCCGTGCAGCCGGGCGTCAACTGGTCATTATCCAAGAGATCGGCAACCCCCGACGATCGGGACCGCTCCGGACCGCTCCGGACCGCCCGAAGGCACCGCCCGCGACCTGGCCCGATCCACCTCGGCCAGGCCCCTCATCTGCCAAGTTCCCGACGCCGGGCCCCTGCGGGGTCGGGTTCGACCCCGCAGGCGACGAAGTGGGCGGTCTATCCGATGAACTGCGCGTTCCTGCGGGGAATCTGCACCACCGCCGCATTCAGGCAGCATCGGAACTCGAAGGCGGCGGCCAGATTCAAGCAATAGGTGGCCCCCGGTGACAGTTGGTGATCCCTGCGTCCGGTGACCTTTGGACAACTCGATCTCACGGGTGTGGTGCGCCGAAAGAAGGTGCGGAGTTCATGTTGAATATTGGCGACGACGAGATCGCCCATGAAGCCGTCGCGGGTGCCAGATAGTGGGGTGGGGTCACGACCGCACCAACACTGTTCCAGTCGTAGTCCTTCACATATCCGTTGGTTGTGTTGATCGCCACCACACCCCGCCATTTCTGGTCGACGCTGCCATAAATCTTCAGCGTCCCATCTGTCACGCCAACTCCTGTGTCGCTAGGATTTCCATTTACGAGATACGCCTCGTTGTCAACGGCAAAGGAATGGTTGAGAGCAAGAATTGCGGCATCGATGGTGAGCACACTGTTCTTTGTGTCCGTTACCGGATTGCAAAGAGCGGCCGCCGGCGTTCCCAGCTGTGTGGTGGTGCAGGCTGTAGCGAGTACTTGCTTCTGTGTTACCGGATATACCCTGCAGCCACCCACTCTGCATGTGTCCTTGAGCGGATGATTGACCACGATATAGTTCTGGGCAATAAGTCCAAGCGAATCGTTCGTCGTCTTGACATTGAAGTTGCAGGGATGCGTTATTGTGCTGGCAAACCCCGCGCCGCAATCTCGATACTTGATTGTGCCGGTGATGACCACGTCGTCGCTTGAGGCGACCGTGAGTTGGCCCTCGACGGTGCCGGGACCGAACCCAGTGGAGTGGGGATTGTCGCTCACAAACGCGTCCCCCTCGCAGTTGGGTGTTTTCGTGTGGGGGCCCCACCAGTTGTAGTAATAGGTCCCGCGTGTCGGTGTCTTCGCCCATTGGGCCAGCGGTCCGTTCACCCCTCCTGAGTAGTCATCCCATGGATTCGCGCCAGCTGTGCACGTGGCGGATGTCTGCACATAGATCACGCCGTCACCGTGTGTGAGGTTAGGCACATACGCCCAATCTGTGGCTGTGGGTACTCTTGTACCTTTTACCGTATGTGTCGAAGGACACTTCGGCTTTGTCCCAGTTGCTGTGCGCTGCGCGGTGTCCTTGCTCCACACCGTCATCCTGTCTGTACTGTCGAATTCAATGGTGGTCGGCCCGTTGTAAACGCAGCCGTCGAAGCTCGCGAACTGCTCAAGTGTCGAGTCCGTCGCAGGAATCGGGTGGAGGGGCTGCCCCGACTTGTCTCCGGCCAAAGCCGTGGCTGTCTGCGTGACCGGGGGTGTCGAACCTCGTTGCTGGGCCACGGTACGACAGCCACTCTTCGACTTTGATGTCACCATAAACAGGCATGTGGGATCAGCCGTCTGCACCGGACCGAGGGTCGGCTTTCCCGAGATATACATCGAGTCGTTCGAGTAGATCGGTCCATAGACGTGTGTCTTGGTGGCAAAGGTGACTGCATTGCACTTGGCCGGGGAAGAGGTGGCAGGCCCCAGATACCCGTTGTCCCAGTCGTACGTACACTTTGGGGGTGTCGACGTTGTCGAGAGGGTGGGGTCGGATGCTTCGTGTGTCGTCCAGAAAATATGGGTAAGAAATCCGTTGACGGGATTGAGACGTATTGTGGATTCGTAGTAGACCCCATTCTCTGTTGGATAGCCCGCAAATCCATATATTTTGATTTTTACATAGAGGACCGGTGTCTTCGTATGAGTTGTTGTTGTGGGACATTCGGTCGTAAAACAAAAGGTTGGATTTGTCCAACCGTATTCCTCGGGGACGACCGTTGTGCCATGAGGGGACGAAGCTGTTGTGCCCCCCACTTCTTTCCAGTGTGCGAAGTCTGTTTTATTGCACGCTCCCCCGGATGGGGATGTGCTATTGCACGTGAGCTCATCAGGATTTTTATTTGCTTCGCTGATGAACGCGTTAATTCCCGCCTCGAGAGCGCGGTACGCAAAATGATCGACCTCATCGGCGTGCACGATGGGGTCGTGCTGTATCACCTGCTCTGCCATGAGTGAGGCTCCAGCGACGATTGCCACCGTCAAGCCGAGGACGAGGGCCAGGACCGCCTGACCTGTCTCGGTGAAGGTGCGTTTCCGAGGGAATCGCTTGCGCATCACCCGACCTCCGGCGAGAACTCTTGCGACGTTGACGAGAGCTGGTAGGTGACTGTTTGGCTCTCGAGTTTTCCGACGCTCGTTGTGCCCGACTTCACCTCGAGGTCCACCTTGACGCTGTTGATGTTGGCGGCGGGGCATCGTGTCTCGGTGATCGTACGATTCGGTGTGTTGGGTGTGGCTTTTTGAATCGGCTTTGTGCACGTAGCGAATGTTGCTGGATTCGCAGGCGTTGTCGGTGTTGTCTTGTCGTAGGGCGCGTTCAGGTAGTACTTGAAAATGGCTTTTGGCTTGGATGGTGTGTTCGGTGTCGTAAGTTTGTGGTTATAAATGTCAGAGACGGTAAAGAGCGTGGTCGGCTTGTTGCCTGTCCATGTGCAAGTTCCCGTGGGCGACTGTGTGTGAACGCTTGGACAGCTTCCTGGCAACGGCTTCGTCACGGTGACCCTGAACGTCACGTAGTGGGATGTAAGGTAGGCGGTCACTCTGACCGGCCCGTATCTTGTTCCGTTGTTCGAATAGAAGGTCAGCGATGTTGTCGTGATCTTCCATTTAGTTGAAAGCTGGTATGCCTGGTAATGCCCAAACGGGGGGATGGGCGGCGAGACTGTCGGTGTGCCGGCTGACGCCGGCGATACTGCGGTTCTCAGCAGGCGCTGGAAACTGGTTCCGACCGGAATGAGTTGGTTCAGCTCGCTGTAGGAGGCTTTGTTGTCTTCGTCCACCCTCGTATAAGTGCTGAAGACGAGCAGGGACACGGTCGTCAGAATGCTCGTGATAGCGAGCGCGACCATCAGCTCCACAAGCGACGCTCCTTCATCCCCGCGATCGCGCAACCGCCAGTTGGCTAGATGACTCATAGCGTTACCTGATACGAGGACGGCAACAGGGTAGTTGAGCTCGTCGTGCTCTCGTCGGATGGGGCGACTCTAAATGTTGGGACTGTCACCGTTGTATGACCGTTGGTGACGGTGAGCTTGTACACCTCGACGATGGCGCTGACAGCGAGTGTTCCGTCACGCCCCGTCGTCCCGAGGAGCAATGTCGCTGTGTTGCATGTTGGATGTTCAGGATCCTCCACATTTGCTCGAACGGACGCCCCACTGACTGGTTGTCCGGCGGAGTTGACGACCTTTAGTCGTACGAAGCCAAGGGGCAACGTCTCGGCGGGACCGAAGGTTGTGGGCGTCGTACCCGGAGCCGAGATCGCCGTCGGCCCTGTCTGCAACTCGGCTTGACAGCTGCCCACCGCTACCGAGTAGCCGTCACTGAGCGGGTAGAGAGGGCCGACGCTGGTGCAAGGTTTGCCCGAGCTGCCCGTGCAAGCGACGAACGACCCGGACGGCAGGGCGGGATCGGCCACAGAGACGGGCAGGTCGGAGGCAATGAGACCTCCGATCTGTTTTGTGGATGTGACCGCCCTGGTGACGGTCCAGGAGAACGATCCTGTGGTCTTCTTCGTACCCTCGATGAGTACCGAGCCGGTCATGGTGGCTCCGGCTGCGACACATACCAGGTTCGAGTTCTTGTAGCAGGATGCACCGGAAACGAACGTGAGCGCTAGCGGTGGGGCAGAGATGAAGCTGAAGGCTGTCAATTTCGTCGCGGTGCCGTTGGAGGTGGTCACCTTCACTGTGACGCGCCCCGGAACGTGTGCCGGGGTCTTCACCTTTAGGTCGGTTGGGCTGACGACCTGGATCGAGGTACCGGGTACTGTCCCGAAGGTGACGGAAGTTGCTGTGTTGAGGAATTGGCCTCCGATGGTGACGACGGTGCCTCCCGTTGTGAGCCCCTCGTCGGGATCAACGGCCGATATCGTCGGCTTGGGGACCACGTAGGCGAAGGCAGCAGGTTCTGTCGCGCTTCCTCCGCTGGTAGTGACCGCAACCGTGACGGTACCTGCAGCGTGCGCAGGGTCCTTCACCACGATCTTGGTCGAGCTGTACTCGCGTATTGTCGTCGCAGCGCTTCCTCCGAAGGAGACGGAGCGCACAGCATCCAAGTCCGCGCCTTCGATCGTCACTGTCGTTCCACCAGAGGTCGATCCACTCGTCGGTGTGATCGAGATGATCTTTGGAGTCGACAAGAAATCGAAGGTGCGCACGGATGTGACCTGTCCGCCAAGGGTGGTCACTGACACGTTCACTGCCCCGGCTGCGTGGGCGTGGGTGAAGGCCGTGATCTGCGTTGTACTTGTGACTCGATAGCTCGCGGCTGTTGTTGTGCCGAACTGGACCTTTGAGGCCCCACCGAATCCGGTTCCGACGATGGTGACTGCCGTCCCCCCGTCGATCGGACCTGTGGCAGGAGAGAACGAGGTGATGGTCGGAGGCGTCACAAACCTGTAGCTTCCCGTCGAGGTGGCGGTCCCCCCGGCCGTCGTCACTTTCACCTTCACTGTTCCGGCTACGTGAGGTTTGGTGATTGCTTTGATCGTTGTGCTGCTTGTGACGGTGAAGCTGGCAGCTGGTGTTGTGCCGAACTTCACCGAGAGTGCGGAGTAGCCGGTGCCCTTGAAGTTCGTGCCGGTGATGGTGACCGTCGCGAATCCATTTCCCGAGCCTTCGGTGGGATTCAGAGAACTCACGGTGGGGGCGGGTGCGAACGTGAATTTGGTGGGTGAGGAACCCGTTCCCCCCGGGCCGGTGACGGCGATCGTCACTGTGCCGGAGGCGTGAGCTCTGGTCACCGCCGTAATCGTCGTTGGTCCTGTGACCGTGAAGGAGGCGGCTGTTGTCGTGCCGAACTTCACCGCACTAGCGAATGTGAGCGACGTACCGGTAATGGTCACCGTGGTACCGCCGGCGCTGGAGCCCGCGGTAGGTGAGAAGGAGGTGATAGTCGGAGGTGGAAGGAACTTGAAGTCTCCTATCGAGGTTGCGGTTCCCCCCGCCGTGGTCACCTTCACGGTGACTGTGCCGGCCGGGTGGGGCTTGGTGACGGCCTTGATGGTCGTCGGGCTTGTCACGGTGAAGCTCTTGGCCGTTGTTGTCCCGAACTTCACGACGGTGGCCCCGTAGAACCCGGTCCCGGTGATGGTCACCGTCGTTGTGCCCGAGGTGGAGCCGTACGTAGGTGCGAACGATGTGACGGTTGGCAGCGGAGCGACGAATCTGAAGGCGGAGCCGGCGGTTGCCGTCCCCCCCGCCGTGGTCACCTTCACGGTCACCGTCCCGGCCACGTGCGGCTTGGTGACGGCCTTAATGGTCGTCGGGCTTGTCACGGTGAAGCTCTTGGCTGCTGTTGTCCCGAACTTGACGGTCGTGGCGCCGTAGAGGCCGGTCCCGGAGATGGTCACGGTCGTTGTGCCCGAGGTGGTCCCTGTGGCCGGGGTGAACGAGGCGATGGTCGGGACCGGGGCCACGAACTTGAAGCTCCCGACGGAGGTCGCGGTCCCTCCGACCGTGGTCACCTTCACCTTCACTGTCAAGGCCACGTGGGGCTTGGTGACGGCCCTGATGGTGGTCGAGCTTGTGACGGTGAAGCTCTTGGCTGTTGTTGTCCCGAACTTGACGGCGGTGGTCGAGAAGCCGGTCCCGCTGAACCCGGTCCCGGTGATGGTCACCGTGGTTGTGCCCGACGTAGTCCCTGTCGTGGGGGTGAACGAGGTGATGGTCGGGACTGGGGCCACGAACTTGAAGTCGGAGCCGGCGGTGGCCGTCCCCCCTGCCGTGGTCACCTTCACCGTCACTGTGCCCGGTGCATGGGTCTTGGTGACGGCCTTGATGGTCGTGGGCGATGTCACGGTGAAGCTCT
>JBKQNY010000112.1:0-11547 GCA_052145775.1 Acidimicrobiales bacterium
ACCGGCAGGTAGCCCATGTCACGCAGGCGCCCGACCACCGCCGGCAGGCTCTCGCCCTCGAGCTGGCCCTGGATCAGGTTGCCCGTCTGGTCACGGACCTTGTAGTCGAAGGTGGTCGTCATCTCAGTAAGTGCCGCGGACCGCGAATTCAGCGAGGTCCGGATTCCGCACCCTGGCCGCGGAAGCGCACGCCAGGCCGGTCAAATGACCACCCGGAGCACTTCTTGGAGCGTCGTCTGCCCCCCGACCACCTTCAGTAGGCCGTCCATACGAAGCGTCCGCATGCCCTGGCTGCAAGCCTCGCGCTCGATGTTGGCCATCGGCTGCTGCTCGATGATCATGCGATCGATCTCCTCGGTCATGATGAGCACCTCGGCCAGGACCATCCGGCCGTGGTACCCGGTGTGGCTGCACGACCGGCACCCAACCGCCCGATACAGCACGGAGGTGTCGACACCTGTGAGATCCGACTCCTTGTAGCCGGCGGCGATGTAGTCCTTTTCCGAGGCGACGTAGGACTCTTTGCACTGCTTGCATAGCACGCGCGCCAGGCGTTGAGTGAGGATACCGGTGATCGAAGAGGTCACGAGGAACGGCTCGATCCCCATCTCGGTGAGGCGCAACGGCGTGGCGGCAGCCGTATTGGTGTGGAGCGTGGTGAGCACCAGGTGGCCGGAGAGTGCCGCCTCCATGGCGATGGTGGCCGTCGGTGCGTCGCGGACCTCGCCGATCAGGACGATGTCAGGATCGGACCGCAGGATGGACCGGAGCGCCCTAGCGAAGTCCAGACCGGCCTTCTGGTTGATCTGCACCTGGGTGATCCCGTCGATCTGGTACTCGACGGGGTCCTCCACCGTCACCACCGACTTCTCCTTGCTCATGACCTCTTGGAGGGTCCCGTAGACGGTGGTGGTCTTGCCGGCTCCGGTGGGTCCGGTGACGAGGATAACCCCGTAGGGATGGCGGTAGGCCTGGGCATAGCGGTCCAGGGTGTCGGGGAAGAAGCCCAGCTCGGGAAGCCCGCGGATGCTGGCGGACTTGTCCAAGAGCCGCATCACACACGTCTCGCCGAACATCGACGGCAGCGTGGCCAACCTGAGGTCGATCTGGCGATCGCCGACCGAGAGCGAGACACGTCCCTCCTGGGGAACGCGGTGCTCGGCGATGTCCATCTCGCCGAGGACCTTCAGCCGGCTCACCACGGCCGGGTGGATGGAAGCGGAGGCCGACGTGGCGTCCTGCATCACGCCATCTATGCGGAATCGGATCCGCAGGCGCTTGGGCGTCGGCTCGATATGGATATCCGATGCCCGCTCGTTCAACGCCTG
The DNA here is from genome assembly GCA_052145775.1 of Acidimicrobiales bacterium. GTDB lineage: Bacteria > Actinomycetota > Acidimicrobiia > Acidimicrobiales > RAAP-2 > CAVYPR01. Next base: position 1,329 of record JBKQNY010000112.1, read on the forward strand.
GAGGATGAGGAGATTGACGTAGCGGACAATCGGAGCGTCCTCCACGACCGACTGCAAACTCTCCAGCTCGAACCCACCGCCCGTCGGGGCCATGTCACCGGCGGCATCCTCGGCGAGCCCGCTCATGTCGACGTCGCCCTCATAGGCCAGTCGGATCTGGGTTGCGATCTGCGACCGGGTGGCTACCACCGGCGTGAAGTTGCGGCCCATGATCGTGCGCAGATCGTCCATGGCGTAGACGTCGGAAGGATTTGCCATGGCGACGAGCGGCACGCCGTCTTCGATCCGGACCGGGAGAACCATGTGGTGGCGGGCCACCGATTCGGGTAGCAACGAAGCTGCCCGTTGATCAACTGGGAACGTGCTCAGGTCGACGAAGTCCAGACCCACCTCACTGGCCATGCCCCGCACCAGGTCATCCTCGGTGGCCAGTCCCCTGTTGAACAGATACCGCGCCAGGGACTCACCGCTCTGCTGGTACGCACCGAGAGCCTCCGTCATGTCCTCGACGGTGACACGGCGCGACTCGACGAGAACACGGGCCAGAGCGGGCGCGTCGGGCGGAAGCCCGCTCAGGTCCACGCCCGGTGGGACGACGAGCAGTCCGTAGCCATCGGGCGCCGGTGGGGCTGTGGCCGGCGCCGGGGACAATGGATCGGCTGCTGCGCTGCCCACGGCCTCCGAGTCGGGGACCGCCGGTGTGGCGGGCGGCGCAGCGGTGTCTCCCTGACGGTCGAGGATGCCCACCTCCCCGTGGTCCGACCCGTTGGTGGCCCCGTTGCCTTCACCCGATTTCCCCGATACGGGCCACAGCGGTGGTGTCGAAGGCGATCCCGGTGCCGTCGTCGTCGACGAGGGCGCGTTCGCACTACGTGAGTAGAGCTGGGCGATGGCCCGGTCCACCTGCTCCGGACCAGCCACCACGGCCACGAACTCCCTGCCCAGGCTCTGCCGGAGGGCCTCCATTGCGGACGCATTCCCCGGATCCGACACGGCGACAACCGGGGTGCCGAGCCGGCGCCCGATGGGTACCGCATGCAGCTGCCGGGCCACGTCCTCGGGCACGAGGGTGGCCACTCCCGGGGCGAGTGCCGCCTGGCTGAGATCAACAAAGCGCAGGCCATGCTCTGCGGCCAGGCGCCGTGCGCTGTCCTCCGGCGCCATGGTCATGTGGTTTCCCCCGTGTCGGCTGCGATGCTGGAGAAGCTCCTGCCTCGTCCGACTGCCCGACGGTCTGGCCTGCCCATCTTCACCCTTTCGGGAACCCCCGCGTGCTGGATCACCGCTCCCGCCGATGGCAAGCAGAGACTACCCCTTCGATCACCGAAATGGAACACCATGTGCCCACCATCGGCCCCTCCATGGGCGTCCGGCGCTACAGTCCGGCCATGGAGCCGACCACCGCGGCCCGGGTGCTCGTCGTGGCGGTCAGCGGACTGTTCGGCCTGGTGGTGGGCTCATTTCTGAACGTCGTCATCTACCGGGTCCCACGGGGAATGTCGGTCGTGCGGCCACCGTCCCACTGCCCGAACTGTGACACCGAGCTCAAGTCGGCTGACAACGTGCCGCTCCTCTCGTGGCTCGTCCTGCGGGGGAAGTGCCGGTACTGCCGGACGCCGATCTCCGTCCGCTACCCGATAGTGGAGCTGCTCACGGGCCTGTCCTTCGCCGCGGTTGCCTGGGCCCTCGGGTCCCTCGACCCCCTTCCGTCGTTGCTGGCCGTGGTGGCGGCTTCCCTAGCGGCGGTGGCCATCGACCTCGACGGTCTGCCCATTCCATGGTCGGTGGACCTCGCCGCCGGGATCGGGGCTGGCTCGCTCATCGTTGTGGCTGCCGCCGTCGCCGAGCCCGCGAGGATCGGGTGGGCCGCGCTGGGTGGAGGTGCAACCGCAGTAGTTGCGCTCCTTGTCGACCGCACCGATCGCGGCGCCGGACGAGCATGCATCATCGCGACGCTCGGCTGGTCGTCCTCGTGGCTCTGGGCCCCCGGGGGACTCGTCCTGGCTGGTTGGGTGCTGCTGGTCGCCTCAGCAGTCGCCATCGGACAGCGGACTTCGCTCACTCGAGCAAACGAGGCACGTGTCGCCGGTGCACTGGCCGGCACTCCCGCGCAAGCCAACACGTCCGGCCGCGTGCCCTCGGCGAAGTTCTCCCTGGTGGCGATGGCTATCTGCGGGTTCGGCCTTGTGCTGGTATCGAGCGCGCTGAACTCGCCCTTCTGAGCGGAATAAGCCCCTACTGGAAGCGACTGCCAGTGGAGATCAGGCCGCGTCGCTCCAGCGTGACCCGCAAGTCATGGGGATTCGACGACACCTGCATCGCCTCCTCCAGCGTAATCCTCCCCTGCGACAGCAGGTTGGCGAGACTCTGGTCGAAGGTCTGCATCCCATAGTACTCACCCTCGGCGACGATCTGAGCGATCTCGCCGGTCTTCTCGGGGTCCTCGATGCACTGGCGGATCCGCCCGTTCGCCACCATGAGTTCCACGGCGGGGAGGCGTCCCCGACTGTCGGCCCGTCGCACGAGACGTTGAGCGACGGTTCCCTTGATCGATCCAGCCAGCGCCATGCGGACCTGGGTCTGCTGGTACGGGGGGAAGAAGTCGATCACGCGGTTGATCGTCTCGGTGACGTCGATGGTGTGGAGGGTGCTGAGCACCAGGTGGCCGGTTTCGGCCGCGGACAGGGCAGCCTCTGCAGTTTCGGTGTCCCGCATCTCCCCGACGAGGATCACATCGGGGTCCTGCCGGAGCACCACGCGCATGGCACTGGCGAAGGAGTCGGTGTCGAAGCCGACCTCGCGCTGCTCCACCGAGGCGACCTGGTCATGGTGGAGGAACTCGATAGGGTCCTCGATGGTCACAATGTGACATGGGCGCGTCCGATTGATGTGGTCGATCATCGTGGCCAGGGTCGTCGTCTTTCCCGAACCGGTAGGCCCAGTCACCAGGATGAGCCCGCGTTGTTCCGCCGCGAGGTCGTAGATCGCCGTGGGCAGTCCCAGCTCCTCGGCCGAGGCCGCGCTCGTTTGCACCCGACGCAACACCATGGCCACGGTGCTGCGCTGGTAGAACGCGTTCACTCGGAACCGTCCCAACGAGGGAACCGAGTAGGCGAAGTCAACCTCGTGATGCTTCTCGAAGGTTTCGCTCATGCGTGCGGGCAGGATTGTCTCCACCAGGAGCTCCATCTCCTCGGCGGAGAACGCCTCCTCGTCCTGCAGTAAGCGCAGGTCGCCGTCGATGCGCATCCGCGGCTGTGCGCCCGCCTTGATAAGCAGGTCGGATCCGTCGACTCGCGCCATCAGTGCTAGCAAGCGATCGAGATCTCTTTGTTCCACGCTGTGAGAGCTTATGCTCTCAACCGGCGGTCACCGAGCATGGGATGTGCCAACTCGGTCCGGTGAGAGAAGCCAAGATGAGGGTTGGAGGAGCACTGCGTGTCCGACGTCTGGTTGTCGGGGGAGAACACACTCAGCGAGCAATCCGACCAGGTCGCCGCGGTGAGCGCTCATGGCGATGCACCCGTCGGGACTGAGCTTCCGTCGAACGCACACCTCAGGTTCTCAGGTGTCCGTGTGATTCGAACCGACGAGGAGGGTGCCACCCCGGGCATCCCACCGGGTGTCGACCTCGAACTCGACATCGGTGACGAGGAAAGCATCATCCTGCGAGCCGGCACAGCGGCGGTCTGGACCGCTCAGTGGTCTGAGCTGGTCCGATGCTCCACGCCCGAGCGCGTGTCCCTCAGCGGTGGTGGTCGAGGGGTGCTTCTGGTCGTCGAGACCCTCCAGCACTCCTCGCTGCTCGCCGTTCTGCCGGCCGATCGACCACGGAATTCGGAATCAGCAATCCGCGCCAGCGCCTCGCAGCACGGCGTGCGAGGCCGCCGATCGTCGCCGCCTGCACTGGTCGTGGCAGGAGTCGTCGCAATCGTGGCGGCGGCGGTCACCGCAGTCCTCCTGGCTGCGGGCCACGCGATCCATCTCTAGGACGCCTGGGGCCCGGAGTTCAGCCTGGCGCTGCGGAGCGCAAGTCGTCGACCGAGAACTCGCCGGTCACCTCACCACCACACTGCGAGCAGTACTCCACATGCCGCCACGAGCGAAGGAGCCTGGTCCCGTCGGCGTTGAGTAGGACCACGAAGGACTCGGTGAAGGGATCCAGCTCGATCCCGAAATAAGGCCGCCACGCGGTGGAGGCCTGGTGGGCGTCGAGATCCAGGCCCTTGAGGATTCGCCGGAACCTCATGCTCTCGGTATCGAATACCCAGGTGCTGTGACAGGACTCGAGGACGAGGAGATGCTCCGGGTCACTCTGCACAAGTGAATCATGAACGAACATGTTGAGGAATCAATTTCGGAATCATTTCGGTTCTGTGAAACTCCGGAACCGCCTGGTCACGGGATCTAACTTGCCTACTCACTGGGGTCCGCTGTCGTGCTTTCGTCCAACGAGGATCTCGCGCTTGCTCGCCAGGGCAGCCAGGGATCGGGTCAGGACCGCCCGGGTGTCTGCGGGGTCGATGACCGCGTCAACGAAGCCGCGTTCGGACGCCGGCCATGGGGTCAGGTATTCCTCGCTGTAGGCGTCCTCGAGCCTCCGGCGATCGTCAACGCCGACCTTGCGATGCAGGATCTGCACGGCTCCGGGCGCTCCCATGACCGCCACCTCGGCTCCCGGCCACGCCACGCAGAGGTCGTTGCCCAGGCCTCTTGAGTCCATCACGATGTACGCCCCACCGAACGCCTTGCGCAGGATCACGCAGAGTCGAGGCACCGTGGCCTCGGCATATGCGAAGGCCAGCTCGGCGCCGTGCCGGATCATGCCCCGCCACTCGAGGTCCTTGCCGGGCAGGAATCCCGGAGTGTCGACCAGCGTCAGGATGGGCAGGTTGAACCCGTCGCAGAAGCGTACGAACCGAGCCCCCTTCTGGGATGCCTGAATGTCGAGCGTTCCGGCGAGTGAGCGCGGCTGGTTGGCGACCACCCCAACCGAGCGCCCCCCCAGCCGCACAAACCCCGTGACCAGCTGCGGCGCCCACCGCCCCCAGAGCTCACAGAACACTCCGTCGTCGGCAACCCCTCGAACCACGTCGCGCACGTCGTATGAAGCGTTCCCGCGATCGGGTATCACCTCGCGCAATTCGGGAGCAGGACGGTCGAGGGGATCGAGGGTGGGATCGAGCTCCGTCTCCTCATCTGCGTGGCGTGGCAGGTAGCTCAGCAGCTCGGAAACTGCGTCGTCGGTGTCGTCCGACTCCAGAGCGCACAGGCCGCTCAGCCCTGAGTGAACGCCCACCCCTCCCAGGGACTCCAGATCGACACGTACGCCGGTAAACGCCGCCACCATGGCGGGGCCCGATACGAAGGCGACGGCTGCCGGAGTCATGACAACCAGGTCGGCCATACCGAGCAGCAGGGCCGGGCCCGAGACGACAGGACCGGTTGCCACCGCGATCACCGGGACCACCCCCGAGCAGGCGGCGATGGCCGCCGCCGATCCGCCCCAGCCGTGCAAAGCGTCGATGCCCTCGGAAACGTCGGCGCCGCTCGAGGACAGCTCCAGCACGAGGGGGATTCGGAGCAGCAGTGCCGTGTGGGCAGCTACCGTCAAGCTCTCACCGTCACGTCTGGCCAACGCGCCGCGGCGCCGGTCCGATGCGGTGCGGGCGAACACCGCATCCCTGTCGCCGAATTTCCGAAGGTCCAGCTTGACGGTGCCGTCGACACCTGCACGTACCGCGGTCACGTCGCCTTGGCGCTGCTCCATCCCCGCTGATCCTACGAGCGGAATTCCGCAATTGCGACCACAAAGTTGACCATTTGTAGTGATACAGTTGTGGCTACGTCGTTTAAGACCTGACGGCATCCCGGGGTTGATGGGCATCCTTGGGGGTCGGCAAGTCGTGGCAGGACCATGACGTATCCCTGCCTCGGCCTGGCCGGATGACGGGGGAAGGTACGTGGCACAGAGGATTGTCGGGCTGGACATCGGTACCAGCGCGATTCGGGCCGTAGAACTAAGTGTCGAAGACGGGTCTCGGCCCGTACTCCTTGCCTACGGTCAGGTCGGATTGCAGCCCAACGCCATTGTCGACGGCGAGGTGCAGGACCGGTCACAGGTGGTCCATGCCCTGCAGCGCCTCTGGCAAGAAGGCGGTTTCAAGGAGCGCCGCGTGCGGCTGGGGGTTGCGGGGTTGCGCGCAATTACCCGGGAAGTCGACATGCCACCAGTTCCCCCCGACGAGCTCAACGAAGCTGTCCTCTTTCAATCGGACGACGTCGTCCCATTCCCGCTCGAGCAGACGGCGCTGTCGGCCAAGGTGATCGCGACCTTCACCGACCCCGACGGCGCCCCGACCATAAGGGTGCTGGTCGCGGCGGCACACCGCGACCTCATCGACGGGATTGTCAAGGCGGTTACCGAAGCCGGACTAGAACCCACCGGCATCGACCTTGACACCGCCGCCCTGGCCAGGGCGCTCCACGACCCGAGCTTCGAAGGGCGACCGGAGGCGATCGTGTCGGTCGGGGCGGGACTGACGATGGTCGTCGTCCACCAGGATGCACAGCTACAGTTCGTTCGCACCATCGACCTGGGGGGTGCGAACATCACGGCGGCGATCGCCGGGGCGCTCGACCTACCAATGGTCGATTCTGAGGCGATCAAGCGTCAGCTCGGCGCCGATGGTGGCAACGATTCCCGGGCTGTGTCAGCAACCGCCGAGGTTGTGACGGAGCTCGTCGATGAGATTCAGAGCTCCATCCGCTTCTTCTCGTCACTGCCCGGGCGAAGCTCTCCCGAGAGGATCCTGGTCACCGGCGCCGGCGCGCAAGTCGCAGGATTCATGGACACTCTCCAGAACGGGTTCAACGTCCCGGTGTTGGCCGCCGCACCGCTCTCCCTCATTGACACCAGCCATCTGCAGATCCCTGAGGAGCAGGCAGAGGCGATCAACCAGACCTTGGCCGTGCCGGTCGGACTCGCGCTGCCGGATCCGAGCGGGGAGCATTTCAACCTCCTTCCTCCTGAGGTGGTCGAAGAGCGCGAACGTCGACGCATCCTGCGTGGGCTGGCAGCCTGCGGTGTGGCGGTGCTGCTCCTGTTGCTGGCCGGAACCGCATGGAGGATCGTAAGCGTCCGGACTGCCAAGAACAACGTGACGTCGCTCCAAAATCAATTGACTTTTATCAACAAGGTGGAAATACCGAAGTACGACAAGGCCGTCGCACTCTCCAAGCAGGTCAAAGCCCTCCAGGCGAAGTATGCGCCGCTGGTTGCCAGTGAAGTTGACTGGCTCGTCGTCTTGAATCAGTTCGGTGAGTACTTGCCGTCCAATGCCGTGCTTGCAAGTCTCACGATGACCGTGTCAAACCTACCTGGAGAGCCAAAATCCTCAACAAGCAAGTCGAAGAGGTCGGCAAAGACGTCTTCAACGGTAGCCGTCATCGGCACCGGAAGTGCGACCGTAAATGTCCCGAATCTCACAGCATTGCCATCCTTTGGAAACTCGATGAACCATTCTCCCGCGCTGACGCTCGGCCCACTCTCGGGATCGCTTGCAACCGGCTCACAAGTAAGTTTCACCCTCACTTTCACAATCAACCAACACGCCGGCTCGCGACGGCTTGGCCTGTATACCCAATCGGCAACATGATCGATTCGACCGTTCTCAAGAAGACGATTAAGCGGCCCCGCGTGCTGTTGTCGATCGTCGCCGCCGTCGTCATCGTACTCATTTGGGCTGTGGCGTTTTTCATTCCCGAAGGGAACAAAATCTCGTCGCTCAAGGCCGAGCAAGCCACCATTGATTCGAAGATGGCTATTGGCAATGCAAAAGTGTCTCGTTACCGGCATACATATCAGCACTCCGCACAGCTCAAGACAGTGCAGACGCAATTGAATGCCGCAGTTCCCGCAGATGCAGACGCCTACAATTACGTTCAGTCACTGTCGGCGGCAGCGGGCGCGGCGGGTGTCCACCTCACAGCGATCTCTATTTCCTCGACCCCGAGCCGCTCGAGTACACCACGGTCCGCTGCACTTGAGCAGACCCCTGTCACCATGACGGTAAAGGGAACGTACGACCAGCTCCTGTCGCTCATCACCAAGATCTACAAATTGCCGCGGCTGACTGACATTGACGGAATGGACATCACCGGAGGGGGCGCGACTTCCAACCGGTCGACCATTCTCAGCGCAAGTTTCACGCTTATGGCATTCTCAGCCGCGAGCCCGACGTCCAGTTCGTCGGGAGGATAGGGATGACCGGATTGGGACGCGAAAGGTGGCAATCAGTCAATATTTGTCGTGCCGGCATGCTGTCCAGCCGTCCGGCGCGCCGAGGGCGCGCTGCAGTCGCCCTGTGCAGTCTTCTCGCCGTTTGCGCGCTGTCCGCAGGTTGCACCGGTGCCGCACAGGCTTCGTATGCCGGCAAGAGCCACCAGATCTTCGAAACCAAGGCAACCCAACCCACGACCAGGTCCAGAGCCTCGGTGGAAACGACCACGACGACCTCGGCCCTCCCCGCGTGTGGGTCTCCCCGCGATCCGTTCGACCCAACGGGCGCGCCACCCCCCGGGGGATCCCCGGCGATCTGCTGACCAAATTCTCCGCCTTCAGCCCTGCGTTCGGACTCATTTCCAGCGCACGCCGTAGTTGAAGTCCCCTGAAGTGGTGTCGCCTGGAGGGCTCACCAATTGGTGGCTCTACGCGACCAACTGGGGAGAGCGGGTTCTGATCCTCGGCGGTGACGGGCGTCTCGGCCACGTGACACCGCCGGCATGAAGGAGCACACGCAGTCGGTAGTGCTCGAAGGTGCTGAACCCCCTGCCGGCCCGCTTGATCTTCTTCACGCACAGGTTGAGGCCCTCGGTCGGGCCGTTAGAGGCTCCCGTGCGATGGTGGTTCAAGATCTCGGTGTGCCAGCGCACCAAGGTGTCGCCCAAGGCCCTGATCTCCTTCACTCCGTCGGCCCGGCAGCCGGCAATGGCCTTGTTCAAGAGCAGCGCTGCTTCTTGGACGTCCTCGGTGAGATAGACGTCACGCACTGACTCCTTGGCCAACCAGGCACCGAGCAGCTCGTCGTGGGGGTCACCGAACCGCAGCCCCAAGAGCACCCGGTTGCGGCCACGATCGTTGAGGCGTTCCATCCCTGAGAGAAGGAGCTTGCGGATCGAGAAGAGCGGATCGTGCTTGCGGCCCCGGTGGCCCAGGGTCTCGTTCTGCACCCTGCGGCGGACCTGGTCCACGCAGCGGTTGGCCACCCGCACCACGTGGAACGCGTCGGCCACCCGGATGGTGTGGTCCAAGTGCGGACTCGTGCCGCGCCGGTAGCCCTCGGCCAGGTCGGTGGCCACCACAGAGATGCCCCCGAGCCAGTCGGGGTTCTGTCCCGCACACCATCGCCGCAGGTCAACTGCTGCGTTGCCCTCGATCATGTCGATCAAGATCCGCCGGTCGAGATCGACCAGGCCCGTCGCGTAGATGGTCGTGTGCTCGGGGGTGGCCGAGAGGAACGAGGTCTCGTCGATCCCCATGGCCCCCACCGGGCCGACCCGCTCGGGGTCTTGGACCAGGGGGGTGCCGTGGTACTTCCCCGCTCCCATCACCGTCCACCAGCAGACCCCGAGCTCACGGGCGACGACGGCGACCGGCAGGGCGAGCTCTCCCACCTGTCGGGTGGCCTCAGCCCCGGCTCGAAGGGTGAGGACGGCTCGAGGAGGGACGTGGGCAGACCCCTCGGTCCAGGTCTTGGCCGGACAGTCGGTGTCGGTGCAGCGCCACCGGCGCTTCAGCCAGACCAGGCGTGCTGGGCGGCCGAAGCACGGCAGGTCCCGGATGTCGCACCGGAGCCGGCCCTGCGCCTCGGCCCGGCAGCCACAGGTCCAACAGCCCACCACGTCGGCCACCGATTCCACGGTGACCACCACTTCTGAGGAGGTCTCGTTGACCGAGAGCACCCGGAACCCGTCCAATCCCAACAGTGCCTCGGCCAGCCCGGTAGCGTCATCCATCGTCAGGGGTTCCTCCTCGTTGGGTCGTCGAACAACCACAACGATGTCGGGACCCCTGACCGCGTAGGTGGACCCCTCGCTACTTCACGCTCCCCACTTCAACGCGGAGAGCCCAATTGGTTGGGTCATCGGAGCCGCATTGAATCGCCCTGGGATTGATAGAGGCTCTGCCCTGCCCTGGGTTGTGCGGAGTCGATGTATT
>JBKQNY010000113.1:0-17539 GCA_052145775.1 Acidimicrobiales bacterium
TGGACCGACAGGATGAAGCAGGCGCTCGCCTGCTGGGGGACCCCGTGCACCCCGATGTTGAACCAGACCGGCGAGTTGAACGCCGCCTTCTGGTGGATGATGAGGTGCTTCAGCTCGTCGCGGAAGGTCTCGGCCTCGGTCTCGTCGACGAAGTACGCGTCCTTGCGGCCCCAGGCGGTGATGGTGTCGACCACGCGGTCGGCCACCTGCCTGAGCGACCACTCGCGCTCAGGGGTGCCCAGGCTGCCGCGGAAGTACTTCTGGGCCAGGATGTTGGTTGCATTCAGGCTCCAGCCCTCGGGCACCTCCACGCCCAGCTGCTCGAAGGCCACGGTGCCGTCCCGGTAGTTGGTGATCCGAGCGTCCCGGCGCTCCCAGCGCACCTCGTCGTAGGGGTGGACGCCTTCGGTGGTGAAGTGACGTCGGATGCCGATGCCGGTCCGCTGGGGCGCAATCGCCATGTCTCTCTTCTCCTCTGGTTGCGCTGGTGGTCTCTCACGGCCGAGCCGGCCGCCCGTGCCCCGGACCACACCGTGCCCCGGGATGCCCGTACCCCGGGACTGCGGTTTCGACTGCCTGACCACAATATGTTGTGGTCACCCACCCCCGGCACACGAGATGCTGGGGTCATTACAGCACTGTAACTACACCCCTGTCAACGTTTGGTTCCCGCCGTCGGCCCAGGTGGCGGCCCGTTCGCGAAGGTTTGCAGTCGGGACGCCCCGGCGGTCCCCGACCGGCCCGGCCGCCGACACGGGGCCCGGTTATCCTCCGCCGGTGGCACGCGTGGTGGCGGTCGACGCCGGCACCACCGGGGTCCGCTCCCTGGTGGTCGACGAGGGCGGGGCGGTGCTCGACCTCGCCTACCGCGAGCTCACCCAGCACTTCCCCCGTCCGGGCTGGGTGGAGCACGACCCCGACGAGATCTTCGACGCGGTGGGGGCCACCCTGGCCGAGGTCTGCGGGAGGCTCTCGGGGCCGGGGTCGTCGGTGGCCGCGGTGGGCCTCACCAACCAGCGCGAGACCGCCGTGGCCTGGGACCGCGCCGGGGGCCCGCTCGGGCCGGCCATCGTGTGGCAGGACCGCCGCACCGCCGGCCGTTGCGAAGAGCTCCGCCGGGCCGGCCACCTGCCGGCCGTGCGGGCCCGCACCGGTCTCGTGCTCGACCCGTACTTCTCGGCCACCAAGTTCGCCTGGATGCTCGAGGACGGCGGTCTGGCCGGCCGGGTCCCGGCCTCGCGACTAGCCCTGGCCACGGTCGACTCGTGGGTGCTGTGGCGGCTGACCGGCGGCCCCGGGCGCGGCGTGTTCGTCACCGACGTCTCCAACGCCTCGCGCACGATGCTCTTCGACGTGATCGGGCTGCGCTGGACAGAGGAGCTCTGCGGCTTGTTCGGGGTGGACCCCGCGGCCCTCCCCGAGGTCCGTCCCTCCTCCGGGCGGTTCGGCACCGTGGACGCGGCGGCGGTGGGGGTGCCGGCGCTGGACGGCGTGCCGGTGAGCGGGGTGGCCGGCGACCAGCAGGCGGCCCTCTTCGGCCAGTGCTGTTTTGCCCCGGGCACGGCGAAGGTCACCTACGGCACCGGCAGCTTCGTGCTGGCCAACGTCGGGGACGCCTTCCTGGCGCCGCCCGACGGCCTGGTCACCACCGTCGCCTGGGACCTGGGCGGCCGGGGCGGGGACGGCCGGGGGCCGGTCGCCTACGCGCTCGAGGGCTCCACCTTCGCGTCGGGGGCGGCCATCCAGTGGCTGCGCGACGGCCTCGGGATCATCGCCGCGGCCGAGGACCTCGGCCCGCTGGCCGGCTCGGTGGCCGACAGCGGCGGCGTGACCGTGGTCCCCGCCCTCACCGGCCTGGGCAGCCCGTGGTGGGACCCCCGGGCCCGGGGCACCATCACCGGCATCACCAGGGGGGCCGGCCGGGCGCAGCTGGCCCGTGCCGTGGTGGAGGCGATCGCCTTCTCGGTGCGGGACATGACCGACGCCATGGCCGACGCCACCGGCGAGCCGCTCAGAGAGCTGCGGGCCGACGGCGGCGCGTCGGCCATGGACCTCCTCCTCCAACTCCAGGCCGACCAGTCCGAGACGCCGGTCGCCCGGCCCCGTTCGGTCGAGTCCACCGCGCTGGGGGCGGCCACCCTGGCCGGCCTGGCCGAGGGCGTGTGGGGCTCGCTCGACGAGCTGGCCGGCCTGTGGCGGCCCGGGGCCGCCTTCGCCCCCTCGGCCGAGCGGGGCTCCGCCGACCTGGCCCACGCCGCGTGGCTCCGGGCGGTCGGCCGCTCCCGGGGCTGGGCGCCCGCCGGCTGAGCCCGCCGGGCCCTCACTCCTCGGTGGGGACCGCCTCCACCTTGCGGATGTCCTCGACCTGGGCCCCGTCCACCTCGTGGATCTCGTGGCGCAGGAGCTCGACGAGGTGGTCCCCGCTCAGCTCGAGGACGAACTCGTCGATGGCCCGGCCGCGGGAGCGGTCCAGGATGTCGATGGCCACGATGTCCCCGCCCACGGCCCCGATCCGGCTGGCCACCTGGCCGAGCGCGCCCGGCCGGTCGGGGAGGCGTATCCGCACCACGTAGCGTCCCACTACCCAACCTCCCGCTTCGGCACGTACTCGTCGACGTAGTCCCGCTCCGAGAGGCGGGCGATCTCCTTCATCAGGTCGTCGGTGAACTCCCGGCAGACCCGGTGGTCGTGGTCGGCCAGGGGTTGCGCCGGGTCCGACGTCGGGTCCATCCGCATCGGGGTCCCGAACCGGATGCGCACCGTCCTGAAGGGGCGCATCAGCCGGGCGTTGACCGGCTGCACCTCCGCCGTCCCCACGATGCCGACCGGGACCACGGCCACGGCGCACTCCCTCGACAGCCGGGCCACCCCCGTGCGCCCGCGGTGGACGTTGGCGTCGCCGGACCGGGTGCCCTCGGGGTAGAGGCCGAGCAGGCGGCCCCGGCCCAGGACGTCGCCGGCGGTGGCCATGGCCCGGTCGGACACCGGGCCGCCGCCGCGCCTGATGGGGATCTGCCCGGCCGCCCGGAAGAACCAGGCGGTGCGCCACGAGTCGAAGTACTCGGCCTTGGCCAAGAAGGTGACCTTGCGGCGCACCACCAGCGGGAGGAAGAAGGAGTCGCAGAAGGACCGGTGGTTGGCGGCCAGCACCGCCGGCCCGCGCGAAGGGACGTTCTCGCGACCTTCGACGCGCACCCTCCACAGCAAGAAGAAGACCGGCGAGAGCAGGACCTTGAACACCCAGTAGGCCACGGCCAACGGTAGCGTGCGCGCGCGCCGGCCGCTGCGGCCGCCGTCCCCCATTCCGGCATGCGGAGCGGGCCCGACTGTGGTCAACTACGGCCCGTGCGCGCGCCTACGACCGCCGAGCCGTTCCTCGAGGGCCTCCACTTCGGCGAGGGTCCCCGCTGGCACGAGGGCCGGCTGTGGTACTCGGACTTCTACGACGAGGCGGTGTTTTCGGCCGGCCCCGACGGCGACCGCCGGCGCGAGGTCGACGTCCCGGGCCGGCCCTCGGGCATCGGCTGGCTGCCCGACGGCCGGATGCTGGTGGTCTCGATGACCGAGCGGGCGGTGAAGCGCCTCGAGCCCGACGGGAGCCTCGTCCACCACGGCGACCTCACCCCGTGGGCCACCTTTCACGGCAACGACATGGTGGTGGCCGCCGACGGCCGCGCCTACGCCGGCAACTTCGGCTTCGACCTCGAGGCCGCCGCCCTGGGCGAGGGGAGGTTCTGCACCACGAGCCTGGTGCGGGTCGATCCCGACGGAACGTCCTGCGAGGCGGCGCCCGATCTGGCCTTCCCCAACGGGACGGTGATCTTCCCCGACGGCCGGACCCTGGTGGTGGCCGAGTCGGCCGGCGCCCGCCTCACCGCCTTCGACGTCGGCGCGGACGGCTCGCTCTCGCAGCGCCGGGTCTGGGCCGAGCTGGACGGCTGCGCCCCCGACGGGATCTGCCTCGACGCCGACGGCTGCATCTGGGTGGCCAACGCCCTGGGCGCCGAGTGCCGGCGGGTGGCCCAGGGCGGGGACGTCGTCGATCGGGTGGAGACGAGCCAGTTCTGCTACGCCTGCGCCCTCGGGGGGCCCGACCGTCGCACCCTGTACTGCCTCACCGCGCCGGGGAGCCTGGAGGCCGAGGTGGCGGGGAAGCGGGCCGGCCGCGTCGAGCGGGCGCAGGTCGGCACCCCGGGGGCGGGGCTGCCGTAGCGCCGCCGGGAGGCCGGTCGCCCTAGGCCAGCCGGGTGAGGGCCCGCCGCAGGTTGCGGACGGCCTGGCCGGTGCGCTGCTCGTTCTCGATGAGGGCGAAGCGGACGTGGCCGTCACCCCCGGGCCCGAACCCCACCCCGGGCGAGGTGGCGACCTCGGCCTCGCGCACCAAGAGCTTGGAGAACTCGAGCGAGCCCATCTCGCGGTAGGGCTCGGGGATGGGCGCCCAGACGAACATCGTCCCCTTGGGCGGCACGACGTGCCAGCCGATCCGGTTCAGCCCGTCGCAGAGCGCGTTGCGGCGGCCCTCGTAGTGCTCGCGGATCTCCTTGGGGTACTCGGGCGCCTCGTTCATGGCCACGATGGCGGCGATCTGGATGGGCTGGAACGTCCCGTAGTCGAGGTAGCTCTTCAGCTTCACAAGGGCCTGGATGATCTCGGCGTTGCCCACCATGAACCCGACCCGCCATCCCGCCATCGAGAAGGACTTCGTCAGGGTGTAGAGCTCGACCGCCACGTCCTTGGCTCCGGGCACCTGGAGGACCGAGGGCGGATCGTAGCCGTCGAAGCCGATGTCGGCGTAGGCGAAGTCGTGGACGAGCACCACGTCGTGCTCGCGGGCGAATGTGACCAGGCGCGCCATGAAGTCGTAGTCGACGCAGGCGGTCGTCGGGTTGTGGGGGAAGGAGAGCACGATCACCCGGGGCTTGGGCCAGGTCGACTCCCAGGTCTCCATCAGCGAGTCGAAGAAGGTGTCCCCCGGGTCCGGCGCCCCCGGGACCGACCCGGGAGCATGCTGGCCGGTCGGCCCCTCGAGCGGGATCTGGCGGATGTCGGCCCCGGCGAAGAGCGGCGCGTAGATGTGGATCGGATAGGAGGGCGATGGGACGAACGCCGTGTCCCCCGGTCCGACCAGCACCCACATCAGGTGGCTCAGACCCTCCTTGGCCCCGATGGTGGTGACCACCTCGCGTTCGGCGTCGAGCCCGACCCCGAACTTGCGCAGGTAGAGGTCGGCGACGGCCTGTCGGAGCTTGGGGATGCCCTTGGACGACGAGTAGCGGTGGTTCCGCGGATTGTGGGCCGCCTCGGCCAGCTTCTCGACCGCCACGTCGGGCGAGGGGAGGTCGGGGTTGCCGAAGCCGAGGTCGATCACGTCCTTGCCGGCGCGCCTGGCCTCGAGCTTCAGCTCGTTGATGGTGGCGAAGACGTAGGGCGGCAGCCCGTTGATCCGGCGGAATTCCACCCCGCGAGGCTACCAACCCACCGGTCCGACCCGTGGCCGCCGCGCCCGGGCGTGGCTCAGCCGTCGCCGGCCAGCCCCCTGGCCGCGGCGGCCATCTCCTCGAGGGGGGCGGGCCAGCCGAGAACCATCCAGGTGGCGCCGGCTTCGGCCAGCCGGCCCATCCGGTCGGCGAGGTCGGGGGCCCGGCCCGACCGGTCGGCCTGTGGCGGCGGTCCCGCCCAGGTCACCTCGGTGCGGCGGGCCTGGTCCGCCACCGCCTTAGCCGACGCGTCCCACAGGTTCACCGCCACCCCCTCCTCCTCGGCCAGTGCCATCGTCGCCGGCGCCCCACCGCCCACCCAGACCGGGACGCCACGGTCCCGCAGTGAGCGGGCGCAACGCCGCAGGGCGTCGCGCCGCTCGCCGGCGGGGGCGAAGTCGATCCCGTAAGCGCGGTTCTCCTCGGCGCTCAGCCGGTCACCGGTGCCCAGTGCCGCCACCACCCGCCCCGGCGCGATCGCCGTGAGGGCCTCGAACTCCGACTCGAGGACGCCCTCGGGGACCAGGCCGATCCTGGCCACCAGGGTGCCCACGGCCACCCGGGCCGTCGTGGCGGCCACCGCCCCCAGCACCGGGAAGGGGGCCAGCGCCGGCCGGTCGGGCTGGCCCATCGGCCAGAGGTGGTCGTAGCAGAAGACGCCGTCGATCCCCAGCTCGTCGGCCCGCCTGGCCACCGCCAACGCCTCGTCGGCCGATGTCCGAAAGGTCGGGAGGATGACGCCGGTCCTCACCGCGCCGGCGGCCTTCTCATGCCGGCGGTCACCACAGCCCTCCGTCCCGGGCCGCCATGGCCGCTCCCGCGGCCCCCGCCCGCTCGCCGTAGGCGGCGGCCACGATCTCGACCTCGGGTCGTGCCCCGGCCCCCTCGACCAGGTCGGCGAACGCCCGCCGGGTCGGGCCGAGCAGGACCTCGCCGGCCTCGGCCAGTCCCCCGGCGATCACGATGCGCTCGACGTCGAGGACCGCCGTGAGGTTCGCCAGTCCGAGGGCCACCCACCAGCCCAGCCCCTCCATCACCTCGAGCGACCCGGGGTCGCCCCCGAGCGCGGCCTCGGTCACGTGCTCGCCCCACACCAGCTCGGGGTCGCCCCCGGCCAGGGCCACCACGCCGCCGAGCCGCCCGGAGCCGGCGGCCTCCCGGGCCAGACGGCCCAGTCCCCCGCCGGAGGCGAACCGCTCCCAGCAGCCGCGGCGGCCGCACGGGCACGGCGGACCGGACGGGTCGATCAGCATGTGGCCGATCTCACCGGCGAACCCGTTGGCCCCCACCATCACCCGCCCGGCGCTGATCAGCCCGCCTCCGATCCCGGTGCCCAGGGTGACGACCACGGCGTCGTCGGCGCCCCGGGCGGCCCCGTTGCGGTGCTCGGCCACCGCCGCGCAGTTGGCGTCGTTCTCCACCAGCAGCTCGGACAGGGGCAGGCGGGCGGCCACCAGCGCCCGCATGTCGGCCCCGGCCGCGCCGCGCAGGTTGGGCGAGAAGTGCAGGACGCCGTGGCGGTCGAGCATCCCCGGGACGCCCACCCCGACCGGCGACGCCGGGTCGGCGCCCGCACCGGCCTGGCGGCCCAGGACGGCGACCACCTCGGCCACCGCGTCGGCGACCTCGACGGCGGTCCCCGACGGGTCCCCGGCGCTCGCCGGGGTGCCCACCCTCGCCTCCCCCACCACGGCGTCGGTGTCGTCCACGGCGACGCCGAGCACCTTGGTCCCGCCGATGTCGACGCCGAAGGCGACGGGGGCCCGGCGTCCCACACTCACGCCGAGGACTCGACCCGCGCCTTCAGGTCGCGCAGCGCCGTGGCCATGATCCGGCTCTGCGCCCGCATCTTGATAAACCCGGGGATCGGCACCCGCAGCTCGACCTCGAGGTGGTAGGTGATGTCGGTGCCGCCACCCTCGGCGCCCTCGAAGACGTAGCTGCCATCCAGCTTGCTGGTGATGTCCCCCCGGGTGAGCTTCCACGACAGCGCCCGGGGAGCCTCGGCGTAGTCGTAGGCGAGGGTGTAGCTGGTCGAACGGCCGAAGGCGGCCGTGCGGAAGGTGACCTCGAGCGGGCGTCCCTGGCCGTCGCGCTCGTGGACGGTGACCTCCTTGATGTCGGCCGCCCACTCGGGGTAGTGCTCGATGTCGGCCACCACCGCGAAGCACCGCTCGGGCGGCGCCGACACGCTGGTGTGCTCCGTGGCCTGGTCCGCCAACTCACCCTCCTCAAACGACCGGCGTCACACCCTACGCGACCGACGGACCGAATCGCCCGTGACCGGACTCATCCCGACGCTTCTGCCAGGGCCCTGGCCAGCCTAGGGGCGAGGCGGTCGTAGTCGAAGGATGCCTCGGCGCGCGCACGGGCGGCCGCGCCCATGCGCCGCCGTAGTTCGTCGTCGGCGAGGAGCCGACGGACGGCCTCGGCCACGCGGCCGGCGTCATCGGGCTCGGACACCACCAGCCCGGTGACCCCGTCCACCACCGCCTCGGCCGCGCCCCCGCTGTCCCCGGCAACCTGCGGAACGCCGGCCGCCGCCGCCTCGACGAAGACGATGCCGAACCCCTCCTGCTCGAGACCGAGCCAACGGTTCCGGCACGCCATGACGAAGACGTCGGACGCGCCCAGCAGGGCCGCCTTGTCCTCCTCGGAGATCCTCCCGAGCAGCCGCACCGGGGCCGCGCCGCGCCGCACCTGTTCGGCCAGGGCGCCGGCCTCCCGCCCCGACCCGGCCACGGCCACGGTGAGGTCGGGGAACGACGGGAGCAGCCGTCGGGCCGCCTCGACGAGGACGTCCATTCCCTTGCGGGGCACCAGCCGGCTCACGCTGGACACCAGCGGCCCGCTGATCGGGAGTCCTAGCCGTCGCCGGGCGTCGAGACGCGCCGCCTCGTCGAGCGGCACGTACCGCGAGCAGTCGACCCCCGGCGGCACCTCGATGACCGGCGGGAGCCGGCCGCCGGCCGCCCGCGCCCCCTCGGAGGCCGGGTAGCCCCCGGCCGAAACCAACAGGGCGGCCCGGCGCAGCACGCGGGCCAGCGCCTCCCGGGAACCGGGGATCCGGCCGGGCACGGTGACCTCGGCCCCGTGCAGCACCACCGCGTAGGGAAGTCCGAGGGCGGGTCCGAGGAGGCCGAGGGGCAGGGCCGGGTCGAGCACCACCAGTGACGCGCCGACCTCGTGGGCGAGGCCGCGCACGTGGCACGCGGCGCGGCGCGTCGGCAAGTAGAGGGTGCGTCCCGGGACCCGGTCGATGCGGATCCCCCGCTCGGCCTGCGCGGCGTCGAAGTCGGCGGCCCCGGGGTCCGAGCTCGCCGTCAGCACCACGAAGCTGTCGGGGTCGAGGCGCCGCCACAGCTCCCAGAGGTAGCTCTGGATCCCTCCCACCTTCGGCGGGAAGTCGTTGGTCACCAGCAGGTGGCGGCTCACGACCGCCCCACGTCCCCAAAGCGGGTTCCCGCCGTGCCCGGTGGCCGGGTCGCGACCCTCCCCACCTGCGCCGATCGGCTCGGGCACGGCGCTGCCCGCTGGTCGTCCCGGGTCCCCACGCCGCCCATCATCGTCCACCGGGGGGCAGGCCCACCGCCGGGCCTTTTGACGGCAGATGCCTTCACGGGGTAAGCAGGAATCCCCGTGACAACTGTCAGCGGTGCCTCCGCGGCCGGGAACACCCCGGCGCATCGGAGGCGCAGGTGGGCGGCGAGATCCCTCCCCCCACTGGCCTGCGTCCTGATCGCCGTAGCAACGTGCTGTGCCACGTTGTGCTCATCCTTCGCGCCCGCCGACGCCGACCAGAACTCCCAGCAGGTCACATCGCTCAAGCACCAGGCGGCCCAGCTCTCCTCCGAGATGCTGCTCGAGCAGCTGCAGATCGGCGGCTACGAGCAGCAGTACAACGCGGCGTTGGCGCAGGTCCAACAGGACCAGCAGCAGATCGCCCAGATGCACGACGCCATCGCCCGCAACCAGCAGGTGGTCGGACGCGACGTGACGGTCCTCCAGCACGCCACGGTGACGGCGTACATCGACGGCGGGACCACAGCCCACGTGACACCGCTGTTCGCCGACCAGCGCGCCGACGGGGACACTAGCGAGTACCAGTCGGTTCTCTCGGGAACGGTCACCGGGGCGGTCGACCAGCTCGCCTCCGACCGCCAGGTGCTCCAGGCCCGCGAGGCCACACTGCAGCGCGTCGAGGCGCAGGACCAGGCGACGACGAACCAGTCGGCGCAGCTGCTCTCCCAGGCGCAGAGCACCCAGCAGACGCTCCAGCAGCAGAGCGCGCAGGTCCAGGGGGCGCTGGCCGCTGCCGTGGCCCAGCAGCAGGCCCAGGAGGCCGCCGCCGCCGCCGCCGCCGTGGCCGCCGCCCAGGCCAAGGCCGCGTCCCAGGCCCAGGCCCAGTCGGCCGTGCAGGTCAGCGCGGCCCCCGCTCCCAGCCCGAGCGCACCGACAACGGCCCCGGCCCTCAACTCCTTCCTCCAGTGCGTGGTGCAACACGAGTCCGGCGGTGACTACCAGGTGGCGTCGCCCACAGGCCAGTACATGGGGGCCTTCCAGTTCAGCCAGTCGACGTGGAACGAGGCGGCCTCATTGGCCGGGCGTCCCACACTGATCGGGGTGCCGCCGAACCAGGCGTCAGCGGCCGAGCAGGACGCGCTGGCCGTGGCCCTCTACAGCGCCGACGGCGGCTCCGCGTGGTACGACCCGTGCACCGGGCGATAGGACCCCGCTAGGAGGTCAACCGGCGCGGTGCTCGAAGAGCAACGCGGGCACGAGGCCGGCGCGCTCGAGCAACCTCATGGCACGCGCCTCGTCGGCGTCGATGACCACGGCGTCGTCGGGCTCGCGGTCCAAGAGGAACGACACGACGCAGTCGCCGCAGGCACCGGTGCCCTGCAGCGAGCACCGGTCGCAGTCGATGGTGAGTGTGTCGGTGATCATCGGCGTCCCCTTCCAGGCGCTCCTTCTCGCTTGCACACCCACAGCATGTCGGGCGGTTGTGACACTCCTTCAGTCCGGGGCCGGGATCCACGAGCAGCGGACCTCACGGTGAGGGTTGTCCGGGTTCGTGTCGACCAGCACCACCGACTGCCAGGTCCCCAGCAGCACCCTCCCATCGGCCACCGGCAGGCCGAGCGATGGGCAGACGAGCACCGGCACCAGGTGGTCGGCCCCGTGGCCGGGGGTCCCATGGCGGTGCCGGTACCGGTCGTCGCGCGGGACCAGCCGGTCGAGCAGAGCCGAGAGGTCCTCCTCCGAGCCCGATCCCAGCTCCATGAGGGCCAATCCGGCCGTGGCGTGGGGCGCCAGCACGTGGCAGAGGCCGTCTCCCCGTCCACGGCAGAACCGGGCCACCAGGTCCGTCAGGTCGGTCACCCGGCGGCGTCCGGTCTCCACCTCGAAGAGCTCGGTCTCCACGACGGTCCCGCCTTCACGCCCGTCCGCGGGCCCGGGCCACGTCGGCGCCGATCTGCTCCACCGCCCAGGCCACCCCCTCGGTGGCCACCTTCGACCCGGCGCGGGCCCGGCCGTCGACCAACGCGAAGAAGGGCGGACCCTGGACCCGGTAGGCGGCCCACGCCGTGGACGACAAGACGACACGAGCCCCCGCCGGGACCAGGGCCCGCAAGGGTGCGGGGTCCTCGACCCCGGCGTCCCGGGTCACGGCCACGACCGCCTCGTCGGTGACGAGCCCGCTCCCCACCGGGTCGGCCAGCGCCGCCCAGATCGCCCGGCAGCCGTCGCAGCCGGCCGAAAGGAAGACGAGCAGGGTCCACTGCCCGCGGCCCACGGCGGCCACCCGCACCGGTCGTCCGTCCAGATCGACCCCCTCGACGTCGCTCGCCACGGTGGCCGGGTGGTCCCTGAACGTGGGGACGGGGACGAGCCCGTCGAGGGGCGGCGGCCGCCACGAGTGGGTCGCACCCACCTCAGGTGACGGCGAGCTCGGCGGCCGATCCTGGCGCTCTTCGGTCACCAACCGGGCGGGACGGCTTCGGAGCGGCCGTCCCCCTGGCCGATCGGCGTGCCCGCCGTCTCGGGCGGGGCCGCGTCGTTGCTGACGGCCACCTCCGCCGTCAGGATCTCGACCGCCCGCCCGTGGCCGCACCACCGGCAGGTGACCGCGTCCACCCACTCCTCCTGGATCTCCTCGTCCTCCACCACGAGCTCCCCGCCGACGGAGTAGTGATGAAAGGCGCGAGTGGTGCGGGTGGTGGTCACGTCGAAGCGGGTGAGGTTGCCGCAGGCCGTGCATCGGTAGCGGGTGGTCGGCACGCCTCCACGGTACCCCCGCGGAGGTGGTCACCGACAGGGGGGCGTCCAACCTTTTGCCAGACACCTACAGCCGACTGAGCAGCTCGATTTTCTTTGCTTCGAATTCGGAGTCGGTTAATATCCCCCGCTGGCGCAGGTCGTCGAGCTGGATGAGTTGCTCGGGGATCGATGCGCTGGCAGCACCAGTGAAGGGAAGGGCGGCGTCGACGTGGGTCGGCGCCGGAGTGGGAGCTGGTGAGGTGAAGACCATGGCGCCGTGTGGCGGCGTGTCCTCCAGGGACACGGGCCTGGGTGCGCTCATGTGGGTGGGAGACGCGTTGCTGCCGGAGATGGGCGCAGCGACGAACCCGCCGGACATGAGCACGTCCAGCTGCCGGTTGATGACGCGCTGGAGCGCGCGCGGCCGTCGGACGTCGTCGACGACGAAGGGCTCCTCCGTGGGGATCCCGACCACGAGCCGGCCCGACCCCACCAGGCGGCCGAGCATGGTTTGGGCGCAGCTGACCTCGGAGATCCGCAGCAGGCGGACCTGGGTCACGTCCTGCCCGAAGACCCCCTGGCGGTGGATGAGCCGGGTCGTGGTGACCACGAGGCTCATGCCTCGCCAGCGCAGGGCCCGGCCGAGCAACCACAGCACGGGCAGCGCCACCATTCCGGCCAGCACCCAGGCCACCACGACCGGAGCCTTGGGGAACTTCACCACGACGGTCACGGCCACGGCCACGGCCACGGCCGACAGGAGGGCCGGGCCCAGGAAGAAGATCCAGTGCGGCCGGACGTCGACCAGGACCTCCTCGTCATCGGCGAGCGCGCGGCGCGAGATCGGCACTCCTCCGAGCGTACCGGGCGGGGTCCCGGCGGACGGGGCATCGCCGGCCCCTCCCGGGCAGGCCGGCGCAGGCGGGCGGACGGGGTATGAGGCCCACCCGGGTCCCCCGCACCCTGCCCGGCGCCGAGAACGCGGTCAGGCGTGGGACATGCGTGGGGAGGCCAGGTGGGAGCGGAAGCCGGTACGACGAAGGGGCGCATGCACCCCGAGGCGGCGGACGCCGCCCGGGGGGCATCGGATCGACCGGGCTGCGGGGGCCCGGACCGAACGGGGGGGTGGGATGTCATGACCAAGGCGTCGAGGACGCACCGGGGCCGGCTCCGGTGCGTCGTCCTCCCGCTCTGTGCGCTGTGGCTCGCGGTCGCGCCCTCGGCGGCCGTGCTTGGCGCGGTGGGGCGGGGAGCAACGGGCACCTCCGCCGTCCCGGCCACGCGCCCGCGCCCGGCGGCCAACGGCTACGGACCGGGCCTGGGCGTGCAGACACCCGGCCAGCACTGGGGCGGCGCCTACACCCTGGCCAACGTGCCCGGCTACGCGTACTGCATCCTGCCGGGCAGTGCGGACCCGGTGGAGCTGCCCACAGCCCAGTGGTCGCCCGTTGCCTACCCCGGGAGCAGCGTCTACAGCGACGGCGAGATGGCCGCGCTCGCCTACTTCGGCGAGCGCTACCAAGGCTCGGGGTACCCGGGCTGGTCGGTCGACCAGACGGTGGCCGCCATCGAGCAGGTGGCCTACGGCTCGGCCGGCGGGGTCACGCCGACAGTCGACCAGGGACCGGCCGCACTGGTGGCGCTCATCGAGCAGTACATGGTCACCTACACCGGGCCGTGGACGATCCAGCTGTCGATGACACCGCCCTCGGGCTCGACCTTCCAGACCTCCGCCACCTACAGCGGCACGGTCACCGTCACCTCGGCGACCGGCAACGGGGTCGGCGGCCTCGAGCTCACGGCGCCGCCCACCGGCGGGCCCGGGGCCAACCAGGTCTCCAACTTCGTCTGGCTGGCCGGCACAACCAACGCCGCCGGCCAGCTCTCCTTCCAGTGGAACATCGACGGGGTGCCGCCCGCCTTCACAGGGGCCTTCAGCGCCCAGGGCATCAGCGTGGACGGCGGTGCGGTGGGCACGGCCCCGCCGGCCTACGCGGCGCCCACGGGCTCGGGGGGCCAGCTCATGATGGTCTCGGGGGCGAGCGAGACACTGTCCACGAGCTTCGGGGGGGTGGCGGCGGCGCCGGCACCGCAGACCGGAACCATCGTTATCGAGAAGTCGGTCCCCGATCCCGCCTACTACGGACCGGCGGGCGCGCAGTTCGAGATCGAGGACGGCTTCGGTAACGTCCTGCAGACCCTCACCACCGACGCCACAGGCACGGCGGGTCCCTCCGCCCCGCTGACGGCGTCAGCTTCGGGGATCCAGTACCGGGTGCACGAGTCGGTCGCACCCCCCGGCTACGGCCTGGCCCCCGACCAGGTGGTCACCGTGTACCCCACACCGTCGCCCCCGGCCGTCGCCTCCTTCACGGGGGTGGACGAGGAGCCGGCCCTGCCGGCCCGGCTCGGGGTGGCCAAGATCGACGCCCAGACCAACGCGCCGCTGGCCGGCGCCACCTTCGCCTTTGCCTTCGACCCCACCGACGACGGCCACTACGACCAGAGCCTCGGCTCGTGCACCACCGGCACCACAGGCACCTGCCAGCCGCCAGAGGAGAACACGACGGGGGGCTGGCTGGCCGGCTGGTACCAGATCGCCGAGACGGCGCCGCCGCCGGGCTACTGGCTGGACCCGACCACGGCCACCCAGACCGTCTTCCTCCAACCGGGAGCCACCGAGCTGGCCACCGTGACCTTCGGCGACGAGCTCCTGGGCAGCCTGCAGGTGATCAAGTCCGGGGACGACACCACCTACGTGCCGGTGGCCGGGGCCGTGTTCACAGTGGCAGGACCCGCACCCACGACGGCGAGCGTCGGGACCCTCACCGTCGGCACAGACAACGAGACCGGCGTGCTGGCGGGCCTCGTCCCCGGCACCTACACCGTGACCGAGACCTCGGCCCCTCCCGGTTACGGGGTCGCCCCGCCCTTCACCGTGGCGGTGACCGCCGGCCACACGGTCACCTCGGTGTCGGTGTCCGACGCTGTGCACACGGGCGCCGTCACAGTGGAGAAGACGGACACGGCCACCGGTGATCCCCTGGCCGGTGCCGTCTTCGACGTGAAGTACGACAGCGCCGACGACGGCAGCTACGACGTGGACCTGGGGACGTGCACGACCGACGTGTCGGGGACCTGCTCGCCCCCTCCCAACGACGGCACGGGCCTGCTCCCCGGCAACTACCTGGTGACCGAGGTCTCGGCGCCGCCGGGCTACTTCCTCCCGACGCCGCCACCGTCCAAGGTGGTGTCCGTCGGGCCGGGCCAGGCCCTCGACGCCACATTCGCCGACTCCCT
This sequence comes from Acidimicrobiales bacterium, assembly GCA_052145775.1. Taxonomy (GTDB): domain Bacteria; phylum Actinomycetota; class Acidimicrobiia; order Acidimicrobiales; family RAAP-2; genus CAVYPR01. The sequence continues at coordinate 15,039 of JBKQNY010000113.1, forward strand.
CCTCGTCCCGGCCAGCTTCCGCAAGGTGGCCACGGGCAGCGTCAACCCCACAACGCTGATCCTGGCCGGGGCGGTGATCGAGGTGACCGCCGGCACCACCTACGGAGGGACACCGGTGGCCACCTGCACCACCGGGGCCGCCGGCACCTGCACCACCACACCCACGCTCGTGTCCGGACAGCCCTACTGCTGGGAGGAGGTGTCGGCGCCGCCCGGCCTCGAGGGGGGAGCCTCGGGGTGCTTCACCGCGACCAACGCGCAGGGGAGCCAGCCGATCACCGTGACCGACCCCGGCCTCTTCGTCGGCATCACCGTGAAGAAGGTCGACGCCTCGAAGGCGACCGCGGTGCTGGCCGGGGCCGTCTTCGACCTCTACCGGGTCGACGGCGGGAAGGGGCCTCACGCCCCGACCCCGCCCCCCGGAACGCCGCCGGAGGCGGACCAGACCTGGGTGGCCCAGGCCACCACGGGGGCCGACGGGCTGGCCTCGTTCCCCCTCCAGTACCCCGGCTACGCCTACTGCGCCGTCGAGGCCCAGGCGCCGCCCGACTACGTGCTCGACACGGCCGAGCACTGCACGCCGGTGCTGGAGGGGGACGCCAAGGGACCGACCCCGGTGACCGCGCTCACGGTCACCGACCAGGAGGCGCTCGTCACCGTCAGCGCCTACAAGTTCGACTCGGCCACCCCCGATACCGGGATCCCCGGAGCCGTCTACGACCTCTATGCAGAGGGTCCCGGCCCTCCCTCGGGACCTCCCTCCGCACCGCCCACCGGGGCGGCGGCCGAGGCGGGCGACACCTGGTGGGGCCGGGGCACCACCGACGCCACGGGCGCCCTGTCGTTCACGGTCCCCGCCGGCTACGCCTGGTGCTTCCACGAGGCGTCGGCCCCCACCGACTACGTGGCCGACCCCGCGCTGCACTGCACGGCGGTGCTCTCGGTGGACGCACCGCAGCCGGCATCGACCGTGGCCATCGCCGAGACCCGGGCCACGGTCTACCTGGGCGCCTACAAATACAACTCCCTCCAGCCCGACACCGTCATCCCCGATGCCACCTACGAGCTGTTCGAGGAGGGTACGGCGCCGCCCGGCTACGACCCGCCGCCCGCCCCGGCCGGCACGGTGGTGCCGACAGGCGACACCTACTGGACCCAGGGCACCACGGACGCGCAGGGCCGGCTGTCGTTCGCCGTCCCCGCGGGCTTCGGGTGGTGCCTGCGCGAGCTGGCGGCACCCAGCGGCTACATGGCCGACTCCTCGCTGCACTGCACGGCGGTGCTGACGTCGGGCACAGCCACAGACCCGACGATGGTCGCCCTGCCCGAGCAGCCGGTGCCACCGACGACGGTGGCGGTGCCGAGTCTCGCCTTCACCGGCGGCCCCAGCATGCCGCTGGCCGCCGGTGGAGTGCTGCTGGTCGTGGCCGGCGGGACCCTCGTCGCCTACGGGCGGCGGCGCCGGCGCCGCGGCCCTGGCCGCTGAGCCCCGGACCCGTCGGGCACGCCACCCCGGCAGCGGCGGCAGACTGGGGGTGTCCACGAGCCGAGGGAGCACCCGATGGTCGTCGAGATTGGGATGCAGGAACTGCGTGAGCGACAGCGCCAGGGGGACGACCTCTACCTGCTCGACGTGCGCGAGCCGGACGAGGTGGCCGAGTGGGCGTTTCCCGGCGCCGTCAACATCCCCCTGGGGGAGCTGGGGTCGCGCACCGGCGAGCTCCCGGCGGACCGCCCCATCGTGGTCGTCTGTCACGCCGGCGTCCGTTCCGCGGCGGCGGCCGAGGCGCTGACGCGGGCCGGCTGGCCGGCCGAGAGCCTGGCCGGCGGGGCCCTGGCCTGGATCGCCGACGAGCGCGAGTCCGACGGGTGACCATCGCCGGGGCGGGGCGGGACGGGGCACAGCCCGAACGCGCCGGCCGGCACCGCGCCGGGCCGCCCGGCGACGACCCGGCGGGGCCGTGCCCAGGCTGAGCGCCGGCATCCTCCTCTACCGCACCGGCGGACCCACAGGGACCGAGGTCCTGATCGTCCACCCCGGCGGTCCCGTCTGGGCGACCAGGCGGGGGGAGGGAACCTGGACCATCCCCAAGGGAGAGCTCGAACCCGCCGACGCCGGGGACCCCCTCGCCGCCGCCGAGCGGGAGTTCTCCGAGGAGGTCGGCGCTCCGGCACCGCCCGGCGCGCGCCTCGCACTGGGGGAGATCGTCCAGCGCGGGGGGAAGCACGTGCTGGCGTGGGCGGCCGAGGGCGACCTCGAGACGACCGACCTCACGAGCAACCTCTTCGAGATGGAGTGGCCGCCGCGCTCGGGCACGTTCCAGTCGTTTCCCGAGGTCGACGAGGTTCGCTGGTGCACCGTCCCCGAGGCCAGCCGCCTGCTGAAGGCGGCGCAGGCCGAACTGCTCGAGCGGTTGGCCGAGCTCCTGGGCAACCCCCGCCCCCGCCGTTGACGCCCCCATGGTGAGGGGGCGGGACCGGCCACCCCCTTCCGGTGACCG
>JBKQNY010000114.1:0-13016 GCA_052145775.1 Acidimicrobiales bacterium
CCGGAACGCGGGCCCGGCAACCCCGCGGCCGAGGAGAACTCCCGCCCGGCCAGGTTCAGATGGCCCCCCGAATTCTCCCGAATGGTACGGTGAACGTGACTTACGCCGCAGTAGAAAGCCGTTCTCATCTCGGCCGCACCAGGTGGGGAGGAGCCCCGGATGCGCATCGGATTGATGGTTGGACCCGAACGCGGACGGTACGCGACCAAGGTGGCCCGCCTGCAGGCGGACGCCCAATGGGCCGAGCAGGCGGGACTCGCCTCGGTCTGGATCCCCCAGATCCCCGACGAGTTCGACGCCCTGACCGCAGCGGCCGTGGTGGCGGCCGCCACCTCCCGGATCGAGGTCGGGACGGCGGTGGTGCCGGTGCAGCCGCGCCACCCCATCGCCCTGGCCCAGCAGGCCCTGTCGGTCCAGGCCATCGCCGAAGGTCGCCTCTCCCTGGGCCTGGGGGTGTCGCACCACTGGATCATCGACGAGATGCTCGGGCTCCCCTACGACCAGCCGCTCTCCACCATGCGAGCCACCCTCGACGTGCTCGAGCCGGCCCTCGGCGGCCCCGGCACGGTCGACGTCGTGAACGAGCGGTTCCGCGTGCACTGCCCGCTCGACGTCACCGACGTCGGGCCCACGCCCATCCTGCTCGCCGCCCTCGGCCCCCGCATGCTCGAGCTCTGTGGGGAGCGCACGGCGGGAACCATCCTGTGGATGGCTGACGAGCGGGCGATCGCCACGCACGTCGCCCCGACGCTCAGGCGGGCGGCACAGGACGCCGGCCGCCCGGCTCCGAGGATCGTGGCCGGCGTCTCGGTGTGCGCCTGCAGCGACGGGGAGGTCCCCGCGGCCGTCGAGCGGACCAACCGCATCCTGGCCGAGGCCGAGGTCTCGCCCAACTACCAGAAGCTCCTCGGGCACGGCGATGCCCAGAACGTGGGTGACCTCCTGGCCGCCGGGAGCGACGCCGTCGTCGAGAAACGCCTGCGCAGCTTCGCCGACGCAGGGGTCACCGACCTCTCGGTGCGGGTGGTCCCGATCGGGAACGGTCGGGACGAGCTCATCGCCTCCTCCCGACGCACCCGAGCCCTGCTCGAGGCGCTGGTCGATCGCCTGTGATGGCGCACCGGGCCAGTTCGGTGGCTCCCCGCGCTCGTGCCGGGTGGGCGGTTGCCGAGGTTTCTCTGTGGTGGTAAGCAGCAGGAACGTGCTGAGCGACTGCACAGCACCGTGGAACAGGAGCCGTAGATGACTGAATGGGAGACCGTCGACTTCTTCAGCGACAGTGGGCTGGTCGAGGATCCGTACCCCTACTTCGACGAGCTCCGCGCCCAGTGTCCGGTCCTGCCGCTCCCGAAGCTGGGCGTGGTCGCCGTGACCGGCTTCGAGGAGGCCAGCCAGGCCTACTTCGACCCCGACAACCTGTCGTCGTGCAACTCGGTCATCGGCCCGTTCCTCCAGTTCCCGGTCCCCCTCGAAGGCGACGACATCAGCGGGGTGGTCGAGCAGTACCGGGACCAGATCCCGATGAACGAGCACATGGTCACGATGGACTCACCTGCCCATACACGCGAGCGGGCACTGTTGATGCGGTTGATCTCCTCGAAACGCCTCAAGGAGAACGAGCAGTTCATGACCCGGCTGTCAGACGAGCTGCTCGACGAGTTCGTCTCCACAGGGAAGTGCGAATTCATCACCGCCTACTCGAAGCCGTTCGCCATGCTCGTCGTCGCCGATCTGCTCGGCGTTCCCGAATCCGACCATCAGCGATTCCGCGAGGGATTCGGCATGAGCATGGCACCTGGTCAGGTCGGATCGGCCACACATGGTGAGGAGAATCTCAACCCCTTGTCATGGCTGGACGACTGGTTCGCGCACTACATCGAGGACCGTCGGCGCGAGCCGCGCAAGGACGTCCTCACCGACCTGGCCAAAGCCACGTATCCCGACGGGAGCGAACCTGAGGTGATCTCGGTGGTGCGGACCGCCACGTTCTTGTTCGCGGCCGGGCAGGAGACGACGGCCAAGCTCCTCGCCGTCGCTCTCAAGTACCTGGCCGAGAACCCCGAGTTGCAGGACGAACTCCGGGCTGACCCCGACAAGATCCCGAAGTTCATCGAGGAATCCCTGCGTATCGAGAGCCCCGTCAAGGCCGACTTCCGCCTGGCCCTTCGCAACACCTCGCTCGGCGGCGTGGACATCCCCGCCGGCACCCCCGTCATGCTCCTGAACGGGGCGGCCAACCGGGATCCCCGGCGCTTCGAATGTCCCGACGAGTTCCGTGTCGACCGGCACAATTCCCGTGCCCACATGGCCTTCGGCCGGGGCAACCACACCTGCCCCGGCGGGCCGTTGGCAAGAGCCGAGGGCCGCGTGAGCCTGGAGCGCATCTTGAACAGGACGCGCAACATCCGGCTCTCCGAGGAGCACCACGGCCCCCCCGGGCAACGGAGGTTCCATTACGAGCCCACCTGGGTGCTGCGCGGACTCACCTCTCTCCACTTGGAGTTCACAGCGGTGGAGTTTCCCAAGTGAGCAGGACCGCGATGGTGACCGGTGGGGCCTCTGGGATCGGCCTCGGCGTCGCCCGGCAACTGGTGGCCGATGGCCATTCGGTCGCCGTCCTCGACCGCAACGGGGCGGCCGTCACCTCGGCCGTCGACGAGCTCCGCTCGGGTGGCGGTCAGGTGCTCGGGATCGAAGTCGACGTGACCGAGTGGGACTCGGTGACGGCCGCCGTGGCCCGCATCCACGAGGAGCTCGGTCCGATCACCATCCTGGTCACCAGCGCCGGCATCGAGGCCTTCGATGCGCTGCTCGACATCACCCCGGCGAGGTGGAACGACATCATCGCCGTCAACCTCACCGGCACCTTCACCTGCGTCCAGGCCGTCGTACCCGACATGCTCGCCGCCGGCTGGGGAAGGATCATCACCATCTCCTCCCAGAGCGCGCAGTCGGGCGCACCCAACATGGCGCACTATTCGGCCTCCAAGGGCGGCATCATCGCCCTGACCAAGTCCCTTGCGGTCGACCTCGCCCGTCAGGGCGTCACCGTCAATTCGATCGCACCGAGCCTGGTCGACACGCCGATGGCCAGGGCGGCCGAGGAGGCTGGGGACTTCCCGGGTGTTGACGTGATCGGGCCCATGGTCCCTCTGGGGCGAGCCGGTACCCCGGCCGACATCGCCCTCGCTGCCTCCTACCTGTACTCCGAGGATGCAGGGAGCTACATCACCGGTCAGATCCTCGGCGTCAACGGGGGCATGTACATCTGAGCGAGTGCGGGTGAGCGTCCTGTTTTGGGATCTGGCTCTCCTCGCCAGCAGGGAACCCGTAGGAGATGCCGGTGGGACGCCCGCAAGGGGCGTGCCACATCGCCCGCTGGTTGTCGGCCACGACCACAGGGTCGGCGGGAGTGCGGAACGGGCCTGCGGCCGGAGTGGCGGCGTGCGTGATGGGCCGCAGCCGAGAGGCGTGACGGGCGGGTCGGGTGCCCTTCTACTGCGCCGCGGCGATCTGGAACCAGACCGTCTTCCCCGGCTCGTCGTCCGCACCGTCGATGCCCCAACGGTCGGAGAGCTCGCTCACGATCCGCAGCCCACGCCCGTGTTCCGCGGTCGGTGGGGGCAGCGGCTGGCGGCGCGGCATCTCCGACCCTCGATCGATCACCTCGACCCGGAGCCATTCTTCGGTGCGCTCCAGGCAGACGACGAACTCGGTGCGGGCATGCAGGACGGCGTTGGTCGCAAGCTCCGAGACCATCAGCGAGACGGCGTCACGCAGCTCGGCACCGGCGTCCGGCAGCTGGGCCAGGACGAAGCGACGTGCCTCCATCACGGATTTCGGATCCGCCGCGTACCGTCGCCGCACCATCATTCGTCTATGTGGAACCTGTCCGTGAGACCGGTGATCTCGATGACCTGCCGAATGGCCCGTGACGGGTGGCGGACTTCCACCTCGGGCACTTGATTCGCTGCGTGGACCATGATGGCGATGCCGGTGCTGTCCATGAATTTCAATCCGGACAGGTCGAACACCAGGCGCGCCGGCTCGGCCGCCAGGGTCGGGGTGATGGCGGAGCGGACGGCCTCTGCCGAGGAGAGGTCGAGCTCCCCGGTGAGGCGGACCGTCGGAACACCCTCGTCGTCGACCACCTCCACCTGGATGGAAGGCGGCTTGGGGGTGCCTATTTCAGCCATCGCACTCCAATCACGGCCACGTCATCGGAAGGGGATCCCTTGGTGAGATCCGAAATAATACTTTCCAACAAGGCGTCCAAGTGCTCCTGCTGCTGCTCTGCGGCCCGTTCCAGCCGCTGTATGCCGCTGTTGAGTGTCTCCTCCCGCCGCTCGATGAGCCCGTCGGTGTAGGCCACGATCGTGGACAACGGGGGCACCGTGAACCTGGTCGACTCGTCCGGTGAACGGGTCGAGACGCCGACGGGCGGGGCGGGTGGAACCGAGACCGCGCTGCAGGCGTCGGGCGAGCAGAGGATGGGCGGCGGGTGACCAGCGTTCGAGAGCAGGAGCTCGTGGCGGGCCACGTCGACCAGGCCGCACAGCACGGTGGCGAAGTAGCCGTTGCTCTCGAGGTCGAGGAGCGTCCGCAGTCTCTCGATGATCACGTGCGGTGGATGGCCCTCCAGGGCGAATCCGTGACCGGCGAAGCGCAGCGAGGCCATCACCGACGCCGCCCGCACGCCGCGCCCCGACACGTCGCCCACCACGAACACGAGCCGTTCGTTGTCGAGCGGCACGAAGTCGTACCAGTCGCCTCCGACTTCCACACCCTGGGTCCCCGGGAGGTAGTGGGCGGCCAGCTCGAGTCCCGGCACCTCCGGCACCGATTCGGGCAGCAAGGCGTGCTGCAGCGTGGTGGCGATGGACCGTTGTTCGGCGTGCAATCGGCGCAATTCCCGGGCCAGCATCTCGGCCTGCCGGCGGCGGCGTCCGACGAACTCGATCGTGGCGACACTGGCGAGGGTGATGACGATCCCGGCCCCGAGGACGATCCACGGGAGATTGCCGGACAGGCTGCTCGACAGCTGCACCCTCGGCGTGGCCACGACCGTGGCCGAGGTGTTGCCGAACGCCACCGATGCCCGGGCTCGCAGGCCCTGGATGGGGAGGGGCACGGTCGAGGCGATCAGTTGGGACGGCGTGGCATGGGGGCCGAGGTAGAGGGCGTAGTTGAGTTGCCCGAACGGCGAGTTGGATGGGATGACCAGTCTGCGGTGCGCGGGGAGCTCGCTCTCGGCGTACACGATGAAGTTCGAATCGCCGGTCGGGTACTCGGCAAAGCCGAGCCGCGGCGGTTGGCCGGGCAGCAGCGCCGAGACCTGGAGCGAGTTGCTCGGATGCAGATGGGCGAAGAACGAACCGGACTTGCCGTCTTTGACCAGCTGCGGCTGCGCCCCGACCACGGCGACGAGTTGCCCACCGGTGGCGGTGCGTCTCCAGAGCGACACCGAGGTGAAGCCGGCCGGGGCGATCTTTCCGGCGAAGGCCTGGAATGCCGCAGTCGAGTTCGTCAGGTTCGCCTCGTTGACCGCGTCGGTCAGCTCGGACTGGAGGGCCGGGAGACTCGTGCTCAAGGCCGTGGCGACCTGGCGAACCTCCAGATGCAGCAGCGCGTCGTTGCTGTTGTCGTTGGCTCGGAACGCCGCCCAGGTCACGACCCCCGTCAGGGCGAGGCCGATGACCGCAATCGCCGCGGCGAGCACCCGAGAAGCTCTTGGTGAGCGCCTCGGCGGGCTTGGCTCGGGAGCACTGACGCCGTCCGACCCCTCCTGGTCCACGCTCTATATCTACCGCGGCGGCGTCCGAAATACTTGAGAAATTGCTGTCGAGGGCGTCCGTGCCCGCACGACGCCGGCACGGCGCTCCGCCTGCCTCAGCCCGCCGGCGTCGTGGAGGTGCTGGCCGGTGCGGCTCCGGCCTTGCCCACGTCCGACTGGGCCGCCACGCGGTCGAGGGTCTCGGCGTCGGGTCGGAGGAGGTAGCCCTCTTTCACGAGGTCAGCAACGGCGGCGTCCCACTTCTTCACGAAGTCGGCGTGGGTCGGGTAGAGGGCGGCGAGCTTGGCCGCGCTGAAGGGGACGGTGGTCCCGAAGATGAAGCAGATGTCGTTGGCGCCTAAAGACGTGGTGGTTGGTGTGGGCTGGGTCCCCACCGGTGCCCCGGGCTGTCCCAGCCCCGAGAGCTGGGCCACCGGCGCGGCGACCTGGGGGGTGCGGATGCCCCCCAGCGCGTTCCCCTCGGCGTCGGTGACGAAGTGGGTGCCGCCCTTGGCCACCTCCAACCGCGGCGACTGGGGCGGGGGCGTTCCCGTGGTCATCCAGCGGTTGACGGCCTCCAAGGCGGCGCGGAGCTCGTAGGTGTGGGAGCCGGTGTTGACGGGACGGCTGCAGCTGACGATGCCGGGGATCGGATCGGCGGAGGGGTCGAGCATCGAAGCGAAGGCCTCGGTGTCGGCGGAGCCGTCACCGGCGTCGGACCGGGAGTAGAGGAGGCCGTACGAGTCGTCGTGGGCGGTGCCGGCGACCTCCCATTCGCGGATGTACGCGGTCGGCGGTTGTCGGGCGGCCAGGTACCCCAGGGTGAGGAGGTCCGTCTCGGTCTCGAAGAGGAAGACGGGGACGTGCAGGTCCGTTCGGATGTAGGTCGGGGTGGGGGCCGTGACGGTCTGCAGGGGCGGTTCGGAGAGGTCGGCGGCGTTGCCGCTGCGGCTGTAGACGAAGTAGGCGTCGTAGATGCCCGGGGACGTCTTCTGGAGGGCGTCGATGTAGGTCACCATGTGCCAGGCGGACTGGGACTCCCCGAGGGCCAGGACGTGCTTGGGGTCGAGGCCGCTCAGGATCTTCGCCGCGTCGGCGTGAATGGCGTTCCCGACCTGCTGGTAGATGCTGTAGGCGTAGCTGTCCCCGGGATGGTCGAGGGAGCCGTAGCGGGCGGGGTCCGTCGCCTTGAGGCTGCCGCCGCCGGGCTCGGCGCCGGCGGCGAGGGAGCCCGCCTCGCCGTTGATGCCGCCTGCCTGGGCGTCGACCCCCACGTAGGCCATGCCGTCACGGATCATCTGGTCGTGGCTCTGCAGCCAGGCGGCGGCGGCGTCGACGCCTCCGGTGACGTTCAGCCACTCGACGACCACGGTGCCGTCGAAGTGCTTGGGGTCCGTCGGCCGGTAGACCACGATCCGGGTCGTGTACGGGGCCTTGGTGGCCACCGAGACGTGCCACCGGCCGTCCTTGGCCAGGGGCGACGCCGAGGTGTAGGAGTCGGCCGTCCCCGAGAGGAAGAACTCGTTCTGCTCATAGCCGACCGAGCTGAGGGGGAAGAGGGTGGAGCCGATGAAGGAGATCTGGCTGCTGGGCTCGATCGGACCCTGGACGCTCGGGACCGGGACCGACGCGTTCCCTGGCGCGGACGCCCCGGCGGGGGACGAGGCGAGGACGCCGACGGGGAGGAACGAGGCGACGCCGACGACCACGGCGAGGAGGAGAACAACACCCGCTCGCGGCGTAACCCCGTGGCGAACCGTCCCCTCTCGAGCCGTGCGGTGTGCCGCGCCGGTCACCGAGTGAACCCGGGGAGGACCTCGCGGGCGAAGGCCTCGACCTGCGGCCGGCCGGCACCGGGCCAGCTGCACACCAGGTAGCCGTAGCCGGCGTCCTGCCACTTGGTGGCGTGCTTGCGGGCCTCCTCCAGGTCGTCGAGCGACAGGGATCCGGCGCGCAGGATGGCGGCCGGGTCCCGGCCCGCCGCCGCGGCCAGCTCGTCGACCCGGGCGTTCGACTCACGGAGCGAGTTGGGGGTCCCCCAGGCGTGCCAGACATCGGCGTAGCGCGCCACCAGCGGCAGGGTCCGGTTCGGGCCCGTGCCACCGATCCAGATCGGTGGGTGTGGACGCTGCACGGGGAGCGGGCGCATCTGTGCGTGCTCCAGCGACACCTGGGTGCCCTCGTAGGAGACCACGTCCCCGGTGAACAGCCGGGTCACGATCTCGAGGGTGTCGTGCAGCAGGTCGAAGCGTGCAGAGGTGCCGGGGAACGGGATCCCGAGTTCGAGGTGTTCCTTCTCGAACCAGGCGGACCCGAGCGCCATCTCCAGGCGGCCATGGGAGGCGTGGTCGATGGTGAGGGCCTGCGCCGCGTAGACCGAGGGGTGGCGGTAGGTGACCCCGGTCACGAGCAGGCCCAGTCGGATCCGTGACGTCACCCCGGCCAGGGCGGCCAGGGTCGTCATGCCCTCGAACGTCTCACCCGGACCCTCGCCGTACATCGGCTGCAGGTGGTCGAAGCCCCAGAGCCCGTCGAAACCGAGCTCCTCGGCGAACTGGGCCCGGCTGACGAGCTCGTCCCACTCCATGCGCTGCTGCGCCACATCGAGTCCGAATCGCATGGCCGCCATCTTCGCAGCTACCGCTGCGGGCTATCCGTCGCCGGCGTGAATTCGAGCTGGAGGTGGGTCAGCCCACGCAGGATGTAGGTGGGCACGTACGAGTAGTTGCGGTCACCGGGTGGGCCGTGGACACGTTCGGAGACCCGGATGTCGGACATCCGCTCGAGCAGCCGCTGCACGCTGATGCGGGCCTCGGTCCGGGCCAGCGGCGCTCCGGGGCACACGTGGGCCCCGTGGCCGAACGTGAGGTTGTGACGCGAGTTGGGGCGTTCGGGGTCGAAGTCGGACGGGTGGTCGAACTTTCGGGGGTCGCGGTTGGCCGCGCTGTTGAGCACCATGACCGTCGTGCCGGCGGGTATGGGCACTCCCCCGATCGTGGTGGCCACCCTGGCCAACCGGAAATCCCCCTTCACCGGGCTCTCGTAGCGGAGCATCTCTTCGACGAAGCCCGGGATCCGCGCGTGGTCGGCCCGGAGGGCCTCGGCCAGCTCGGGGTATTCCGCCAGCCGTTGCATGGCCGAGGCCAGGAGCCGCACGGAGGTCTCCTGGCCGGCGGCGAAGACGTTGGCGGCGACCCGGACCACGTCGATGACCTCGGGCGTCGACCCGTCCCGGAACTTGGCCGCGGCCAGGCCGCTCAGGACGTCCGCTCGGGGTTCACGGCGGCGGTCCTCCACGTACAGGCTGAACTGCTGGTAGAGGAATTCGAGCGGGTTCTGGGCGAGGGTGTCGTCCCCGGTGCTGCCCAACCCGGTGGTGCGGGTCAGGTTCTTGCGGAAGAGGTCGTAGTCCTCCTCGGGCACGCCCAGCAGGTCGGCGATGACCACCATGGCGAACGGCGAGGCGTACTCGCGCACGAACTCGCACTCCCCGTTTCCGATGAACTCGTCGATCTGGCGGTCGGCGTAGCGCCACATCGACTCCTCGTTCTCGCTGAGGCGCTTGGGGGTGATCAGCCGCATGAGCAGGCCGCGGTGGTCGGTGTGCTTGGGGGGGTCGAAGGTGATGACCTGGTCGCTCATCGGCAGCTGGTCCCGGTACTGCTCGATGAGGGGGCTCACGTCGTCCCCCTCGAGGGGGACCGGGAAGCCGGGAAACGGCCCCGTCACCGAGTTGCACGACGAGAAGACGGCCGGGTCGTTGTACACCGAGAGCGCTTCGGCGTGTCCGGTCACCATCACCACCCCGTGATGGGGCTCGCGCTGGACCGGGCACCCTTCCCGCAGGAAATCGAAGTACGGGTACGGATCGGCCACGCACGACTCGTCTTTGAAGAAGTCGACCTCGCCGAAGTCCGTCATCGCTGTCGCTCCCCCAGCCGTCGGTGCTCGCCGTTCACCATGCCCTGCTCCTCACAGTGTCACGTCGAGCACCGGCTGCTCGAGCGGGTGCACGTTGATCGTCGACAGTGCCGGGAGCAATTTCTTGTACGAGAGGCCCGCCAGGTAGCCGTCGATCATGCGCTGGTAGTTCGAGATGTGCCCCTCGGCCTGCTTCGAGAGGCGCATGTAGCGGAACCCCTTGGCGTGCAGGCCACGCTGCTGGCGCTCCAGGTTGGAGAAGTCCTGGGTGGGGATGGGCGGCCACCGCTCGTCGTCGTGGGCCCAGACCTCGGGAGGGGTCGGCCGGGAGGGCCCGTCCTTGGGTGTGCGGGTCAGGGACCAGAGCTCCATCAGCGTCTCCTCGGGCCCCAGCGGGCGGAACCGGTAGGCGGAGGCGCTGCTGTACATCGGCAGGACGATGTAGTGGGGGAAGCAGTAGGCCATCGGCTCGTTGATGCTCTGCTCGTCGAGGTCGTTGAGGTCGGGGATGTCGTGGCCGGCCCGGCGGTGCCAGTCGGTGACAGCGCTGTTCAGGGCCTGGTTCCACGCCGACACCGCCGCCCCGTACTCGTCCGGGAGCTCGATGTCGCGCATCCCCTCGGCGATGCGCACGTCGTCGGCGTGGACCATGCCGGCCATCCCGTCGCACATCGTCCGCAGGTACTGGATCTCCCCTTCGACGAACACCTTGGGGTCGAAGGGCTGGCCCTTGCGGGGTGGGAACCGGCCCGGGATGCGCAACTGGGGGTGCGTCTCGAGTACGTGGTACTGCTCGACGAAGGCCTCCTGGACGAGCTTCCAGTTGGCCGGGATCCGGCAGGCATACCACCACTCGGTCCGAAGCGACGCCACCTTCCACTCGTCGAGGATGCCGGCGATCGGCTCCAGGTAGGTGCGCAGGGGCGGCGCATCGGCGTCGAAGTTGATCCACACACAGCCCCCCCACACCTCGGTGCGGACCGGGACCAGGTCCAGCTCGGCGGATTCGAGGTTGTGCTCGGAGAACGTGCGCCGTTGGGAGACGAAGGTGTTCTGGCCGTCGACGCCGTAGCACCATCCGTGGAACGGGCAGGTGAAACCGCTCTTCAACGTCCCCCGCCCCTCGACGAGCTTGACCCCGCGGTGGCGGCAGGCGTTCTGGAACGCCTGCACCTCGGCTTCGGTGTCGCCGGTGCGCACGACCACCACCGACTGGGCGAGGATCTCGTACTCCACGAAGTCCGAGGGCCCGGGGATCTCCTCGAGCCGGCACGCCATCTGCCAGACCCGGGGCCAGAGGAGCGCGGCCTCCAGCTCGTAGAACTCGGGGTCGAAGTAGCGCTCCTTGGGGACCCGGTCGGGCATCGTGACCGCGTGCGGCACCGGCAGCGCCGACCACTTGTGGTCAACCAACGTCACGTCGCTCGTCCTCCAGCAGCGTGCCTTGCCAGCTACGCTAGACCAACCGGTCGGTACAATATACCTCCGGCCAAAGACCGCACCCCCCGCCTCGGAGACCCCCGAACCCCCGATGACCTCCCCCCACCTGCCACATGCCGGCTGAGGCCGACACCTTCCCCGACGAGCGGGCGCCGGGCACGCCCGAGGACGTCGACGTCCTCGTCGTCGGTGCCGGCATCACCGGTATCTACCAGCTCTATCGCGCCCGTGAGGCCGGCTTCACGGTCCGGCTGCTCGAGGCCGGCGACGGCGTGGGGGGCACCTGGTTCTGGAACCGCTACCCCGGGGCCCGGTTCGACTCGGAGAGCTACACCTACGGCTACATCTTCTCGGAGGAGCTCTTCGACGACTGGGAGTGGACCGAGCACTTCGCCGAGCAGCCGGAGATCGAGCGCTACCTGAACCACGTCGTCGATCGCTTCGACCTCCGGCGCCACATGCGGTTCGGGGCGAAGGTGGCCTCGGCCACCTACCTCGAGCCCACAGGAGCCTGGAGCGTCGTCGCCGGCGACGGCACCACCTACCGGGCGCGCTTCTTGGTCGCCGCCACCGGGGTGCTCTCGGTGCCGTACGTCCCCGACATCCCCGGGCGCCGGTCCTTCCGCGGCGAGGCATACCACACCGGCGAGTGGCCCACCACGCCGGTCGACTTCACCGGCAAGCGGGTGGCCGTCATCGGCACGGGGTCGAGCGGCGTGCAGATCATCCCGGTCATCGCCGGCGAGGCCGCCTCGCTGACCGTGTACCAGCGCACCGCCAACTGGTGCACCCCGCTCAACAACGCACCGATCACGCCCGACGAGCAGCGTCGGCTACGGGCCGACTTCGAGTCGATCCGCGAGACCCTGCAGACCTCCCCGGCCGGGTTCCTCCACCAGCCGCACGACCGGGCCACGTTCGACGACTCGCCGGAGGAACGACAAGCCTTCTTCGAGAGGATGTGGGAGAGCCCCGGCTTCTCCAAGCTGATCAGCCACTACACGGACCTGCTCTTCGACGACCAGGCCAACGCCGCGTGGTGCGACTTCGTCGCCGGCAAGATCCGCGAGATCGTGAAGGACCCGGAGACGGCGGCGAAGCTGATCCCCAGGGACCACCGGTTCGGGGAGAAGCGGCCGCCGTTCGTCACCGACTACTTCGAGACCTTCAACCGCCCGAACGTCTCGCTCGTCGACACCAAGGAGCAGCCGATCACCCGGATGACCGAGATCGGGATCGAGACGGCGGAGGGGTTACGCGAGTTCGACATCGTGGTCTGGGCCACCGGCTTCGACTTCGGCACCGGGGCCCTCTTCCGCATGGCGGTCCACGGACGCGGCGGCGTCGACCTCACCGAGCACTGGAGCGACGGGCCCACGACGTTCCTCGGGCTCCAGACCTGCGGCTTCCCGAACTTCTTCTTCCCGGGGGGTCCCCACGCAGCGGCCGGCAACAACCCCCGTTACAACGGCGACCAGGTCGACTTCATCACCGAGATCCTCGAGTGCGCCCGCCAGAGGGGCTGCGACACCGTCGAGGCCGAACCCGAGGCCGAGGCGTCGTGGACGGCCATGGTCGACCGCTGGGCGGCCAGGCCGCCGTCGTTCGGCCAGAGCAGCTACTACTTCGGGACCAACATCCCGGGGAAGCCCCGGAAGTACTTGCTGAACTCGGCCGGCCGGCCGAAGTTCCTCGCCGTGGTCGCCGACGTCCGCGCCCAGGACTTCAAGCAGTTCGAGATGTCACGATCGTCCGCCGTCTCGACCGTCACCGGCTGAGCGCCTCTTCCGTACCGTCACACGGTGGCCACGGGGGTCAGCGGGCCGCCGACCGCACCGGGCAGCCGGAGCGGCGGCGCCGTCAAGAGGAAGCGGCTCCGGTG
>JBKQNY010000115.1:0-20703 GCA_052145775.1 Acidimicrobiales bacterium
GGCACGGCCATGGCCGAGTTGGCCGGGGGGGCGGCCTTACTCGTGGCGCCCGGCGACGAGGCCGCGCTGGCCGGGGCCCTCGAGGCGGTGCTGGCGGGCCGGGGGGGCGACGGCGAGGCCGAGCGGCGGCGGCTCGGTCTGGCGGCGGCGGCCGGGCGGACCTGGGAGGCGAGCGCGGCCCGCCACCTCGACGCCTACCGCCTGGCGGTTGACTAGGGTGGTCGTGTGCGCGCGCTGATCACCGGGGGGTAGGGGTTCGTCGGCCACTGGCTGGCCGAGCACCTCCGGGGCTGCGGCGACGAGGTGGCGGTCACCGACATCGAGACCGACATCGCCGACCAGGCCGCCCTCGAGCCGGTGGTGGCCGCGGCCGCGCCCGATGCCGTCTACCACCTGGCCGCCCTCACCCACGTGGGCGAGTCCTGGGAGGTGCCGGCCGAGGTGCTGCGGGTCAACGTGCTGGGCACCGCCGCCGTGCTGGCCGCGGCGCGGCGGCTGGACACGCCGCCCACCGTGCTGGTGGTCAGCTCGGCCGAGGTCTACGGCATCGTCGGAGAGGGCGATCTCCCGCTCACCGAGGCGTCGCCGGCCGCCCCGGTGACGCCGTACGCGGCGAGCAAGGCGGCGGCCGAGCAGGTGGCCCTGCAGGCCTGGCGCGGCTACGGCCAGCCGGTGGTGGTGGCGCGCCCCTTCAACCACGTGGGGCCGGGGCAGGCCCCGACCTTCGCCGTGCCTGCGCTGGCCCGGCGCATCGTCGAGGCCCGCCGGTCGGGTGAGGCGACCCTCCCGGTGGGCACCCTCACCACCCGGCGGGACTTCACCGACGTGCGCGACGTGGTGCGCGCCTACCGCCTCCTGGTGGACCGGGGGGAGCCGGGCTCGGTCTACAACGTCTGCTCCGGCCACGACGTGGCCGTGGCCGAGGTGGCGTCGCGCCTGTTGGCGCTGGCCGGGACCGACCTCGAGCTGGTCACCGACCCCTCCCTCGTGCGGCCGGTCGATGTCCCGGTGCTGCGGGGGAACCCGGCCCGACTCGAGGCGGCCACGGGGTGGAAGCCTGAGATCCCCCTCGACGACACCCTGGCCGACGTCCTCTCCTACTGGGAGGAGCGGGCGGGGGGCTGAACCCGAGCGGTCAGATCTGCGAGACGATCAGCTCGCGCACCTGGCTGCGCAGCTCGCGGGCCTGGTCGTGGGCGCGTCCGGCCACCTCCTTGGCCGGCGAGGGGAGCTGCTCCTCGAGCGGCTGGAAGGTCGACTCGACGCAGGAGATGGCGGTCTCGACGATCTCGTCGAGCTGGCGCACGCCGGCGTGGAGCGCGGAGCGGGCCTCGACGAGCAGGTCCTCGAGGCTGCGGTCGCCGGCCGCCCGGTCACCGAGCTCGTTGCGCTGCACCTGGGCCCGCTGGAGTCCGAGGACCCCCAGGCCGACGGCGACGTAGACGGCGTCGCGGGCGAGGTTGGCCGCCTCGTTGGTGAGATCGTTCAGGTCGGGCATGGCGTGCTCCTGTCGTTCCGGCCGGCGGTCGGGCCGCCGGCTCGTTCCCGTGGTACGCACAAGAGTATACCTTTTGTGTAACAGTTGCAAGCATCTCGGGCGCCCGATCGGGCCGTCCGGGGTCCGGGAGGCCGGTCCCTCCCGTTGGTAGCCTCGCTCTCCTGATGGACGACACCGCCGTCGACGACCGCGCGCCGGCCGTGGTCGCCGTCGTGGTGACCCGGGACCCCGGGCCGTGGTTCGAAGAGACCCTGGCCGGGCTGGCCGCCCAGGACTACGCCGAGCTGTCGGTCCTCGTCATGGTGTCGGGCGGGGACGAGGACCCGACGGCCCGGGTGGCCGCCGTCCTGCCCTCGGCCTACGTGCGCCGCCTCGAGGACGACCGGGGCTTCGGCGCGGCGGTGGACGAGGCCGTCGGCATGGTCGAGGGGGCGTCGTACTTCCTGCTCTGCCACGACGACTGCGCCCCGGACCCCAACGCCCTCCACGTGCTGGTGGAGGAGTCGTTCCGCTCGAACGCCGGGATCGTCTGCCCCAAGATGGTGACCTGGGACGACCCCGACGTCCTGCTGCACGTCGGGCTTAGCGCCGACAAGTGCGGCGCGGTGGTCGAGCGGGTGCAGGCCGGGGAGATCGACGCCGGCCAGCACGACGCGGTGCGCGACGTCTTCGTCGCCCCCGGCGGCTTCACCCTGGTCCGGGCCGACCTCCTGAGCGAGCTGGGGGGGTTCGACCCCGAGGTGGTCGCCATGGGCGAGGACCTCGACCTCAGCTGGCGGGCCCAGGTGGCCGGGGCCCGGGTGGTGGTGGCGCCCGACGCCCGGGTCCGCCACTTCGAGGCCGTGGCCGGCGGGTTCCGAGCCGTGGCCCGGAGAGCCGGGGAAGCCGAGCCGCCCAGCCTCCAGGCCCTCCAGCGCCGCCACGAGCTGCGGGCCGTCCTCAAGTGCTACGGCCCGTTCCATCTGGCGCGGGTCCTTCCCCAGGCGGCGCTCCTGGCCGCCGGCGAGGTGATGGTCTCCCTGTCCGTGGGCGACCGGGCCCGGGCCCGGGCGGTGGCCGGGGCCTGGCGCTGGAATCTGTCGCGGCGCAAGGAGCTGCGGCGCCGGCGGGCCGAGTTGAAGGCCCACCGCGTCTTCGACGACGCCGAGGTCCGCCGCCTCCAGCTGCGGGGCAGCGCCCGGCTGAACACCTACCTCTCGCGCCTCGCCCACCAGGGCTTCGACGTGGCCCACGGCCGCATCCCGACCGCCGCCGCAGTGGTCGTGGCCGGCCAGGAGCCGGGCGGTCCCGAGCCGTTGCTCACCGGGAGCGTCGGGTCGGCCTTCTCCGAGGACACCGACTTCGACGAGCTCGACGACCTCGGCCACCGCTCGGGGCGGGGCCGTTCCGGCCGCCGCCGCCGGCCGGTGTTGACCAGCCACCGGTCCCGTCTGGTGGCGGCGGTGGTGGCGGCGGCGGTGTTGGCGGTGGGGTCGCGCGACCTGTTCGGCGGCGGCCTGCCCCTGGTGGGCCAGTTCGTGCCCATGCTGAGCTGGACCGGCACCTGGCACCACCTGGTGACCGGCTGGCAGTCGGCGGGGGTGGGGACCACGGCCCCGTCCACCCCGGCCTTCGGGGTGCTGGGCGTCCTGGGCACGGTGTTGCTCGGGGCCATGGGTCTCCTGCAGAAGGTGGTCGTGCTCGGGTGCATCCCCCTCGGCGCCTGGGGGGTCTCCCGGCTGCTGCGCCCCCTCGCCTCGCCGAGGGCGCGGCTGGTGGCCGCGCTGTGCTACCTGGGGCTCCCCCTCGCCTACGACGAGCTGGCCCAGGGGCGGCTCGACGGGCTGGTGGCCTACGCCGCCGTCCCGTGGATCATCTCCCGGCTGGCCCGGGCCAGCGGGCTGCCGCCCTACTCGGTGCCCGAGGAGGCCGTGGGCTGGCGCTCGACCCTGCCCGGCCAAATGCTCACGCTCGGCGTGGTCGAGGCGGTGGCGGTCGTCTTCGCCCCGGCGGTGGCGGTGGCGGTCCTGGTCTGTGCGCTCGGGGTCATGGCGGGCTCGGTCCTGGTGGGTGAGTGGCGGGGGAGCGGTCGGGTGCTGGCCGTGGCCGCCGGGGCCACGGGGATTGCCGCCGTGCTCTGCGCACCCTGGGTCGTGGGCACGCTGCTCGCCGGCCGCTCCGCCGTGTCGGTCTTCGGCCTTGCGGGGTCGGCGGCCACGTCCCCGTCGTGGAGCGACCTGCTCCGCTTCGCCGTGGGCCCGGCCGGCACCAGCGCCCTCAGCTGGCTGCTGGTCGCGGCCGCCATATTGCCGCTCCTCATCGGGCGCCAGTCCCGTCTGGCCTGGGCCGGCCGGTTCTCGGCGGTCGCCGTCCTGTCCTGGCTCCTCGCCCTGGCCGTGGCCGAGGGCTGGACGGGCAGCTTCGCCCCCACGATCGACGTGCTGCTGGCCCCGGCGGCCACCGCGGTGGCGGCCGGGGTGGGGCTCGGGGTGGGGTCGTTCGAGGTCGACCTGGCCGGCTACCGCTTCGGCTGGCGCCAAGCGGCCACCGGACTCGCCCTGCTGGCCGCGGTGGTGGGCCTGTTGCCGGTGGTGGCCGACGCCGGCGACGGCCGGTGGGGACTCGCCGACACCGGCTTCACCCAGACGCTCTCCTCGCTGCCGGGAGGGGGTCAGGCGGGGGGCTCCCGGGTGCTGTGGCTGGGCGACCCCCGGGCACTGCCCGTCGGGGCCTGGTCGGTCTCGGCGGGGCTGGCCTACGCCACCACCGAGGTCACCACCCCCGACGCCGCGACGCTGTGGGCCCCGGCCTCGCCCGGACCGGCTGCCGGCCTGGCCGACGCCGTGCGCCTGGCCCAGCAGGGGCTCACCGCCCACCTGGGCCGCCTCCTCGCCCCCGCCGCCGTGCGCTACGTGGTGGTGATCGAGGCGCTCGCCCCGCAGATCCCCGGCGTCCAGACATCGCCGTCGATGCCGCCGCCCCCCGGTCTCGTGACGTCCCTGCACCAGCAGGCCGACCTCGCCCAGGTGGCGACCAGCGTCGGGGGGCTGGTGGTCTTCGAGAACACGACAGGCCTCCCCCAGCGCGCCGAGCGGACCCGGCCGCTGCCCGCCGCCGCCGGCCGGCCGGCGGGGTGGCCCACCGCCCAGGACGTGATCGGCTGGCGGCCGGTGCTGCCCGGCCCCCCCGGCCTGCGCTCCTACAGCGGGACCCTGACCTCGGGCACGGTCTTCGCCTCCTACGCCCCCGCCGGCCGCTGGCGGATCCGCGTCCACGGGCTCACGGTCGCCTCGACGCCGGCCTTCGGCTGGGCGGGGCAGTACGAGAACGTGCCGGCCGGACCGGCCACGCTGCGGCTGGGCCTCACCCCGCTGGTCCCGCTGGCCGTCATCGCCGAGCTCCTGCTCTGGCTGGCGGTGGCCGGGACCCTGCTCGGCCGCCGCCGCTGGCTCGACTGGTGGGCGGGGCGGGTCGCCGCCCGCCGGACCCGCAAGGCAGGCGACGGGGAGGGCAGAGCCGGGGTCGGCCCCGCCGATCCGGCGCCCGGCGGGGCCCACCCCGCCGACGACGCCGGGCGATCGCTGTCGGGGGCGGCCCCGTGACCCCCGACGGCCCCCGCCGGCCGGGCAACGGGCGGCATTCGCCGGCCGTGCGCCGCCTGCCCGTGCTCGTCGCCGTGGTGGCCTCGCTGGTCGTCGCCGGGGTGGTCGACGTGGCCGTGTCCTCGACGCCGGCGATGCCCGCGGCGGCCCCGGCCGCCTCCGGCGCCCCGGTGGGGGCCGAGTCCTCGGCCTGGTACTGCGCCGGGGGGAGCGGCACAGCCGGCGGGCTCGCCGGGGCCACCCTCTTCCTCGTCAACAGCGCAGACCGGCCGGTCGAGGCCACCCTCACGGTCTCCGCCTCGAGTGGGGCCTCGGCCGCCGAGACACTCACGGTGCCCGCCTTCGGACAGACCACGGCCGTCCCCTCGGCGCTCGTCCAAGGCCCGTGGCTGGCCACCAAGGTCGACGTCGGCGGCGGCGGGGTCACCGTCAGCCAGCTGGTCCATGGCGCCCAGGGCTGGTCGGAGGCGCCCTGCGCCAGCACCACCGCGCCCACGTGGTACTTCGCCTCGGGGTCGACGGCGAACGGCGACCTCCTCTTCGTCTCGGTCTACAACCCCGGCGCCACCATGGCCGTGGTCGACCTCACCTTCGCCACCCCGGGCGGGGTGGTGGCCCCCCAGCAGTTCCAGGGGCTGGTCCTCGCCCCCGGTGCGGTGGCCACGGCCGAGGTGGCCTCCTTCGTCCAGAACCAGGCGTGGGTCGCCGCCGAGGTCCAGGCCCGTGCCGGCCAGGTGGTGGCCGACGAGCTGTCCGTGCGCCAGGGCGCGGTGTCGGGCCTCTCGCTCCGGCTGGGGTCACCGTCCCCCGAACAGGTGTGGTACCTGGCGCGCACGGTGGACGTGACCGGGGGCGTCACCGTGCTGGCGGTCTTCAACCCCACCCCCGACGCCGAGCAGGTGCACGTCGACATCCAGCTGCCCTCGGGCCCGGTCGCCCCCGTGGTCCACGTCGTGCCGCCCACATCCACCTGGAACCTGGAGGTCAGCTCGCTCATCCGGGTCCCGCCGAACGTCGACTACGCCATCACGGTGACCGCCACAGGGGCCGGCGTGGTGGTCGACCGGGTGGTGGCCGCGGCGTCGATCGCCACACCCCCGCAGTTCGGGGCGGTGGCGGCCATGCCCTCGGGCTGGACGACGGGCGCCTCGGGCCGCTGGGTGCTCGCCAACCCGGGCGTCCCCACACCGCCGGTGGCCGGGGCGGCGCCCTTCGCCCTCGATCTCTTCAACCCCGCGGACCACGAGGAGACCGTCACCGTCTCGGTCCTGTCGGACGGTGGCGAGCGGCGGCTCGACGGGGTGCCGCAGTTGCGCATCCCGCCCGGCCTCTTCACCGTCGTGGAGTCCCGGGCCCTGGCTGGCGCCGACGGCAAGCCGTTGGTGGTGTCGTCGACCGGGCCGCTGGCGGCGTCGCTCGACGCCACGCCGGCCGGGATGCCCGGCGTCGTCACCCTGTCCGCCATCCCGCTGAGCGGGTAACGACCCGTCGGGCGCCTCGGACCCGGTCCGCCGGGGTGGCGGCGGTGTCCTCGGGGTGGGGTTCTAGCGGTTCGGGGCCGACGGCGGCGGCCACTGCGGCGGCGGCCACTGCTGGGGCTGGGGCGCGGCCGGCTGGCCCGGCCACGGTGGCGGCCAACCGCCGGCAGGCGGCGGCTGCGCGGGAGGTGGAGGCGCGGCTGGCCACGGCGGGGAGGGCCAGGCCGATTCGCCCGGTCGTGACGGCTCGCCGGGCTGGGTGCTCTCGGCGGCCGGCGGGGCGGCGGGCACCGGGGTCCCCTGGGGCACGCCGTTGGCCCCCGAGCCGTTGGTGGCCGACCCGTTGCCGTTGGTCCCGTTGCCGTGGAAGTGCGGGACGGCCTTGGCGCCCGAGACGTGCACCGGCTGGCCGTAGGCTTCGTCGACCAGCCGGCCGACCTCCTGGCCGTCGATGCTCTCCTGCTCGAGCAGGGCCCGGGCCACGGCCTCGAGGCCGGAGCGGTGGCGGGTGAGCGTCTCGACCGCCCGCTCCTCCTGGGCCCGCAGGATGCGCTCGACCTCGTCGTCGATCACCCGGCTGGTGTCCTCGGAGTAGTCGCGGGTGTGCATGAGGTCCTCACCCAGGAAGACCTGGCCCTGCGAGCCCCAGGCCATCGGCCCGATCTCCTCGCTCATGCCCCACTCGCGCACCATCTTGCGGGCCAGCTCGGTGTTGCCCACCAGGTCGTTGGCGGCCCCGGTGGACAGGTCGCCGTAGACGAGGAGCTCGGCCACCCGGCCGCCCATGCGCACGCAGAGCGAGTCCTCGATGTGGGCGCGAGGGTGGATGTGACGCTCCTCCATCGGCAGCTGCATGGTCACCCCGAGGGCCATCCCGGTGGGCAGGATCGTCACCTTGTGGACGGGGTCGGCCCCCTCCAGCACGTAGGCCAGGACGGCGTGGCCGCCCTCGTGGTAGGCGACGCGCTCCTTCTCCTCGCCGGACAGGACCAGGCTGTCGCGCCGCTGACCCATGAGCACCCGGTCGCGCGACGACTCGAAGTCGACCATCTCGATGAAGACGCTGCCCCGGCGCACGGCGTGCAGGGCCGCCTCGTTCACCAGGTTGGCCAGGTCGGCGCCGCTCATGCCCGGGGTGCCCCGGGCCACCAGCTCGAGGTCCACGTCGGGACCGATGCGCTTGCCCTTGCAGTGCACCTGGAGGATGGGAAGCCGCTCCTCGAGGTCCGGCAGGGGGACCACGATCTGTCGGTCGAACCGGCCGGGGCGCAGCAGGGCCGGGTCGAGGATGTCCGGACGGTTGGTGGCGGCGATCACGACCACGCCCTCGGCCGGGTCGAAGCCGTCCATCTCGTTCAGCATCTGGTTGAGCGTCTGCTCGCGCTCGTCGTGGCCGCCGCCCAGGCCGGCCCCGCGCTTTCGGCCGATGGAGTCGATCTCGTCGACGAAGATGATGGCCGGGGCCTGCTTGCGGGCGGTCTGGAAGAGGTCGCGCACCCGGCTGGCGCCGACGCCCACGAACATCTCCATGAAGTCCGAGCCGCTGACCGAGAGGAACGGCACCCCGGCCTCGCCGGCCACCGCCCTGGCCAAGAGCGTCTTGCCGGTCCCCGGCGGGCCGACCAGGAGCACGCCCTTGGGGATCTTCGCCCCGATCTCCTTGAACCGGGCCGGGGTCTTCAAGAAGTCGACGACCTCGGAGATCTCCTGCTTCACCCCGTTGTAGCCGGCCACGTCCTCGAAGGTGGTGCTGGGCCGGTCCGCACTGAACAGGCGTGCCTTGGAACGGCCGATCGACATGATCCCCGACATCTGCCCGCGGGCCTGACGGCTGATGAACACCATCAGCACGATGCCGATGCCCAGGAACAGCACGTAGGGGAGGAGCTCGCCCAGGAGGTCGCTGGGGGTCTTGAATGTGACCTCGACCCCTTCGTGGCGCATCGTCTGGACGTCGGCCGGGATGACCGGTTCGGGGCCGTTCACCGTGTACGTCTGGCCGTCCTTGAGCTTGCCGGTGATCGTCCCCGTGCTGTTGTTGATGTTGGCCGTGTCCACGTTGTGGGAGGTCACGTCCTTCATGTACTGCGAGTACGTGAGGGACTTGGACGTCGTGTGGGAGAGGAGGGAGGGCACCACCAGCACCGCCAGCACCGCCACGATCAGCAGCGCCCAGACCCACCGCCAGTTCTGCTCGCCCCCGCTCGCACCCGCGCCGGGGCCCGAGGGGCGCGGCGGGGTGCCGTCCTGCTGTTGCGGGCTCACCGCACCATGCTATGCGCCCCCATAGGCCGGTGGTCACCGGGCACCCCGGGGGGTCCGCGCGGCCCGAGCCGCCGCTCGGGGCCGCAGGGGCGGCGGTATCGTGGCGGCCGATGGCCCAGCCTGGCGACACCCAGCCGCTGGCCGGCCTGCCCACGTCCCCGGTCCGGTCGACCAGGTTCCTCGACGATCCCGGCGCGCCGCCGGTCAGCCGGGCCGACGGGGGGCGGTGGTTCCTCTACGCGCTCTTGGGGTTCGCCGTCGGCGAGGTGGTTGCCTACCTCCTCGTGCTCGTGGCCGCGGCCCTGGCCGGGCAGGGCAGCCAGCTCGCGGCGATCTCACGGTTGGCCGCGCCGCCGGAGTGGTACGTGGGGGTGTCGCTCGTCGGGTTGTGGGTGGGGTTCTTCGTCGGGCCCTGGCTGGCCAGCCGCCAGCGGGGGACCGGCCACCTGGTCAACGACGTCGGCCTGCGCTTCCGGCCGGTCGACCTGGCCGGGGTCGTGATCGGCGTCGGCGCCCAGTTCCTGATCGACATCGCCTACGCCCCCTTCATCACCAACCCCTCGAAGTTCGGCGCGCCGACCCAGCGGCTCACCGGGGCCTCACACGGTTGGGGGTTCCTCATCATCGCTGTCATGACCGTGGTGGGGGCCCCCTTCTTCGAGGAGCTGTTCTTCCGGGGCCTCGTCTTCCGGGCGCTGGCCCGGGGCTTCACCCCCGACGGCATGGGCCCGACCACGCGGCGCGCCGTCGGCGTGGTGGCGGCCGTGGCGGTCGACGGGCTCCTCTTCGCCCTGGCCCACGCCGAGTGGGCGCAGTTCGTCGGCCTGGCCGCCTTCGGGATGCTGCTCGCCGCCATCAGCTACCGCACCGGACGGCTGGGGATGAACATGGTGGCCCACGCCTCCTTCAACCTGGTGGCCGTGGTGGCCGTGGCCAATAGCCGTGGCGGCCTCGTCCACTGAGGGCAAGGCCGCGTCGGTGCCGACCGCGGTCGCCCCCCCGCCCGAGCCGCTCGCCCCACCCGCGCCGCGCCGCGCCGCGGCCAGCGCACGGCCGTGGGTGCCGCGGCGTCGGGGGGTGGAGCGCTGGCTGCCGGCGGCGGCCACGGCCACGGTGATCGTGGGGGTGGTCTGTGTCACCCTCTGGCAGCTGCACCTCAACCTGCTCCTGACCGACACCACCACCACCGGGGGTGACACCGGGGCCCACTACATGATGCCGGCCTACTTCAGCTCCAACCTCTTCCCCCACCTCACCGGCTGGAGCCCCTCGTGGTACGACGGGTACCCCATCTACACCTTCTACTTCGTGCTCCCCGATGTCCTGGTGGCGCTGGCCTCGCATCTCCTCAGCTACAACGTCGCCTTCAAGCTGGCCACCGTGCTCGGTTCCGTGCTCCTGCCGGTGACCGCCTGGGCCCTCGGCCGCCTCTTCGGGCTGCGGCCGCCGGCACCGGCCGCCCTGGCCGCGGCCACGCTGCCGTTCCTCTTCGACTACACGTTCACCATCTACGGCGGGAACCTGTTCTCCACCCTGGCCGGTGAGTATGCCTACTCCCTCAGCGTCGCCCTGGCCCTGTTGTTCCTGGGCCTGTTCGCCCGGGGGATCCGGACCGGCCGTCACCGGGGCTGGGCCGCGGTGGTGCTGGCGGGGTGTGTCTTGGCCCACATCGTCCCGGCCATGTTCGCCGTGGTGGGGGCGGTGCTCCTCACCGCGGCGGAGCTCCTCCCCGAGCGCTGGCGGCTCCATGACGACCTCCGCCGCCCCTCGTCGGCCGTCTCCCGGCCGCCGGGCCGCGAGGGGGTGCGGGGCCGGTGGACCTCGGCGTGGTGGGGAGCCTCGACCCTCGGCCTGGGGCTGCTGTTGTCGGGGTGGTGGCTGATGCCCTTCGGGATCCGCCAGCCGTACTCGACCACGATGAACTACG
Organism: Acidimicrobiales bacterium; assembly: GCA_052145775.1. Classification (GTDB taxonomy): domain Bacteria; phylum Actinomycetota; class Acidimicrobiia; order Acidimicrobiales; family RAAP-2; genus CAVYPR01. Next base: position 10,750 of record JBKQNY010000115.1, read on the forward strand.
CCAACGTCACCACCTACGCCACCCTCCTGTTCCCCAGGGCCGACCTTTGGGCACTCTGCCTGGCCGGGGTGGCGGTGGTGGCGGCGCTGGCGCTGCGGAGCCGCTTCGGCCTCCTGTTCGCAGTGCTGGGCGGCCTGGCGGCCCTGACCCTCACCGTCGACCCGCTGTCCAGCCTCTACAACGTCCGGGTCCTCCCCTTGTGGTTCCTCTGTGTGTACCTCATGGCCGGGTGGATCGTCGCCGTCTGCGTGACGGCGGTGGCGCGCTGGTTCCGCCGGGAGCGGGCGACCCGCTGGGCGCTGTCGGTCCGCGCCGCGGCGGGGCCCGACGACGAGTTCGCCGCCTCCGGCCACGACCCGGCCTGGCGACCGCGCCGGCCCCGGGCGGCGCGCTGGGCGCCCGGGGCGGTGGTCGGCCCACTCCTGTGCCTAGCCGGGGTGGTGCTGGTGGTGGTCCCGCCCTTCGTCCCCGCCGTCGCCAGCGCGCTGCCCAACATCGGGATCACCCCGGGGGCGAACGAGGTGAGCAACTGGGCCAACTGGAACTACACCGGCTACGAGGGCAAGGCCTCCTACCCCGAGTACCAGGCGATCAATGCCACGATGGCGAGCGTCGGCCGCCGCTACGGGTGCGGGCGGGCGCTGTGGGAGTACAACTCCGACGAGAATCGCTTCGGCACCCCCGAGGCCCTCATGCTCCTGCCCTACTGGACCGGCGGCTGCATCGACTCCGAGGAGGGCCTCCTCTTCGAGTCCTCGGCCACCACCCCCTACCACTTCATCAACCAGGCCGAGCTGTCGGTGTCGCCGTCGGAGGCCGTGGTCGGCCTCCCCTACGGCGCACTCGACGTCCCCCTCGGCATCGAGCACCTCCAGCTGCTCGGGGTCCGCTACTTCATGGCCTTCAGCCCGCAGATCCAACAGGCGGCGGCGGCCGACCCGACACTGCACAAGGTGGCCTCCACCGGGCCGTGGAGCGCCGACTACAACGGCCAGGTGCTCTCGACCACCTGGGACGTCTACCTGGTCGCCCACTCGGCGGCGGTGACCCCGCTCGCCCACGAGCCCGCCGTGCTCACCGGAGTGGGCCCCGACCAGTCGAGCTGGCTGGGGCAGATCGGACCGCAGGGGCAGCCGGTGTCGGGCCCGGCCATCTCGTGGTACGACGACCCGTCGCGCTGGGACGTCGAGCTCACCGCCGGGGGGCTTCCGAGCTGGCCGCGGGTCACCGCCGAAGGAGCCGCCCTCGCCCCGAGGGTCCCGGTCCCCGCCACCGCCGTGACCCGGATCCGCCAGACGGCCGACTCGATCAGCTTCCACGTGAGCCGCGTGGGCACGCCGGTGCTGGTGAAGCTCTCGTACTTCCCCAACTGGAAGGCGTCCGGGGCCGAGGGCCCCTGGCGGGCCACGCCCAACCTGATGGTGGTGGTCCCCACCAGCCACGAGGTGACCCTCACCTACGGCACCACCGGGGCCAACGTCCTCGGCGACGGGTGCACGGTGGTCGGATTGGGCATCGTGGTCGGCATGGTCGCCGTGTGGTGGAGGCGGCGCCGGACGGGCCCGGGCGCGCCCGGCGCCGCGCGCGGCACGCCCGGCGGTCCGTCCCTCACACTCTCCTCACATCCAGCTCACGTTTCCCCAATGCCCTCGGCGCAAGCTCGGAGCTGGACCCCCGGAGACGCCGGGGGGAACGTCGGTCGAGGAGGGGAGGTCCCATGAGGCGCAGCACTCCCGCCGTGGCGCTGGTCGCGCTGGCCGCCGCCGGTCTCGTGCTCGGCGCCTGCGGCGGTGGCGGCACCCACGTGATCGGCCCCGGCGCCGCTACCACGACCACCTCGCGTGCGCGCGCGGCCACCACGACGACCTCGACCGCCACCGCGCCCGGCAGCGCCGCGGCGACCACCACCACGTCGGCCCCCCACCCCTCCAGCGCCGTCCCCGCCGCCTCCACAACGGTGACAGCGGCCCTCACAGCGCAGATCACATCGGAGCTGAGCCAGCTCGACCAGAGCCTCGCCCAGGCGAACGGCGACCTGTCGTCGAGCGGCACAGGCGCCACAACAGGAGGCAAGTGAGATGGCGCACCGACCGCTCACCCACCGACACCCCGCCGGGCCCCGGTCCGCAACTGCTCGCCTCGGCGCCGCGGTCACGGCGGTGCTGGCCGCCGGCGCCATGGCGGCCGGGCTGCTCGGGGTTGCGTCCCTCGGGGCCACCGTCGCCTCGGCCGCCCCCGGGACATCGCCGACGTGCTCGCCGGCGGCCCTCAACGCGGCCCGGACCAACGCCCTGGCCGCCCTCACACCGCGGGTCAAGCGGCTGCATGACCTGTCCGCCGCGGTGGGTGCGTCGACCGGCCTCACGTCGGCGGACCGCTCGTCGCTCACCACCGACATCGGCAACGACCTGGCCGGGATCACCGCCCTCCAGCAGAAGATCCCGTCGGACACATCCTGCGCCGAGGTGGCCGCCGACGCCCACGCCATGGTCGTCGACTACCGGGTGTTCGTGGTCATGAGCCCCCAGGTGCACCTCACCATCGCCGCCGACACCGAGACGTCCGTGGCCGCCGCCCTCGCCGCCCTCGAGCCCGAGATCACGGCGCGCATCACAGCCGCCAAGCAGAGTGGCGTCACAGTGCGCGCCGCCCAGACCACCTACTCGGACTTCCAGACCCAGGTGGCGACGGCCACCCAGTCGAGCACGGGGGTGGCCGGAAAGGTCCTCGCCCTCACCCCGGCCTCCTACCCCGGGTCCCGAACGACACTGGAGAACGCCCGGGCGTCGCTCAGCACCGGCCGGGTGGCGCTGGTGCGGGCCCACGGCGACCTGCGCACCCTCAAGGCGGACGCCCGCTGACCATCCGTTCCCCACGGGAGGCCGCACCGGCCTCGATTAGGCTGGTCCGGCCATGGGTGCCACCGGCGACGTCTTCAAGGCCTACGACATCCGGGGCACGGTGCCCGACCAGCTCGACACCACCATGTGCCGGGCCATCGGCACGGCGGTGGCCCGCTTCACCAAGGGGCCCCGCCTTCTCGTCGTGCGCGACATGCGGCCCTCGGGTATCGAGCTCTCGGCCGCCTTCGCCGAGGGGGTCCGGGCAGAGGGGGTGGCGGTCACCGACCTCGGGATGGCCTCCACCGACTTCATGTACTTCGCCTCGGGCCGCCTCGACGCGCCCGGCGCCATGTTCACGGCCTCCCACAACCCCGCGGGCTACAACGGCATCAAGCTCTGCCTGGCCGGGGCCCGCCCCATCGGGCGCGACACCGGCCTGTCGGAGATCGAGGCCCTCACCAACGAGGCCCTGGAGCGCCCGCCCCCGGCGTCCGCCCCGGCCCCCCTCGACCACCAGGATCTGCTGGCCGAGTACGCCGACCACGCCCGCTCCTTCGTCGACCCCGGGTCGCTGCGCCCGCTCAAGGTGGTGGCCGACACGGCCAACGGGATGGGCGGGCTGGTGGTGCCTCTGGTCATGGAGGGCCTCCCCTTCGACGTGGAGCTCCTCTACCCCGAGCTCGACGGCACCTTCCCCAACCACCCGGCCGACCCCATCCAGCCCGAGAACCTGGTGGACCTGAAGGAGGCGGTGCTGCGCTCCGGGGCCGACATCGGCCTGGCCTTCGACGGCGATGCCGACCGGGTCTTCTTGGTCGACGAGCGGGCCGAGCCGGTCTCGGGGTCGCTCACCACGGCCCTGGTGGCCGTCTCCATGCTGGAGAAGCACCCCGGGTCGACCATCCTCTACAACCTCATCTGTTCCCACGTCGTCCCCGAGGTCATCGCCGAGCACGGCGGGGTCGGACTGCGCACCCGGGTGGGCCACTCCTTCATCAAGGAGGTCATGGCCGAGACCGGCGCCGTCTTCGGCGGCGAGCACTCGGGCCACTACTACTTCCGCGACAACTACCGGGCCGACTCGGGCATCATCTGCGCCCTGGTGGTGCTCGAGCTCATGAGCAGGGCCGGCGCCCCGCTCTCGGCCATGCTCGAGCCGTTCCGCCGCTACGCCGACTCGGGCGAGGTCAACACCGAGGTGGCCGACCCGTCGGCCGCCACCGAGGCCGTGGCGGCCAGTGAGGCCTCGGCAGGTGGGCGGCTCGACCGGCTCGACGGCCTCACCGTCGACCACGGCGACTGGTGGTACAACCTGCGGCCGTCCAACACCGAGCCTCTGTTGCGGCTGAACGTGGAGGCCCGGACCGAAGAGGAGTGCCAGCGCCACGTCCGCGAGGTGCTCGAGCTGGTGGAGCGGGTCACGGCCGACGGCGCCTGAGGGCACCGCGGGACCCGGACCGAAGACGAACAAGGGAGAGGAACGACGATGCCGTTGGATCCGTTGCTGATCGAGGTGCTGGCCTGCCCGATGGACAAGGGCCCCCTCCTGTGGTTCGAGGACGAGGACCTGCTCTACAACCCACGGCTCAAGAAGAGCTACGTCGTGCGCGACGGGATCCCCATCCTCCTCGTCGACGAGTCCACCGACGTGGGCGAGTCCGAGCACGAGCGGCTGACGGCCAAGGCCGCGGCCGGCGGCGTCCCCGAGACCGGCCACCCGTCCGAGGGACAGCAGGGGTGAGTGGGGGGGAGCCGGGGCGGCACCCCTCGCCGCTGCCGGTCGACTCCCTCGGCATGTGGGAGGCGACGACCGGCCTCCCCGAGCAGATGGTGGCGGCCCTCGAGTGGGACGGGGCCGAGGTACAGGCGCTGTCGGGCCCCATCACCAACGTGGTGGTGGCCGGGATGGGCGGCAGCGGCATCGTCGGGGACCTGGTGGCCGCGGTGGCCGCCGGCGAGATGTCGGTCCCGGTGACCGTGTCCAAGTCTTACGACCTCCCCGCCTTCTGCGGCCCCGACACCCTGGTGCTCGCCGTGTCTTTCTCCGGCGACACGGCCGAGACCCTCGAGGCAGCCGAACGTGCCGCCGCGGCGGGGGCGAGCGCGGTGGCGGTCACCTCGGGCGGGTCCCTCGCGGAGCTGGCCGGGCGGGCGGGCTGGCCGGTGGCCCCGGTGCCGGGGGGGATCCCCCAGCCCCGCGCCGCCCTCGGGGCCATGGCCGTCCCCGCCCTGGTCGCGCTCGAGCGGTTGGGGCTGCTCGAGGGGATGACCGGCCGGCTCGCTGCCGCCGCCGAGCACCTCGCCCGCCGTCGCGACCAGCTGGCCACCGAGAGCGGGCCGCCCGTGGCGGTGGCGCGGCGGATCGGCCGCACCTTCCCCCTCGTCCACGGGTCACCGGGGCCGCCCGGCGTCGCCGCGCTGCGGTGGAGGACCCAGGTGCAGGAGAACGCCAAGACCCCGGCGTTCGCATCGCTCCAGCCTGAGCTGTGCCACAACGAGGTGGCGGGCTGGGGGCAGGACGGGGACGTGACCCGTCAGGTGCTCACCTTGGTGACGCTCCGCCATGACGGCGAGCACCCCGGGATCGCCCGCCGGTTCGACATGGTGGCCGAGATCATGGAGGAGGTGGTGGGCGACGTGGTGGTCGTCCGCACCGAGGCCACCGACGACATCGCCCGCTTCTTCGACCTGGCCCTCTTCGGCGACCTCGTCTCCCTTCACCTCGCCGGGCGCGAGGGCGTCGACCCCGGGCCGGTGCCGGTGCTGGGCGAGATCAAGCACCGCCTCGCCGAGGGGGGCGCCCGGGCGTGACACGGCTCGACGCGGTCGAGGCCCGGGTGGTCGGCTCGCTCATCGAGAAGCAGCTGACCACCCCGGGGCAGTACCCGCTCACGGCCAACGCCCTCGTGCTCGCCTGCAACCAGGCCTCGAACCGCGAGCCGGTCGTCTCCTACTCCGAGGACGAGGTGCTGGCCGCGCTCGACCGCCTCCGCGAGCGCAGGCTGGTCCGCTTCGTCCTGCCCTCGCACGGCCGCTCGGTCGTCCGCTACCGCCACGTCCTCGACGAGGTGCTCGGACTGGGAAAACCCGAGATGGCCCTCCTGGCCGTCCTCCTTCTGCGGGGACGTCAGACCGTCGGTGAGCTGCGTGCCCGCACCGAGCGGATGGCGGAGCTCTCCGGGCTGGAGGAGGTCGAGCGGCACCTCGAGCGGATGGCCGATGGGGAAGAGCCGCTGATAGCCCGGCTCGAGCGCCGCCCGGGCCAGAAGGAGGAGAGATGGACCGAGCTCCTGTGGCGAACCGCGTCGACAGGCGACGAGGGGAGGGGCACAACCGCACCCGTCACTGAGCTCGGGGCGTCCGGCCCGCCCACGGGAGGGCTTTCCGCCGAGATCTCCGAGCTACGGGCCGAGGTCGAAGAGCTTCGGGCGGCCGTGGACGAGCTGCGCTCCAGCCTCGGGGGTTGAGCACCCGCACCGCAGCCGACGCGCCCGCGCCGCGTTCGAGGCGGCCGGCACGCGCCGCGCCCGCCGGCTCCTCAGCGCTCCTCGCTCACCATCAGCTGGTTGCCGTCGCAGTCCCTGAAGAAGAACAGCAAGGGGACCACCCCGTCGCCGCCCACCGGCTCGTCGGCGTCGACGCCCGACGCCCGGAACTCGGCGAACAGGGCGCGCGGGTCGGGCGAGGCCAGTGAGATCCCGGTCAGCCGCCCCGGGGTGAACGCCCCCTGGGGCGGGACCAGCGCGATGGCGGTGCCGCCGCCGGGCGGGGTGACGGCGACCCAGCGGGATACTTCGCCGCAGGGGACGTCGGCGCTGAGCTCGCAGCCCAGATGCGTGGCGTACCAACCGATGGCAGTGTCCTGGTCGGCAACGGGCACCAGCACCGTGTTCACGACGGTGACGTCGGGCATGAGGACCCCTGTTCGCTCGTGATGATTCAGGTGGATCGACGGTTCGTGCCGCGGAAAACTCCCGGACACAACCTAGGCCGCCGTTGCTCGGAAGGACGCGCCGGATCCGTTGTTCCCCTTCTGCCTCACCGGGGGCTCGGGCTATCCGGGAACTCGGTGAGAGGCCGGTGTGCGGAGTCCACTCTCGAACCGGCAGGCGGCCGCGGGTGCGGGTGCCCGAGCGATCTCGACGTCGTCGGACTCGCGCAACTGGGGACATACTGTCGGCATGACGAACTACCGGAAGCCTGGGTGGTTCACCCGGGTGATCTTCAACGGACTCGTCGCGCAGATGACGCGACTGGGCATCAGCGTGTGGGGATCTCGGGTGCTCCGCGTGCGGGGGAGGTCGAGCGGGGAGTGGCGTACCACGCCGGTGAACCTGCTCAGTCACGACGACGACCGCTACCTTGTGGCAGCGCGGGGCGAGACGCAGTGGGTCCGAAACCTGCGTGCCGCGGGACAGGGCGAGCTCCTCCTCGGCCGACGCGTCGAGACGTTCCAGGCGGTGGAATTCTCGAACGAGGAGAAGCCCGTGATTCTGCGCGCCTACCTCAAACGTTGGAAGGCCGAAGTCGGGACCTTCTTTGACGGCACCAGCGCCTCGTCCTCAGACGAGGAACTGAGGCGGATCGCACCCCATCACCCCGTGTTCAGACTCGAACTGACTGGTGGGGGGTCGCACAGCACTTGAGGTGATCGGCCGCGGCAACGACGGCTCGATGCTGTGGTACACGGACTGTGCGCCGCCCGGGGAGCTCAGCCCCGCTCTGTGCAGGAACGGGCGACCAGTGCCTCGTCGGAATCCAGTGGGGTGCGGTGTTCGCGAGAGAGAGCGTAACGCTCCGGGCGGGCCGGAAAGTGCCCGACGAAACCGGCAGGGGCCACCTCGGGTGAACCTGGCAGCCGGAAGATATGGAGCTCTCCCGCACAGGGGAACGGGTCGACTCCACCACTCCGCGCGATTTTCCAATACCCCGATCGCAACAACGTGCTTGCTACTGTCGACGTGATGGGGATCTTCGGGGCGCCAGGTGCCGAGACCGTTGTGGGAAGCCACGCAACGCTGGCGAGCTGCGTCACGACGGAGAGCGACCGAGTCGTCTGCAGCGGAATAGCCGGGGCGGGCGGTTTCCTGATCTTCCTCCTTCTCATATACCTGGCGATCGCAGTGCTTTTCATCATCGCCTACGTCAAGATTCTGTCGAAGGCAGGGTACTCAGGCTGGTGGGTACTCATCGGTCTGGTGCCGCTTGTGGGGGCGGTGATGTTCCTGGTCTTTGCCTTTTCGAAATGGCCCGTCCAACGGGAGTTGGAGGCACTCCGAGCCCAGATGAATGCCGGAAGTGGCTATGGCTATGGGACGCCATCTCGGAACCCCTACCAGTCTGCGGGTTGGGCTGGTGGCGGGGGATTCGGCGGACTTCAACCGCAAGGTCCAGCCCCATCCGCCGGGCCGGGGTTCTCGTCGGCTCTTCCAGGTTGCCAACCGGGCCTCGCGCAAACACCAGAAGGAGCAGTTCCCGATTCACGCCTTCCACCTTTCACCTCGGGAAGGGCCGGAGTGCCCGGAGGCAAGACAGCTGGGATGGCGGAGGATGCCCTTTCTCCGACTGAAGAAGGTCTCGCGTCGAAAAGGCTCCCTCCACCGGGCTGGTACCCGACCCCCGACGGTCGCAGGCGGTATTGGAGCGGCACCGGGTGGACGGACCACTTCGCCTGACCATGGTCGCTCCATGGCTCGGGCTGGGGCAGTCCACAGGTGCCGCCGTGGGACGGTGCCCACCACCCGCGGTAGAGGACATTTCCTAGCCGGCAATAGGGGGATGGTCCTACCGAGTGTCATGTGACGCGTCTGGCCCGGCCTGCGGGAGGCCGTGGGCCAAGCGGGCTTCTCCGAAGATGAACCAGCGCGTTGCTTCGAGCTTCGCTGTCCACCCTTGGTCGCCAAGAAGTGACCGCAGCTCGTCGGGCTCGTAGAAGACCTCGACGACCTGGTACGTGCTTCCGTCGTGCAGCCGGCGCAGGTCCAGATCAGGACCGTGACAGACGACGTAGGGGTCGTCGATCTCGCTAGTTGGATGCGGGTCGTTGCGGTTGTCCATGAAGAACACCCGGCCCCCGGTGCAAGGCAGGACCGCACCAAAGACCAGAAGTCCCGAAATCGTGACCGCGGCACGTGGGAGAGCCAGAAGGAGGAGAAAACAGCGTCGTAGGTCCTCTGCGGCTGCCACGTAAACAAGTCGGCCACGACGTACTCCACATCGGACTCGCCGACTCGGTCGCGGTTGAGCTTGAGGGTCTCGGGCGAAGAGTCGAGGACGGTCAGTTTCCCGGCAGTGCGGGCGAGGCGCTGGGTCCACCATCCGGTGCCGCGGGCCATCTCCACGACGTCACCAGTGGTACCGAAGATGTCGAGCGCACCTGCGACCTGCGCGACCTGCCGATCCCATTCCTCGGTCAAGTCCGAACCTCGATCGTAGCGGCCGCGCCGTTGCCACCACTCGTCATACTCTGGCGCACGAGCTCGGTAGTACGCCCGCTGCTCGGCGAGTAGTCCCTCGACATTCACTGGCAAAGCCTCACACCTCAAGTCCGCCTTCGAGAGCTGTGGCGCGCTCCGAGCCGGCGAGTAGAGTCGCCCCGACTCGCTTGAGGTGGCAGAGCATCAGGGGATAGGCCGAGGTTCGAGTCCCATCGCCTCCACTTCGTGTCATTACGACAACGTGACTTCACGAGTGAGATCTGGCTGCTCGGAGCGCGATCGGAAACACGCTCTGCACTCGCTGGAGCCAGGCAGTCGAGGCGATCCGGTAAGCGCGGAACGCCGATTCGCGCGTCCGTGCGGGGAGTGAGATCGTCGTCCTTCGGTGCGCTCGCGAACCGGCGACCGGCGTAGCTAGCCTGTCACACCGAGGAGGAACCGCATGGCCGATTCTGACCACCGAAGCACGTTGTTGGATGCTTACGAGAACGCCGCGGTGATCGTGTCAGGAATAGTTGCTGACGAGCTCGGCCACCCGACCCCGTGTCCCAAGTACGACGTGGCCGGACTGATCGACCACCTCGTCGAAGCGGGCCACCGGGCGGCTGCTCTCGGCTGCGGGCAGGCACCCCCGCCCGGAGACGAGTCTCTTCACGTGGAGCTCTCCGACGCGC
>JBKQNY010000116.1:0-20428 GCA_052145775.1 Acidimicrobiales bacterium
GACAAATATTAGATAGTTTGCCGGTAGGCCCACTATCTAATATTTGTCGAGGAATTTTCTAATGAATACCACCAATCGTAGCAGCATCAAATTTTGGAAAATATCCAATATCTCTCTATTTATGAAACCCGGGGATATTCAGAAAACTTTTTCTGGGGTTCCTCAATGGTGGAAGGCCAAAAAGGAATGAACCTATCTAAATTTGATACTACTACCCAGGCGGGATCGTCGGGGGGGCCGGCGTGGTGGGCCAGGTGGGGGCGCTGCCACGGCAGGTCGTGGTGGTGCAGGACGGTCGGCCGGCCCCGGCAGCACCCGGCCACGACCGAGAGCGCCTCGGGGTTGAGCGGGAGCGAGCAGAGGTTCTCCACGACCACCAGGTCGGCGTCGTCGAGCGCCCTCTCCACCTCGACGGCCGTCGGGCCGGCCGCCGCGTCGATGGCCAGGCCGGGCACCCGGTGGTCGACCGGGCCCAGGCCGGCCACGGTCCGCACCGAGAAGCCCAGTTCGGAAAGGGCCCACTGCCACTTGGCCGCCTCGATCGAGACCCCGTCGGTGCCGCCGAGCCGGAACGACACGATGGCCGCCGTCCTCATCGGCCGTACTGTACGGGGAGGCGGCCGCCGCCGGGCCCCGTCGGTGCCCCCCTTCCCCCGTGCGGTACCGTGGCGGGCGCCGTGTGCAGCGTCGGGGCACCTCCCGACCGGCCGGGGAGGGCGGCCGGCAGGTCAGGATCGAGGCAGGGAGTTCGATGGCGAAACGAGCGCTGATCACCGGGGTGACCGGACAGGACGGGTCGTACCTGGCGGAGTTCCTGCTCGAGCAGGGCTACGAGGTGGTGGGCATGGTCCGGCGGTCGAGCACCGTCACCTTCGAGCGGATCGCCCACATCCAGGACCGCTTGACGCTGGTGGCCGGCGACCTGCTCGACGAGGTCTCCCTCATCGCCGTGCTGCGGGACCACCGGCCCGAGGAGGTCTACAACCTGGCCGCCCAGTCCTTCGTCCAGACCAGCTGGAGCCAGCCGGTCCTCACCGGCGAGACCACGGCCCTGGGGGTGACGCGCCTCTTGGACGCCATCCGGACCGTCGACCCCACGATCCGCTTCTACCAGGCCAGCTCGTCGGAGATGTTCGGCAAGGTGCACGAGGTCCCCCAGCGCGAGTCCACCCCCTTCTACCCGCGCAGTCCCTACGGGGTGGCCAAGGTCTACGGCCACTGGATCACCGTCAACTACCGGGAGAGCTACGACCTGCACGCCTCATCGGGGATGCTCTTCAACCACGAGTCGCCGCGGCGGGGCCTCGAGTTCGTGACCCGCAAGGTCACCAACGGCGTGGCCCGCATCGCCTGCGGTCTCGACGACAAGCTGGCCCTGGGCAACCTCGACGCCCAGCGGGACTGGGGGTTCGCCGCCGACTACGTGCGGGCCATGTGGCTCATGCTCCAGCAGGACCGGCCCGACGACTACGTGGTGGCCACCGGTGAGACCCACTCGGTGCGCGAGCTCTGCCAACTGGCCTTCTCGGCGGCCGGCCTCGACTGGGAGCAGCACGTGGTGGTCGACGAGCGGTTCCTGCGCCCGGCCGAGGTGGACCTGCTGGTCGGGGACCCCACCAAGGCCGAAAAGGAGCTCGGCTGGGGGCGCGAGGTCGACTTCCCTGGACTCGTCACCATGATGGTCGAGGCCGACCTGGCCCTCGTCCGCAGCCAGCTCTCCTGAGGGCTGGCCGGGCGCGGACGGTGACCGCCACGCCGGGCCGGGGTCCGCGGTGACCGCGGTTCCGCCCGCCGCCATCACGGCCGACCCCCTCGGGGTGCTCGTGGCCTTCGGGGCGGGGATCCTCTCCTTCCTCTCGCCCTGCGTCCTGCCGCTGGTGCCCGGGTACGTCTCGATGGTGACCGGGCTCTCGGCCGCCGAGCTCGAGGCGGGCGAGGACGGCACCGCACCCCGCCCCCTCGGGCCGCTGCTCAAGGGGATCGGCCTGTTCATCGCCGGCTTCACCGTGGTCTTCGTCGCGCTCGGGGCCGCCGCCTCGGGCCTCGGCCGGCTGCTCGAGGCCCACCAGCAGACCCTCACCACGGCGGCCGGGGCCGTGGTGGTCGCCCTGGGGGTGGTGCTGGTGGTGAGCGCACTGCCGGCCGGGGCGTGGAACCTGGCCGGGGCCGGGGCCGCCGGCGGGGCCGCCCGGCTCACTCGAGAGCGGCGGTTCCACGTCCGCCCCTCGGTGCTCGGCGCCTGGGCGGCCCCGGTGATGGGCATGGCCTTCGCCTTCGCCTGGACCCCCTGCATCGGGCCGGTGCTGGGGGCCGTCCTCAGCCTGGCCGCCACCCGCTCGACGCTGGCCGGGGGGGTGGTGCTCCTCTTCGCCTACTCGATCGGCCTCGGCATCCCCTTCCTGTTGACCGGGGTGGCCTTCTCCCGCCTCACCTCGCTGTGGGCCCGCGCCCGGCGGTCGCTGTGGGTGGTCAACCTGGTGGCCGGCGCAGTGCTGGTGGCCTTCGGGGTGCTCCTGCTCTCCGGGCAGCTGGGCTGGCTGTCCACCCAGTTTCAGGCGCTCCTCGACCACCTCGGCCTCCACCGCCTCACGACCAGCTGAGGACGGTCCCGGGCGCCCGGCGACCGGCGGCCGAAGGGGTCCGGTGCTGCTTGGCCCCGGGCACCCCGGCCCCCGTAGCATGGTCCCCAGGCCATGGCCCCTGCAGTCCACCTCCGTGCCGCCGTCGCGCTCGCCGGTCGGTTCCCCGCCCTCTCCGGCGTCGACCTCACCGTCGCCCCCGGGGAGGTGGTCGTCGTCCTCGGGCCCAACGGGGCGGGCAAGACCAGCCTGCTGCGGACGTGCGCGGGCCTGATGGCCGTCACGTCGGGCGAGGCGGTCGTGCTCGGCTGCGACCTGGTCGAGGACCGCACCGCGGTCCGGTCCCGGGTGGGCCTCCTTGGCCATGCCGCCCCCCTCTACGACGAGCTGACGGCGGCCGAGAACCTGCGGTTCGCCACCCGGGCCGCCGGCCTCCCCGCCCCGCGGGGCGAGGCCGCGCTCGACCGGCTCGGGTTGACCGGCCGCCTGCGGCGGACCCCGGTGGGCCGGCTGTCGGCCGGGCAGCGGCGGCGGGTGGCCCTGGCCTCGCTGGTGGCGCGCGCCCCGGAGCTGTGGCTGCTCGACGAGCCGCACGCCGGCCTCGACGCCGGAGCCCGAGACGTCGTGGTCGATCTGGTGGCCGAGGCCGCCGGCGGGGGCGCGGCGGTGCTGCTGTCCTCCCACGAGCCGGATCTGGCCGTCCCGTTGGCCGACCGGGTCGTGGTCATGGCCGGAGGTCTGGTCGCCGAGGCGCGCCGGGGCGGCCGGCGTCCGCTCAAGGCCGTGGATCCGGGTGACGTCGATGTGGCGTGACGCACTGCTCGTGGCGGGGAAGGACCTGCGCATCGAGGTCCGCTCCCGGGTGGCGCTGTGGCAGGTGCTCCCCTTCGCGGTGCTCGTCCTCCTCCTGGCCGCCTTCGCCCTCGGCCCGTCGACCACCGTCCTGCACTCGGCCGCGCCCGGCATCTTCTGGCTGGCCGTGCTGTTCTCGACGGTGCTGGCCACCCAGCGCAGCTTCGCCATCGAATCGGGCGAGGGGACCCGCGACGGCCTGCGCCTCTCGGGCATCGACCCGGCCGGGATCTTCTTGGGCAAGGCGGCCGCGGTCGCCGTCCAGCTGGCCGTCCTCCAGGTGGTGCTGTGGGCGGGGCTCACCCTCCTCTTCGGCGTCCACCTGCGCGCCGCCTGGCTGGCCGTCGTGGCCTCGCTGCTCGCCACCGTCGGCCTCTCGGCGGCCGGCGTGATCTACGGGGCGCTCTCGGCCGGGCTGCGGGTCCGCGAGACGCTCCTGCCCCTTCTGGTCCTGCCGATCCTGGCCCCGGTGCTCCTGGCCGGGTCGCGGGCGTGGTCGGCCGCCATCACCGGACCGGCCTCGGCCGGTACGCCGTGGCTGCGGATCCTCGGGCCCTTCGCCGCGGTGTACGTGGTCGTCGGCATCGTCCTTTACGGCCCGCTGCAGGAGGCGGCGTGAGGCCGGCGGCGGTGCGCGCCCTCGGGGCCGCCGCCGTGGTCACCACCGCGGCGACGGTGTGGCTCGGCCTGTGGGTCACCCCGCCCGACCAGGTGCAGGGCACACTGGTCCGCCTCCTCTACCTCCACCCGCCGGTGGCCTGGGTCGCCCTCTACCTCGCCTTCGGCCTGGCCGCCCTCTCGAGCCTCCTCTACCTGTGGCGGCGCACGCGGTCGCTGTTCTGGGACCGCCTGGCCGCGTCCTGCGTGGAGGTGGGTGTGGTCTTCAACGTGCTCACGCTGGTGACCGGGTCGCTCTGGGGCCGCCCCACCTGGGGGGTGTGGTGGACCTGGACAGCCCGCCTCACCAGCACGGCCCTCCTGCTCGTGCTCTTCCTCGGCTACCTCGCCCTGCGGCGCGTGCCGGCCGAGCCCGAGGTGCGGGCCCGCCGCTGCGCGGTGGCCGCCCTGGTGGCCTTCGTCGACGTGCCGATCGTGCACTTCTCGGTCGAGTGGTGGCAGACCCTCCACCAGAGCGCCACGGTCCTCAACCCCGAGCTGCACGTGCGGGTCCACGGGTCGATGGGCTGGACGCTGCTCCTCGGCTTCGTCGCCCTCAGCCTCGTCTTCGCCTGGATGGTCGTGGTCCGCTACCAGATCGAGGTGCTCTCGGACCGGGTCGGCGACGAGGAGCTCGAGGTCTCCTTGGCCGAGCGCCGGGCTGAGGGGAGCGAGGTCGTCGGGGCGACCCCCGCCGGGGCCGTGGCCGGCCGGCCGGAACCCGAGCCCGCCGGGGGGCCGCGGTGAGCTACGTCATCGCCGGGTACGTCATCTGCCTGTCGGTCCTCGCCGCCTACGCCGCCTGGCTGGTCGCCCGCCGCCGCCGACTCACCCGGGCGGTGGCGCTCGAAGAGGAGGCCGGTCTCGGAGAGGCGCGACGGCTCGGGTCGGGACACCCGCCCGACCCGGTCCCATGAGCGCCCCCGGCACGCTGGCCACGCCGCCGGCCCCCGCCCGCCCCCGGCCGCGCCACCGGGCGCGCCTGGTCGTGGTCTTCGCCGTCCTCTTGGGCGCGGTGGCCTTCCTCCTCGCCGAGGGGCTCGGCAGCTCGCTCGACTACTTCGACACCGTCCACCAGGCGCTGGCCAAGAAAGCCGCCCTGGGGACCTCCACCTTCCGCCTGGAGGGCACGGTGGTGGCGGGCACCGTGGTGCGCACCCGGCACGGCGCCGACTTCTCGGTGGCCGGCGGGGGGGAGCAGGTCGCCGTCGACAACAGCGGGTCGCCGCCGCAGCTCTTCCAGCCCGGCATCCCGGTCGTCGTGGTCGGCCACTTCGCCTCGGCGGGGTCGGACATCTTCGTCTCCAACCAGATCCTGGTGAAGCACTCGGCCACATACATCGCCCAGCACCCCACACGGGTGCGGGGCCAGGACGGCAAGGTGGTGGGGTGAGGGCGCGGCGGTGCTGAACGCCGACCTCGGCCGTCTCGGCGTGTGGCTGGCCCTCGTGGCCTCGGTGGCCGGGGTGGTGGTGCTGGCCGTCTCCTTGCGCCGCGCGGCCCGCGGCCGGGCGACCGACCCCCGCCTCGACGGGCGGCTCATGGCACCTCTGCTCGGGGCGGGGGCGCTCCTCGCCGTGGCCGCCATGGAGCACGCCCTGGTCACCCACGACTTCTCCCTCGTCTACGTGGCCGACAACAACGCCCGGGCCACGCCGCTCATCTACTCGATCACCGGCCTGTGGTCGGCCCTGGCCGGGTCGATCCTGCTGTGGGGGCTGGCCCTGGCGATGTACACGGGGGTGCTCGTCTGGCGCTACCGCCGCCGGTGGTCGGACCCGGTGGTGCGGTGGGCCACCCTGGTCATGTACGCCGTGGCGGCCTTCTTCTTCGCGCTCATGGCCGGGCCGGCCAACCCCTTCCTCACGGTGGCCGGTTCCGCCCCCCTGCGCGGGGCCGGGCCCAACGCCCTCCTCCAGGACAACCCGCTGGTGGCGGCCCACCCGCCCCTGCTCTACCTGGGGTTCGTGGGGTTCACCGTCCCGTTCGCCTTCGCCGTCGGCATGCTGGCCACCGGCAGGGTGGGCGACCGCTGGCTGGTGGAGACCCGCCGGTGGACGCTGCTCTCGTGGACCTTCCTCTCGGTCGGCATCGTGCTGGGGGCCTGGTGGTCCTACCAGGTGCTCGGCTGGGGAGGGTTCTGGGGGTGGGACCCGGTGGAGAACGCCGCCCTCATGCCCTGGCTGTGCGGCACCGCCTACCTCCACTCGGTGCTGGTGCAGGAACGGCGGGGGCTACTGCGGGTGTGGAACCTCGCGTTGTGCATCGCCACCTTCTCCCTCACCATCCTCGGCACCTTCCTCACCCGCTCGGGGGTGGTCGAGTCGGTCCACGCCTTCTCGGCGTCGACGCTCGGGCCGCTGCTCATCGGGTTCTTCGTGGCTGTGGTGGTCACCGGCTTCGGGCTCTTGGCCTGGCGCGGTGACCGCCTGCGGTCCCCGGGCGGGATCGACGCCCCGCTCGGCCGGGAGGGCGCCTTCGTGGTGAACAACCTGCTCTTCGTGGGCTTCGCCTTCGTGGTGCTGCTCGGCACGCTCTTCCCCCTCCTCTACCAGGCGGTGAAGAACCAGCAGGTGACCGTGGGCGCGCCCTACTTCAACACGGTGGCGGCCCCGGTCGGCCTGGCCCTCCTCCTCCTGATGGCCGTGGCCCCCGCCCTCAGCTGGCGCAAGGTGGACGGGACGGTGCTCTGGCAGCGGCTGCGCGTCCCGGCGTGGGTCGGGGTGCTCACCGTGGTGGCCTGCGTGGCCGGCGGGGTCCGCGGGGTCGAGCCGCTGCTCGCCTTCGGGCTCGGCGCCTTTGCCGCCGCCTCGGCCGGCCGGTCCCTCGTGCTCTCGGTGCGGGCCAGCCGGCGCCACGGGGCGGGCGCCTGGCGGGGGTTGGTCGGGCGGGCCAACGGCGGCATGGTGGTCCATCTCGGGGTGGTGGTGCTGGCGGTGGGGCTGGTGGCCGCCACCTCCTTCCGGTCCTCGGCGCAGCTGGCGCTGCGCCAGGGCCGGCCGGTCTCCTTCGCCGGCAACACCTTCGTCTTCGAGGGACTTCGCACAGTGCGCACCCCCCAGCGGACGGCCACCGAGGCCCTGGTGCGGGTCGACGGCGGCGGCCCCTTCACCCCGGCGGTGAGCCAGTACGACGGGGCGAACTCCGAGGCGGTGGGGACCCCCGCCATCGACTCGGGGTTCACCGGCGACGTGTACCTGACCCTGTCGGGGATCGGCGGGATCCCCTCGACCGCGGCCCAGGGGGTGGCGCTCCCGGCCGGGTCGGTCTCGGTCACAGTGGTGATCGAGCCGCTCATCGCCTGGATGTGGGCGGGCGGCCTGCTCATCGGGCTCGGCGGGCTGCTGGCCCTGGCGCCGGGGGGCCGACGGCGGCCGACCGACCCCGTCTCCACCCTCTCCCCGCTGGTCGCGGCGGCCGGCGGTGGGGACGGCGACGGAGACAGCGACGGCGACGGCACGCGGTCGGCCGACCCCGGCGGGGCCGCGGTCGTGGGAGAGCCGGTGGGCCGCCCGTGAGTGCGCTGGCCGCACCGCCTGCGGGGGCGGGCCCGCCTCCGGCCTCTCCCGGGCGCCGTCACACGGCCCGCTGGGTGGCCGGCGGCGTGGCGGCGGTGCTGGTCGTCGTGGCCGTGGTGGTGGCGCTCCAGCCCTCCTACCAGGCGGCGCGGGTGGCCAGCCCGCTGCTCGGCCACCCGGCCCCCCGGTTCTCCGGCTCGGACCTCCAAGGAGCCCGGGTGTCGCTCGCCGACTACCGCGGCCGGTACGTCTACGTGAACTTCTTCGCCAGCTGGTGCACCCCCTGCCAGGAGGAGGAGCCCAACCTGGTGGACTTCGCCTTCGAGCAGGGCCGCCAGCCGTCGGGGGCGGCCCTGCTGAGCGTCGTCTTCGACGACTCGGCCTCGGCGGCGGGCGCCTTCGTCTCGCAGTGGGGGGCCCGCTGGCCGGCCGTGCTCGACCGGGACGGGACCATCGCCAACTCGTACGGCGTGGGGTCGACCCCGGTGACCTTCCTGATCGACCCCCAGGGCACGGTGGTCGGGGCGTTCGACGGACCGGTCAAGACCTCCCAGCTCACCTCGATGCTGGCCGAGGCGAGGAGCGCCCGTGACTGAGGACCCCCGGCCGGCCGGGGGCCGGGTGCGGCGGCCACGGCCGCTCCTCGGCCTGGTCGTGCTGGCCCTGGTGCTGGCGGGGGCCCTGGCCGTCGGCGGCGGGCTCTTCTCCTCGGCCGCCCCGACCGACGCCCAGCGGGCGGCGGCCATCGACGCCCAGCTGCGCTGCCCGAGCTGCATCGACGCCACGGTCGCCGACTCCTCGGCCTCGGCCGCGGTGGCCGTCCGCCACGAGGTGGCCCGGCTGGTGGCCGAGGGGGAGACCGCCCCGCAGATCGACGCCGCCCTGGTGAGCCGATACGGCTCGACCATCCTGCTGCGCCCGCCCACCAGCGGCCTGGCTGCCGTGGTGTGGGTGGTGCCGGCGGTGGCCGGGGCGGCCGCGCTGGGCGCGGTCGTGGTGCTGTTCTGGCGGCGGAGCCGCCAGCTCGGCCGGTTCCGCGAGGAGGTCGAGGCGTGACCCAGACCGAGGCCGCCGACCGCTGGGCCCTGGTCGACCGGCGCGACTTCCTCCGGCGCTCGCTCGACGACGCCGACGCCGAGCACGAGGCGGGCGACCTCACCGACGCCGACCACGACGCGCTCCGCCGCCGCGACGAGGCGCTCCTCGCCGGGGTGGAGGCTCGGCTGGCCGCCCTCGAGCTGCCGGCGGACGACGCCGAGCCGACGCCGGACGGCGCGGCCCGCCAGGCGCGGCGGCCCGCCGCCGCCCGCGCCCGGGGTTGGCGCCCCCGGCGCCGGGCGTGGATGGCCGTCGCCGGTGTGGCGGCGTTGGCGGCGGCCACCGTTGTGCTGGTGGTCGAGGTCACCTCGCCCCGTCTGCCGGGCCAGGTGGCCACCGGCGGCGCGCAGCTGAGCGGGCAGCGTCTCGTCGACCAGGAGCTCGACCAGGCGGCCGTACTGGCCGACGAGGGCAAGGTCGTCACAGCCCTCGGCGTCTACCAGACCGTGCTCACCCAGCACCCCGCCCAGCCCACCGCCCTGGCCGAGTCGGGCTGGCTGGAGTGGGAGTCGGGGAGCGGGGCGGGGAACCCCGGCCTCGAGCAGCGTGGCCGGGCCCAGGTGGCCAAGGCGGTCAGCGCGGCCCCCTCCTTCTACGCCGGCCACCTCTACCTCGGCACCATCGACTACCAGGAGGGCGACGACGCCGCCGCCGTCGGGCAGTACCGGCTGTTCCTCGCCGACCACCCGCCGACGGGCTGGACGCAGCAGTTCGCCAGCCAGATCCGTGGTGCCTTCTCGGCCGCGGGACAGGCCGTCCCGTCGGGGGTGCCGGCGTCGTGACCGCCGGCGGTCGAGACGCGGCCCCGGGCGCGCCCCCGGCCGCACGGGTCCGGTTCCTCTTCGATCCCGCCGCCACCCTCGCCGCGGTGGCCGGCCAGCGCCGGCGCTTCGCCGCGGCGGTGGGACTCCTCGGGGCCGACGAGCTCTCGGCGCCGTCGCGCTGCGCGGGGTGGACGGTGGCCGACGTGCTGCGCCACGGGGTCTGGGCGGACGACGCGCTCCGCCGCACCTGGGCCGGCGACCGCTCGCTGGTGGAGGGGTTCGACCCCCGCCACACCCCCGACGAGTTCGTCCGGGCGGAGCGGGCGGTGCCCGACGCCGAGGTCGCCGGTCGGTTCTGCGCCTCGAGCGCCGAGATGGTGGCCGAGCTCGAGTCGGCCGGGCCCGACCGCTTCGGGGTTCCGGCCCTCTCGCCGATCGGCGACGTGCCCTGGTGGCTGGCCGCGGTGCACCTCGGGTGGGACGCGTGGATCCACGAGCGCGACGTGCTCGTCCCGCTGGGTCTCGCCGGGGCAGGCGGCCCCTCCGAGGCGAACACCATGCTCGCCTACGGCCTCGTGCTGGCCTCGTTCTTCGCCGGGCGCGACCCCCTCGACGTGGCCGTCGGCCCGGTCCGGCTGCGCCGGGGCGGCGGGACGACCGAGGCCTGGGCGGTCGGGGCCGACGACGGCCACCCCGGCACCGGCGGCGCGGCGGAGCTGTCCGGGGAGCCCGCGGCGACCGTCGACGCGCTGAGCGGCCGGGGCCGGCTGCCCGACGTCCTGGCCGGCGCGCCCGAGGTCGTCACACGCCTGGGCGGGATGGCCCGCTACTTCGCCGCCGTCACCTGAGGACTCGGACCCGCAGGACCCGGACACCCCGGTCAGGGTCCCGGGCGCAGCGCCCGCAGGCCGGCCACCACCGCGCCGAAGGCGGCGGCGAACGCCTCGACGTCCTCGTCGGCGGTCGACCAGCCGACCGACAGCCGCAGGGAGTTGTTCGGGTCCTCGCCCATGGCCGCCAGCACCGGCGAGGGCTCGAGGGACTCCGAGGCGCAGGCCGACCCCGAGTGGGCGGCGACGCCCGCCCGGTCCAGGCCCAAGAGGACCGGTTCGGCCTCCACCCCGGCCACGCCCAGGCAGACCAGGTGGGGGAGGCGGCCGGCGGGGTCGGGGTCGCCGACGAGCGTGACCCCCTCCACGGCCAGGGCCGCCGCCGCCAGCCGCGCGCTCTGTGCCCGGGCGCGGTCCGCCTCGGTGGCCAGGCGGGCCCCCCCGCCCTCGGTGAGCGCGGCCGCGGCCGCCCCGAAGCCGGCCGCGGCCGGGACGTTCTCCATCCCCGCCCGCCGGCCACGCTCCTGCATCCCCCCGACCAGCAGCGGCTCGAACCGCAGCCCGCGCCGGACGATCAGGGCGCCGGCCCCGGGGGGCCCGCCGAATTTGTGGGCGCTCACCGACACCAGGTCGGCGTCGAGACCCGCCAGGTCGAGGTCGAGGTGGCCGCAGGCGGCGGCGGCGTCCACGTGGACCGGCACCCCCGCCGCACGGCAGGCGGCCACCACCGCGGCCACCGGCTGGACCGTCCCCACCTCGTGGTTGGCCCACTGGCAGTGCACGAGCGCCGGGGGGCGGTCGGCGAGGCGGGCCAGCGCCTCGGCCACCCCCGCAGCGTCGATCCGGCCCCGGCCGTCGACGGGGAGGAGCTCGGTGTCGGCCAGCCGTTCGGAGGCGTCGCGCACACACGAGTGCTCGACCGCGGCGCACAGCACCGCCGCGCCCGGACGGGCCCGGGTGGCCCCCCAGACCGCGGCGTTGGCCGCCTCGGTGCCGCCCGAGGTGAGGACGACCTGGCGGGGCCGGACCCCGAGCAGCGCGGCCACCTGCGCCCGGGCCTCCTCGAGGAGGGCCCGCACCACACGGCCTTCCTCGTGGACCCGTCCCGGGTCGCCGGCCGGGCCGGCCAGCGCCCGGCGGACGGCGTCGGCGGCCTCCGGACGCGCCGGGGACGTCGAGGCGTGGTCCAGGTAGTGACGGGCCACCGCGCTCGCGGCCTCAGGCCGACCGGCCGCCGGCCCGCTCAGGCCAGGGCGCCACAGGTGTCGTCGCCGCGGGCCCGCGAGGAGAGCACGACCGGGGTCGGCCCCTCCGGCGCGTCGCCGCAGAGGCCCGACAAGAGCCCCTTGACCATGCCCCGGTCGACCGCGCACAGGACCGGGTAGCTGGTGGCGGCGTCGCCGAAGGGGCACTGCTCGGCCACCACCGCCGTCGAGCCGCCCTGGTCCTCGGCGTGGGCGTCGAAGCCGTGCGCGGTGAGGGCCTCGGCGATGGCGTGCATGGCGGCCCGAACCGAGCGCTGGCCGTCACCGGGCGTCATGCGCGCCGCCAGCCGCCGCCCGTAGTCCTCGCCGACCGCGGCCGCCATCTGCTCGGCCGCCTCGGGGCCGAGGAGCTCCAGGGCCTGGCGCAGGAGGGCCACCAGCAGGTCGTCGCGGCGGGTGAGGAACTCGGCCGTCGGGTCCCCGGCCGCCGGGTAGAAGCGCTTGGAGGGCCGGCCCGCCCCCTGGCCGGGCCGGCCGCTGGCCACGTCCAGGTAACCGCCGGCCACCAGGCGGTCGAGGTGGTGCCGGGCCACGTTGGGGTGGACCGAGAAGGCCGTCGCCACCTGGGTGGCGGTGACCCCGGGGTTCGCCCGGACGTGGAGGAAGATGTCGCGCCGCGTCGGATCGCCGAAGGCGGCGGTCACCGCCGCCACCGCCCCAGAGAACCGGGCGTCGTCGCCGTGTCCGGCACCGGTGGCGGTCGCGGGGAGGACGTCTGGCACAGGCCCCACCCTCGGTAGTCTACCGGGAGGCGTCCGCACCGGCCGTTGGCCGGGCCTCCCCGAGCGCGCCGCACCCTCTCTCCGACACAGGCAGGAGCTCCATGGCATCCGATCAGGCGAGGCTCGAGCAGGTGGTGGGCGCGGTGGTCGACCCCGAGCTCGGTCTCCCCCTCTCTGAGGCGGGCATGGTGCGGGCGGTGCGCGTACGCCGGCGCCGGGCCGGGGTGGTGCTGGCCCTGCCGGTGGCCGCCTGGCCGGGAGCCGAGGACCTGCGCCGGCTGGTCGAGGCGGCCGCGGCGTCCGAGCCGGGCATCGAGGAGGTCTCGGTCGAGACCGGGGTGATGGACGACGACGAGCGGGGGTCGCTGCGCCTCCGGCTCCGCAGTCAGATGGAGGGGCCCGACGACGGTGGCCACGACCACGGCGACGGGCACGGACACGACCACGGCGGTTCGCCCACGCCGAGCTTCCTGCGGGCCGGCTCGCGCACCCGGGTGATCGGCATCTCCTCGGGCAAGGGCGGGGTCGGAAAGTCCTCGGTCACCGTGAACCTGGCGGTGGCCCTGGCCCTGTCCGGCCATCAGGTGGGCGTCCTCGACGCCGACGTCTACGGCTTCTCGGTGCCGGGCATGCTCGGGGCCGACCACGACCCGGTCGTCCTCGGCGACCTCGTGGTGCCGGTCGCCGTCCACGGCGTGCGCGTGCTCTCGATGGGGTTCTTCGTCCCCGACGACCAGCCGGTGATCTGGCGCGGCCCGATGCTCCACAAGGCCATCGAGCAGTTCCTGGCCGACGCCTACTGGGGCGAGCCCGACTTCCTCCTCGTCGACATGCCGCCGGGGACCGGCGACGTCACCCTCTCCATGGCCGGGGTGATGCCCCGGGCCGAGGTGATCGTGGTGACCACCCCCCAGCCGGCGGCCCAGCGGGTGGCCCAGCGCTCGGCCTACGCGGCGCGCAAGCTCAAACTGTCGGTGCGCGGGGTGGTGGAGAACATGAGCTGGTTCACCGGCGACGACGGCACCCGCTACGAGCTGTTCGGCCAGGGCGGCGGCCAGGCCCTCGCCGACGACCTGGGCGTCCCCCTCCTGGGCCGGGTCCCCCTCCTGCCCGCGTTGCGAGAGGGCGCGGACCGGGGGGTGCCGGTGGTGGTGTCGGACCCCGACGGCGAGGCCGCCGCGGCCTTCGCGGCGTTGGCCGGCCGGCTGTCGGCGCTCGGCCCCGCCCGCGTCTACCGCCGCGAGCTCACGCTGCGCTAGCGGAGGGCTCGAGGCCTCAGTCCGGCGCCAGTCCGGCCCCGCGCAGCATCCGCCGGAGGTCGACCACGGCCTGGTCGTCGAGGTCGTGGCCGTGCGACGCGTCGAACGTCTGGGTCTCTTCCCCGAGGGTCACCGTGTAACGCCCCTCGTGGCCCTCGGCGACCGTCCCCACCGACCGCAGCAGCGACAGGACGTCGTGCCACTGGATGTTGTGGCTGGTCGGATGGCGGAAGATCCGCTCGAGCGTGGCCCGGTGGTGGCCGTCGAGTCCGTTGCTGTCTGCCATGGTCCGCCTCCGCCTCGCGAGGCCCGGAACCCTCGTCGCGCCGCCCCCCGGGCCGGGGTGGCGGCGCGCTCAGGCTGGGGCTGTCTGGGGCCTCGACGCCTCCTCCTGCTCCCGCTCGGGCACCAGGGGCTCGTCAAGGTCCCAGCCCTCGTGGTCGCGCTGGCGGGCGATCTCCTTGCCGGTGGGGCCGCCCCGGCCGTCGGGATCGTCGATCATCCCCTCCAGGGTCACCAGGGCCTCGGGGTCGTCGAACTCGGCCCCCGCCTCCTCGAGCTCGCGATCGTCGACGACGAGTGACGGGTCGAGGGCGGGGTCCGACAGCACGTCCTCGACGATCTCGGGATCGATCCGGGCACGCTCGTCGAGGGCCTCGTCGCCCTGCTCGAAGGCCTCGGTGCCCAGCGGCTCATCGGGCGACCACTCGTCGGGCCCGGTCATGTGCGCTCCTCGTCGTTGGGCCGGCCCCGTCCGACCGAGGCGGCTGTCCGCCAGCGTACTCACGGCCCGGGCACGCGCTCGACGCCGACGCCGGCGTCGGGCCGCACCGGGCCCACTGGGCGGCTCAGGACCAGCCGCCCACCCCGGCGGGGAGCTTGGCCGGGTCCCACCCGAGGACGGCGACGGCCTGGCGGAAGGCGAACCGGTCGGTCATGCCGGCCACGTAGGTGACCGCGGCCCGGACGGCGTCGGGCTCGCCGGCCGCCGCCCCGCCCGAGGCGGCGACGTCGGGGATGGCGTTGGGGCGGTCGGCGTAGTGCTCAACCAGCGCCCGCAGGACGGCCACCACGGCACGGCCCTGGGCCACCGAGGCCTCGCGCAGGTAGACGTGCTCGTAGTTGCAGGCCCGGAAGGCGGCGAGGACCCCGGCCGTCTGCTCGTCCATGCCGATGCGGCCCGTGGCCACGACGGTGGCCACCATCGCGTCGATGAAGGCCCCGAGCTGCTGGCTGCGGCGCTCGCCGCAGCGCTGGCGGACCTCGGCCGGCAGCAGGGCGGGGGTGACGATGCCCGCCGCCACCGCGTCCTCCCAGTCGTGGCAGACGTAGGCGATACGGTCGGCCCAGCTGACGACCTCGCCCTCGGGGGTGGACGGGGCCGGGCGGGACCAGCTGTGGTTGGCGATCCCGTCAAGCGTCTCGGCGCACAGGTTGAGTGAGGCGAGCGACACCCGTGCCCCCCACGGCGCGTGGTCGAAGCCCTCGGGGACGTAGGGGTCGAGGGCGTCCTCGCTGGCGTGGCCGCCCGGGCCGTGACCGCAGTCGTGGCCGAGGGCGATGGCCTCGGTGAGGGCCACGTTCAGCCGGCAGGCGCGTGCCACCCCGGTGGCCACCTGGGCCACCTCCAGGGCGTGGGTGAGTCGGGTCCGCTGATGGTCCTCGGGGAAGACGAACACCTGGGTCTTGCCGGCCAGCCGCCGGAAGGCCGACGAGTGCAGGATGCGATCCCGGTCGCGCTCGAAGCACGTGCGCCACGGATCGGGCTCCTCCTGGCGGGCCCGCCGTCCGGCGCCGGCGGCCCGGGTGGCGCCGGGGGCGAGGGTCCCCTCCTCGTCCTCCTCGCGCGCGCCGCGGGCCATGGCCGGGTCGCGCCCACCCGTGGTCGAGACGCCGGCCCGCGAGTCGGCGTGGGCGACCCGCACCGCCACCCCGCCCCCCCCCACCGTGTGGCCGCCCTCGAGCTCCTCGGGGTCGCCGGTCCCCGGGGGGTGCCCGGCGAAGCCGGCCATCGTGGCCGCCCAGCGGCGGCTGCGCTCGGTGTCGGCGGGGTCGGCGCGGTCCTCCATGGCGTCCAGTGTGCCCCGTCCTTGTATCGTCGGGTGGGCCGGGTGTGCCGGCGGACAAGGAGCCGAACCACATGGACGTGCGCATCGGGATCGTCCAGACCCCCAAGGAGCTCGAGGTCGAGCTCGCGGACGACGCCGACCGCGACAAGGTCCTGGCCGACATCGAGTCGGCCCTCGGCGGCGACGAGGGCGTGCTCTGGCTGACCGACCGACGGGGCCGCCGGGTGGCGGTGCCGGTGGCCAAGGTGGCCTACGTGGAGGTCGGGGCGCCGGCCAACGAGCGCCGGGTCGGCTTCGGCGCGCCCTGAGCGCCGGGGCAGTGGCGCAACCGCCCGCCGACGGTCCCGGACTGCTCGACCTCGAACTGGTCTTCGTCACCGGCAAGGGAGGGGTGGGCAAGACCACGGTCGCCGCCGCGCTGGCCCAGCTGGCCGCCGAGCGCGGCAAGCGGGTCCTGGCCTGCGAGGTCGATGCCAAGGGCGACCTGGCTTCCCTCTTCGAGGCCGAGCCGACCGCGTTCTCAGAGCGCCAGGTGGCGCCGGGCGTCTTCGCCATGTCGATGGACACCGAGGCGTCGCTGCGCGAGTACCTGAAGCTGAACCTCAAGATCCCGGTGGTGGGGCGCATCGGCCCACTGGCCAAGGCCTTCGACTTCGTGGCCACCGCCGCCCCCGGTGTGCGCGAGATCCTCACCGTGGGCAAGTTCTGCTACGAGGTGAGGGAGCGCACCTACGACCTCGTGGTGGTGGACGCCCCGGCCACCGGCCACATCATCGGCCAGCTGGCGGCCCCCCAGGCCATCAACGACCTGGTGAAGGTGGGGTTGATCCGTCTCCAGACCGACTGGATGCTCGACATCCTCTCCGACCCGAGGCGAACCGGCCTGGTGGCGGTCACCACCCCCGAGGAGATGCCGGTGTCCGAGACCCTCGAGTTGGCCGAGCGGGTGGCCGCGGAGACCACGGTGCGGCTCTCGGCCGTCGTCGTCAACCGGGTGCTGCCCGAACTGTTTGGCCGCGGTGAGGAGGAGGTCTTCGAGCAGCTGCGCCGTCCCGAGCTGGCCGAGGAGCTGTCCCGGCGGGCCGGCGGGGACGTGGGTACGGTCCTCGAGGGGGCGCGCCTGGCGGTGACCATGCGGCGAACCCGCGCCGGCCACCTGCAGCGGCTGCGCGAGGGGCTCGACCCCTCGGTGCCCGTGCTCTACCTGCCCTACCTCTTCTCCAGGTTCCACGGGCTGCGCACCACCGGGCAGGTGGCGGCCTCGCTCGGTGAGGAGCTGGGGTTCTGATGGCCCCGGCCGGCTCCGCCCGCCCCGCCGGAACTCCGAGGGGCCCGCACCGCCGTCGCGGTACCGCCCCCGCCGCCCCGGCGCCCCCGCCGCCCCGGCGTCCGCCCCGGCAGGGGTCCCTCGACGGGCTGCTGGCGGCCAAGGAGATCGTCATCGCCTGCGGGCCCGGCGGCGTCGGCAAGACGACCACCGCCGCGGCCGCCGCGGCCATGGCCGCCTACCGCCACGGCGGGCGGGTGCTGGTCCTCACGGTCGACCCGGCCCGCCGGCTGGCCGACGCCCTGGGGCTGGCCGGCCCGGGCGGGGCGGGGATCGGCAACACCGAGGTGCGCATCGGCACAGAGGTCTTCGCCGCGGCCGGCGTGGCGCCGAGGGGTGAGCTGTGGGCCGCCATGCTCGACACCAAGGAGAGCTGGGACGCCCTGGTGCGCCGGCACGCGCCCGACCCCGAGACGCGCCAGCTGATTCTGGCCAACCCCCTCTACCGCAACATCTCGTCGCGCTTCGTCCAGAGCCACGACTACATCGCCATGGAGCGCCTCTACGAGATCCACAGCGAAGGCAAGTACGACCTGATCGTGGTGGACACCCCGCCCACCCGCAACGCCCTGGACTTCCTCGACGCCCCCAAGCGCATGGCCGACTTCTTCTCGAGCCGTCTGCTGCGCTGGCTGATCGTCCCCTACCGCTCCCGGCTGGTGAACCTGGCCTCCCGGCCCTTCTACCAGGTGGCCGACCGCATCCTGGGCACCCAGTTCCTCGCCGACATCTCGGAGTTCTTCGTGCTGTTCCAGTCGATGTACCCCGGCTTCGTCGAGCGGGCCGAGGCGGTCACCCGACTGCTCTCGGACCGGCGCACCACCTTCATGGTCGTCTCCACCCTCGAGGCCACGCCGGTGCGAGAGGCCGAGTTCTTCTCCAAGGAGCTGACCGAGCGCCGGCTGCACCTGGGGGCCATCGTGCTGAACAAGGTGCTGCCCGCCTACTTCCGGGACCGCCGCGCCTCCAAGGTGGCCACGGCGCTGCGGCAGCGGGCGGCCGAGCTGGCCGACGGGCTGCCCACCGACCCCGCGCAGACCGCCCGGGTACTCGAGGAGGTGGCCGACAGCTTCTTGAACTTCGGGGTGGTGGCGCGGCGCGAGGCCGAGCAGCGCGCCGAGCTGGCCTCGAGTCCCGAGGTGATGGCCTCGGTCCCGTTCTTCGAGGCCGACATCGTCGACATGGCCGGGCTGCTCCGCCTGGGCGAGCAGATCTGGGACTGACGCGGGGCCCGTGCGCCTACGATGACGGGGTGGCCGACCTGATCCACCCCGACGTGGTCAACTACGCCGAGGAGCACTCGACGGAGGTCCCCGGCCACCTGGCCTCGGTGCACGAGAGCACCCAGCGCGACTTCGAGCACTGGGGGATGATGGTCGGCCGCCAGGAGGGCCGCTTCCTCGAGCTGCTGGTGTTCGCCTGCGGCGCCACCTCGGTCCTCGAGATCGGCGCCTTCACCGGCTACTCGGCGCTGGCCATGGCGGCCGGGCTCTCGCCCGGGGGGAGGATCACCACCTTGGAGGTGGACCCGCACCACGCGCAGACCGCCCGGGCCAACATCGCCGCCAGCCCCTACGCCGGGGTGATCGACGTGGTGGAGGGCCCGGCCCTCGAGTCGCTGGCCGCCCTGCCCGGCCCCTTCGACCTCGTCTTCATCGACGCCGACAAGCCCTCCTACGACGCCTACTTCGAGGCGGTGCTGCCCAAGCTGTCCGAGCGCGGGGTGATCGTGGCCGACAACACCCTGCAGCGGGGCGACGTGCTCCCCGGGGCGCGCCAGACCGAGAACGGGCGGGCCATCGCCGCCTTCAACGCCAAGCTGGCCGCCGACCCCCGGGTGGTCTGCGCCTTCACCACCATCAGGGACGGGGTGACCGTGGTCCGCCGCCGGGCGGCGGGGCCGGCCGGCGCCTGACCGGTCGACCGTGCTCGACTACCACCTGCACCTCTGGCCCCACACCGAGCGCGAGACCCCGCTCTCGGTCGAACAGGTGGCCGACTACTGCGAGCGCGCCCGGGCGGCGGGGGTGGTCGAGGTGGCGCTGACCGAGCACCTCTTCCGCTTCGTCCAGGCCGACCGCCTCCTCGGCGGGTTCTGGGAGGCCGACGAGGAGTCGGACGCCCTGCGCCTGTCGATGGCCGCCTACTGGGCGTTCCACGCCCGGGCCGACCTCGACGCCTACGTCGAGACCGCCCTCGAGGCCAAGCGGGCGGGGCTGCCGGTCGTGCTCGGGCTCGAGGTCGACTACTACCGGGGCCGGATGGACGAGGTGGCGTCGCTGCTGGCGGGCTACCCCTTCGACGTCCTCATCGGCTCGGTCCACTGGGTCGGGGCGTGGCGCTTCGACGACCTGGGCGACGCGGTCTCGATGGAGGAGTGGTCCACGCGCTCGGTCGACGACTGCTGGGACGCCTACACCGCGGCCGTCGAGGAGCTGGCGGCCACCGGCACCTGCGACGTCCTGGCCCACCCCGACCTGATCAAGGTGACGGGACGGCGGCCCACCAGCCCGAAGGAGTGGTGGGACCGCATCGCCGAGGCGGCCGCCTCGAGCGGCACCGCGGCGGAGCTGTCCTCGGCCGGCTGGCGCAAGCCGGCCGCCGAGCAGTACCCCGCCGAGCCCCTGCTGGCCCGCCTGGCCGCCCACGGGGTGCCCTTCACCACCGCCTCCGACGCCCACCGCCTGGACGAGGTGGCCGACCGGGCCGACGACCTCCGGGCCATCTTGGCCG
This sequence comes from Acidimicrobiales bacterium, assembly GCA_052145775.1. Classification (GTDB taxonomy): domain Bacteria; phylum Actinomycetota; class Acidimicrobiia; order Acidimicrobiales; family RAAP-2; genus CAVYPR01. Next base: position 19,674 of record JBKQNY010000116.1, read on the forward strand.
GGGTCGGGGTCGACCGGCTGCAGGGCTACCGGCGCCGCGTGCCCCACACCGTGCCGGTCGGCGCCGCGACCGGAGACGGGACGGGCGACGGGGCCCCGGCCGCCGGGGCGGCGGCCAACGGGTCGGCGCCGTCCTCGAGATGACCACCCCGGCCGAGCTGGCCTACCAGCACACCGACCTGGCGCCCGACGAGCTCGAGCACCTCCAGCGCCTCCTCGGGTCGTGGTCGGTGCTGGCCGACCTCTCCTTCTCCGACCTCCTCCTCCTGGTGCCGCTGGCCCCCTCGCACCCCGGCCACTCCGGCGAGCGGCCCGAGCTGGTCGTCCTCGGCCAGATCCGCCCCAACAACCGGCCCACCCTGGTCGAGGAGGATCTGGTCGGCCGGACCCTCGGCGAGACGGTGCTCGTGGGGATGGAGGAGGCGTTGCACGGCGGGGCGTCCACCCGCGGGCTGGTCCAGCACCCTTCGCTGGGCGACGGCGTGCCGATCGAGAACGTCCCGGTGGCCTTCGGGGGCAAGGTCATCGCCGTGGTGGTGCGGGTGGGCGTGGCGGGCGACCGCGACAGCATCAGCCCGTACGAGAAGAGCTACCTCGACGTCTTCGAGCGGCTGGCCCAGATGGTGGGGGAGTCGGCCTTCCCCTTCCCCGACCAGGACGTGGGCACCGAGGAGACCCCGCGGGTGGGGGACGGATTCGTGGTGGTCGACGGCGAGGGGCGGGTCGAGTTCGCCTCGCCCAACGCCATCAACGCCT
>JBKQNY010000117.1:0-6697 GCA_052145775.1 Acidimicrobiales bacterium
CAGCTATGGAGAAGCGCGCCTTCTGCCTATGTGTTCATATCGGACGCGCAGCGCCTCGAGTTGGAATCACTGAAGTTTCCGCCCTCCCGCTGCTTCGTGAAGCCCAATTTCACGATGCCGGTGGCACCGAAGGATGCCACCGATGAGCTGGTTGTCTATCTTGGGCAACTCTCTGTGCCCAAGGGGCTTCGCGTGCTGATGCAAGCATGGGATGCATACTCAGCAACCCGGCCCGCGCCGGGACTGCGCCTTGCTATCGCTGGATCTGGGCCGCTCGACGAAGAGGTGCGTGCATGGGCGGCATCACGTCCCTCGGTCGACGTATTGGGACTCCTAACTCGAGACGAGTGCACCGCCCTGGTGCGCCGGGCTCGAGCACTCGTCGCGCCCTCCGAGTGGCCTGAGCCGTTCGGCCTCGTTGTGGCCGAGGCCATGGCGGCGGGCGTCCCCCCCGTTGCCCGTGCGCACGGTTCGTTCGTTGAAATGATCACCGACGGCGTCGATGGAATGCTCTACCCGCCTGGAGACGTCGATGCCCTGGCTCGCCACCTTCAAGAGATCGAGAGCTCCCCGAACCGTCTGCTCGAACTCGGCAAGGCGGCGAAGCAGACCTACGAGAAACGGTTCACTGCTGCCAAGAGCATCGCCGAACTCGAGGCCATCTACCGCTTCGCGATTGACAACCCTCGCTGGCTTGACACGCCCGAGTCGGCGTCCGCTTCGTGGTTCGGCCTTGGGCGGAGAGCTGGTGCCCGATCAGACCGCGACTGAGCTTCTCGTCAAACTGCGGCCAACTCAACAGGCGGCCTTCTTCACGGCTGGATAGGGCACCCTCGATGGCTTTCGAGCGCCTATGGGACGGGGCCGGCTCGGCAATGCCTCGGTGGTTTGGCGTCAGAGCCGACTGTCGGAACGAAGCAACGGGACCGCCGACCGGTCCGAGGTGAGCGCTCCCGGTTCGCTGGCCCGTCACCGAGGAATTCGGACTGCTCAGACCTGTCCACGAGGGGATCCGAGGTCGACGCCGTGGCACTCGAGCCTCCGTCAACGGCCGATTCACAAGAAGAAGTCGCGGTCGCGACGCCGTGCCCGGTTGGAACGGGTGACCGAGATTCCCAAGATGCCGCCAACCTCTACGTCATGTGCGCACAACGATGCACTGAAGAGCCGCGGATCCGTGCCGATCTACAGGTGTACACGGGAAACACGCAGGGCCATCGCTTCGCTGGCCGATGAGAAAGCCTGTATGGAACCGCCTTCGCCCTCGGACTGGTCGCGTCTGGATACCGGTGAGGCACCGGACGTCGCTGGGCAATCTTCGAACGCAGTTCTCGTCCAATCGATCGGGTCTGGGCCGGCTTCCGGCACGGCAGGGGATCTCAAGGCCGGGGGCAGGTGCAGCAGGGCGTCGACGAGCAGAACGGCCCCGGCGCCCACACACACGCCACCGATGGCGGCAGTGGGATAGTGCCAGCGGAGTTCGACCACAGCCGAGCACGTGGCCACCACCGCGAGCAGGCCGATGCAAGCCGTGACACCTCTCAGAACCCTGGGGGTGACCAAGACGGCTGCCGTGGCTAGCGCCGTCACTACCGTCACCGTCCCCGAGGGGTAAGAAGGGTCACCGTAGGATTTCACGTGCTCCTCAATGAGGGGCTTCGCCACCTCCTGGACGATCAAGACGGCCATTATGGGTGCCACCGCGCACCCGATCCCGCGGACCCAATCACGACTGAGCCCCACCACCAACAGGGCCGCCATGCCGATGATGAGCGCGGGCAACGAGCCGAAGTGCGTCAGTTCGTGAGCCCATCCCGCGGTGTAGTTGGCAGGCAGAATCTGCATCCAGAACGTGTCGAGTCGATTGGGCAGTGGACGCTGTACGAACACCAGCCCTGCCACGGCGGCAAGGGCCATGAACCCTGCACCGACCAGCAACTCGATCCCCGTCCCCATCAGAGTGGTCGCTGCGGGGCCCGGAAGGCGACGCGCACGTTTTGCAATGTTCATCGAGGACACGGATTGTACCAAAGCAAGCGGACATCTCCCACGTCGATACAACCCCTACATGGTCTCGAAGCTCTCGGTGGCGGCCACGACGCACCCGGTGTACAAGGCCTGTGCACACCGCTTCAAGTACACGGTGAACGTCGGAGCCGCTGCCACCTGCAACACCGTCTCCTCCCACAATCACTACGGGTTCCAGCCCGCCGTCTGGCTGATCTTCTAGTCCGCGATCTTCGTCACGGCGATCGTCGGGCGCCGTGCGCTCATGGCGTTCGCCATCGTGATCATGGGATTGGCCTTCGGCAGCTTCATCCTCCTCGTGCCGTTCGTGTCGGGGTGGGTGGTTGCTGCTGCGGGCCCGGCGAGTGCAGCGCTACGGCTCGCCCACAGCCCGGGCCTCGGTCGAGTTGTACGTGTCACCGCCACCCCGAGGGGCGCGCCGGCCCCCTAGTGCCGAAGGGAGCCGCACCACCTCCCGTCGCGGACGCGCCGGCCAGGGCGAGAGCACCCCGGAAGTGCGCAAGCCCCCGGTCAGTCGGTCAGCAGTGCGGACCGCAGGAGGGCGAGCACGTCGGCACGTCGCCGCACCAGCGAGCGGGCGCTCGGTTCCTCGCCCAGGGCGCGGAGCACCTCGACCTCGGTGACCATCCCGATCACCGTCGAGTAGATCGCCAGGAGCAGGAGCTGTGGCTCGTGGCGGCGCATCCGGCCGGCGTCCATCTCGGCCTGGAGAAAGTGCGAGGCCCGGACGACCAGGGGCTGGAGGGCCACCGTCATCTGGGTGGCCGCCGGAGGACCGAGGCGCGCCGCCTCGCGCAGCAGTCCCAGCAGCTCGGGACGGCGAGCGGCCATCCGGAAGACCGACCGGACGATCGCCTCCACCCGGTCCCACCCGCCGCCCGCTCCCTGGAGGGCGTCCTCGAGGAGCGCCGAGAGCTCCTCGGCGCTGCGGGCGATCACCGCCTCGAGCAGCGCATCCTTGCTCGGGAACCAGTAGAGGATGGTCTGTTTGGTCACCTCGAGCGATCCGGCCAGCGCGTCAAGCGAGGTCGCCTCGTAGCCGCGGGTCCCGAAGGACGCCAGCGCGGCGTCGAGGATCCGGTCGGGGGTGCCGCTCGCCACCTGCCGCATGGTAGGCGTCTACCGAATGGTAGACAAGGATGCCTACCAGATGGTAGACAGAGGCGATGGCCATCAAGGGTGACCTGGCCGGGCGCCGGTTCTTCGTCACCGGCGCGACCGGTTTCCTCGGCACGGCGCTGGTCGAGCGACTCCTGCGCTGCGTGCCCGACTCCGAGGTGGTGGTGCTCGTGCGCCCGGGCCGCCGGGCCACCGCCGCTCAGCGCGCGGCCAAGGAGATCCTGAAGAACGACTGCTTCGACCGGCTCCGCCAGGAGCACGGCGATCGGTTCGACGCCGAGGTGGGGCGACGGCTGGTAGCCGTGGCCGGCGACGTGGGCCGCGACGGGTTGGGGCTCGACGACGACGGCCGCCGCGAGCTCGCCGCCTGCCATGTCGTGATCCACTCGGCGGCCACCGTGAGTTTCGACGCCCCCCTGGACCAGGCGGTCGAGATCAACCTGCTGGGTCCGGCGCGGGTGGCGACCGCCGTGGCCGAGGCCCGGGCCGCCGGGGTCGGCCCGTCGCACCTTGTCGCCGTGTCGACCGCGTACGTAGCCAGCACCCACCAGGGCGAGGCCCGCGAGGAGCTGCTCAACCGCTACTCGCTCGACGTCGACTGGGAGACCGAGGTGGTGGCCGCCCGACGGGTGCGCGCCGACCTCGAGGCCGAGTCCCGGCGGCCCGAACGGCTGGCGTCGTTCACCAAGGAGGCCCGGCGCGAGCTGGGTGCTGCGGGCGACCACGTGTTGGCCGCCCGGGCCGAGCGCGCCCGCGAGGACTGGATCAAGCGCCAGATGGTCGAGGCCGGCACGTCCCGGGCCCAGGCCCTCGGCTGGCCCGACGCCTACCCCTTCACCAAGGCGCTGGGCGAGCGGGCGCTCGTGGCCCGGGCCGGCGAGGCCGGTGTCCCGCTCACCATCGTGCGACCGTCGATCATCGAGTCGGCCCTGGCCGAGCCCCGTCCGGGGTGGATCCGCGGGTTCCGCATGGCCGAGCCGATCATCATCTCCTACGCCCGCGGGATGCTGAAGCAGTTCCCCGGCGTCCCCGAGGGGGTCATCGACGTGATCCCGGTGGACATGGTGGTGGCGGCAATCGTGGCCGTCTGCGCCAAGGGACCCGACCCCGAGGGGCCGACGGTCTTCCAGGTCGCCTCGGGGGTGCGCAACCCGCTGCGCTACAGCCGGCTGGTCGAACTCGTCCAGGACTGGTGCGCCCAGCACCCCCTCTACGACGAGCGGGGGCAACCCATCAGCCTGGCGCCGTGGACCTTCCCCGGGCGCGGCCAGGTCCAGCGTCAGCTGCAACGGGCCACCAAGGCCATGGACGCGGTCGAACGGCTGGTCACGTTGCTCCCCGTGCGGGGCCGTCAGGCCGCCCTGGCCGCACGCATCGAGGACCGCAACGCCCTGGCCAAGCGGGCGCTCGGCTACGTCGAGCTCTACGGCGCCTACTCGGAGACCGAGGCCCGCTATCGGGTCGACCGGCTGCTGGCCCTCGCCGCCGCCCTCGACGACGAGGACCGCGCCGAGTTCTCCTTCGACCCGGCCATCATCGACTGGGACCACTACGTGCGCGACGTGCACCTGCCCTCGGTCATCGAGCGCGCCCGGGTGCGGACCAGCCCTGGCCGCTCGGTCGTCGACAAGCGCCCCGACCGGGCGCGGCGCGCCATCCTCTCCCCCGAGCGGCACCTGGCCGCCTTCGACCTCGAGCACACCCTGATCGCCTCCAACGTGGTCGACACCTACGCCTGGCTGGCCAGCCGCCACCTCTCGCCGGCCAAGCGAGCGTCGTTCGTAGCCGGGCTGCTGGCCGAGGGGCCGTCGCTGCTCGCCCTCGACCGGCGGGACCGGGGGGACTTCCTGCGCTCCTTCTACCGCCGCTACGAGGACGCACCGGTCGACGTGCTGGCCGAGGACTCCTGGGAGCTCTTCTCCCAGCAGCTCCTCACCCGGGCCTTCCCCGACGGACTGGCACGGGTGCGCGAGCACCGGCGGCTGGGACATCGCACCCTGCTCATCACCGGCGCCCTCGACTTCGTGGTGGCCCCACTGCGTCCGCTCTTCGACGACGTGGTCTGCGCCCGCCTCGGCCAGCGCGACGGCCGCTACGACGGCCGCCTCGAGGACCTGCCGCCCATCGGCGAGGCGCGGGCCATCCTCCTCGACGACTACGCCGCTGACCACGGCCTCCTGCTCGCCGAGTCCGTCGCCTACGCCGACTCGGCCAGCGACCTGGCCATGCTGGAGGCCGTCGGCTTCCCAGTGGTCGTGAACCCCGAGTCCCGCCTGGCCGCCATCGCCCGGCGGCGGGGCTGGCACGTCGAGCACTGGGCCAAGGCCCCCGGCGGTGCCCACCGGCCCATCCCCCTCGGGCCCCTCGACGCGGTCGTGCCCGGAGGCCGCCGGTCGTGAAGTCGCTCCTCTTCGAGCGCAACCTGGCGCGCTTCGCCGCGGCCCGTGCCGTCTCGGTCCTCGGGTCGGGCCGCGGGGCGGGGGTGGGGCCGCTCCGACTCACCGACACCGAGCCGCCGGTCCTGCCGGCGCCCGAGTGGCTCCGGGTCACGCCGACCCTCTCGGGCATCTGCGGTTCGGACCTCGCCACGGTGGACGGGCGCACCTCCCGCTACTTCGAGGACCTGGTCAGCTTCCCCTTCGTCCCCGGCCACGAGGTGGTGGGCACGACCGAGGACGGCCGGCGCGTCGTGCTCGAGCCGGTGCTCGGCTGCGCGGCCCGCCGGATCGAGCCGATGTGCGCGGCCTGCGCCGAGGGGCACACCGGCAACTGCGAGCGCGTGGCCTTCGGGCACCTGCGCCCGGGCCTGCAGACCGGCTTCTGCGCCGACACCGGGGGCGGCTGGTCGGCAGCGGGCCTGGTGGCCCACCCGAGCCAGCTCCACAGCGTGCCCGACGACCTCGGCGACGAGGCGGCGGTTGTGATCGAGCCGGTGGCCTGCGCCGTCCATGCCGTGATGGCCGCCGGAGTGCGGGACGCAGAGACGGTGGCGGTGCTGGGCGCCGGCACCCTCGGCCTGGCCGCCACGGCCGCGCTCTCGGTCCTCTCCAAGAGCGGCCGGATCCCCGCTCCCGCCCACCTCATGGTGGGCGCCCGCTACCCCCACCAGCGCCGGCTCGCCGCCGAGCTCGGGGCCAGCGAGTCGCTGCCGGCCGACCAGCTGCCCCGGGCCGTGCGACGCCTGAGCGGTTCGCTCGCCCTGGGCTCCCCGTCGGGGTCCGGCCAGCGGCTCACCGGCGGCGCCGAGGTGGTGCTCGACTGCGTGGGTTCTCCCGAGTCGATCGCCCAGGCGCTCGAGATGGTCCGCCCCCGTGGCCGGGTGGTCCTGGTGGGCATGCCGTCGGTGGCCCGGGTCGACCTGGCCTCGCTCTGGCACCGGGAGGTCACCCTCCTGGGCGCCTACGCCTACGGCGCCGAGACCGGGAGTGCCGGGGAGCCCGTGCGCACCTTCGACCTGGCCATCGAGGTGGTCCGCGCCGCCGGCCTGGACCGGCTGGTGTCGGCCACCTACCCCCTCGACCGCTTCGAGGAGGCGCTGGCCCACGCCGGC
>JBKQNY010000118.1:0-20656 GCA_052145775.1 Acidimicrobiales bacterium
GAGGAGCGACTTGATCCCGGCGTGGTGCTGGCGCAGCATCACCGCGAAGCGGTCCCAGCTCATCATGTCCTCGATGGGGTCGAAGCCGAGGTGGGAGAGCTCGTGGACGTTCTTGCGGCTCGCCGCACCGTCGGCGGCGGCCGGCGCCGGTGCCCCCTCGGGCCGGGTCGGGGGGGTCGAGACGAACATCTCGCCGAAGGTCCGGGGGTCCACGTAGCGGAGCTCGCCGCCCTGGGTGAAGGTGATGACCACGTGGGTGTGCTTGGGCTTGGGCTCCTTGGCGCTCTTCACCCGCAGGAGCTGGCCGCTCATCCCGAGGTGGACGACCAGGGTGTCGCCGCTGTCGAGGCCGAGGAGCAGGTACTTGCCCAGGCGCGCCACCACCTTGATGGTCCGGCCCTCCAGGAGGGCCCGGAACTGCTTGGCGCTCGGGTGGCGGCGCACGGAGCGCCCGTTGGCCACCGAGACCGACTTGATCTTGCGACCCACCACCTCCTTGGCCAGGTCCTGGCGGAGGGTCTCGACCTCGGGGAGCTCAGGCATGCCCGTCCCCCTGCGGCTCGGGCTCGAGGGTGCTCAGCAGCAGCCAGGCGGCACGGGCCGCCGACTGCTCGGCGTCCTTCTTGGACGACCCCTCCCCCGTCCCCCGCCGCTCGCCGGCCACGTACACCTCGGCCAGGTAGTGGCGATCGTGGTCGGGGCCCGAACCCTCCACCTGGTAGCGGGGGGGACCCTCCCCGCGCCGGACGGTCAGCTCCTGGAGCCGGCTCTTGTGGTCAAAGTCGTCGGGCTCGGCCGCCGCCCGCTCGATCCGCTCCCCCAGGAGGTCGAGGACCAGCCTTTGGGCCTCCGCCCAGTCGGCGTCGAGGTAGACGGCGCCGATCACCGCCTCCAGGGCGTCGGCCAGGATCGAGACCTTGGTCCGGCCCCCCGACGCCTCCTCACCCTTCCCCAACAGGAGGACCCCGCCCAGCTCGAGCTCGTGGGCCGACTCGGCCAGCACCCGGGCGTTGACCACGGCCGAGCGGATCTTGGCCAGGTCACCCTCGGGGAGCTCGGGGAAGCGGCGGTAGATGTGGTCGGCGACCACCATGCCGAGCACGGCGTCGCCCAGGAACTCGAGCCGCTCGTTGGAGGGCACGCCGTCCTGCTCACCGCACCAGCTGCGGTGCGAGAGCGCCTGGTGGAGGAGGGAAGTGTCGGCGAAGGAGTGCCCGAGCCGTTCGGCGAGCTTCGCCGCCCCCCCATCGTCCACGTCCACGCGCTGCCGATCAACCCGCCTCGAGCTTGGCGTAGACGTAGTCCACCGCGTCGCGCACCGTGCGCAGGTCCTCGAGGTCCTCGTCGTCGATGCGGAAGCCCACGGTCCGCTCGCCCAGCTCCTCCTCCAGCGCCTCCACCAGCTCGATCAGGGCCAGGGAGTCCGCGTCGAGGTCCTCGGCGAAGGAGGATCCCTCGGTGATGGCCGAGGGATCGGTCTCCAAGATGTCGGCGAGCTGGTCCCTGATCAGCTCGAACACGCCCTGGCGGTCCAGCGGCGGGCGGTCGATGTGGGTCTCTGCAGGCACGCGGGCTCCTGGGCTCCTCTGGGGTGGGCAGTTGGTGATGTTACCGTTCCCGGCCCTCCGCCCGGGTAGATCCCCCCGTCCAGGCGGGAATTCGGACCCTCAGCCGGCCGCCACCGCCGCGGCCACCTTTCCCACCAGCCCCCCTTCGGCCAGGTCGTGGGCGACCCGCACGGCGTTGTGCATGGCGGCCTGCGACGAGGAGCCGTGGCTGATCACGCACACGCCGTCCACCCCCAGCAGCATGGCCCCGCCGGTCCCCTCGGGGTCGAATTCGGCCGCGATGGGCAGGAGGTGGGGCAGGAGCACCTCTGCGGCCGCCTTGGTCCCCTCGTCGGTCTCGAACACCGCGGTGAGGGTCTCGAGCAGGAAGCGCAGCGACCCCTCCAGGGCCTTCAGGGTCACGTTGCCGGTGAACCCGTCGGTCACCACGACGTCGGCCGGGCACGGCAGCAGGTCCCGGCCCTCGACGTTGCCGGTGAAGCGCACCCCGGCCGCACCGGCCTCGAGCAGCGCGTGGGCCTCCTTGACCAGGGGGTTGCCCTTGGTGGGCTCCTCGCCGATGGACAGGAGCGCCACCGCCGGGTCCGCGACGCCGTAGCGGGCGGTGGCGTAGGCCGCGGCCATCTGGGCGAACTGCACCAGCATCTGGGCGGTGCACTCGGCGTTGGCCCCCGCGTCGACCAGGACCGCCGGGGCCCCGCCCAGGCGGGGCAGCGGCGTGGCGATGCACGGGCGCTGGACCCCCTTGATCCGCCCCATGCGCAAGAGGGCCGAGGCCATCGTGGCCCCGGTGTTGCCGGCGCTCACCATGGCCGAGGCCTTGCCGTCGCGCACCAGCTCGGCCGCCCGGACCAAGGAGGAGTCCTTCTTGCGCCGCACGCCCTGGGCCGGGTCCTCGTGCATGGCGATCACCTCGGTGCAGGCGACGAGCTCGAGCCCTGCGGTGTCGCCCACCAGCTCCGGCGGGCCGACCAGCACCACGGCGATCCCCTCGTCGGCGGCCAGGCGCGCCCCGGCCACGATCTCGGCCGGGGCCCGGTCGCCCCCCATGGCGTCGACCGCCACCGGCAGGCCCACCCCGGCGGTGCCGGTCACGGCCGGCCAGCCGGGGTCAACTCAGTCGACCTCGACGGCCTGGCGACCCTTGTACCACCCGCAGTTTGGGCAGACCACGTGGGGCAGCTTGGCCTGCCGGCAGTGGGGGCAGACGCTGCGGGCCGGCCGCTCGAGCCGCCAGTTGGCGGCCTGGCGGCTGCGGCCCTTGGCCTTGGATGTCTTCTTCTTCGGGACGGCCATCGTCTGTTCTCCAGCTCAGTGCCGACCGGGCGGGCGGCGTCTTGTCTTGCCTGGCCCGAGCGTGCGCCGGGGCGTCGTCGGTCCGGGCTCCCCGGCGGGTGTGCTCCGCCCGCTGCAGCCGGTACGCGGGGTACCGGCTACTGGGCCGACCGGAGCACGTCGAGGTTAGCCCACCGGGGGTCCCTCGGCGCCACACAGTCGCACGGCTCGGTGTTGCGGTCGGCGCCGCACTCGGTGCACAGCCCCCGGCAGTCCTGCGTGCAGAGAGGGGCCAGGGGGAGCTCGAGGACCACGGCGTCGTGGGCCATCGGCCGCAGGTCGAGCTCGTCGTCGACGATGCGGTAGGCCTCCTCGTCGTCGGGGTCGCCATGGCGGGGGCCGGGCTCGCAGAACCGCTCGCGCACCCCGATCACCAGCTCGCCGCCGACCGGCAGGGCGCAGCGCCGGCACACCCCGGTCCACGGGGCGGTGACCGAGCCGGTGACCATGACCCCGCCGTCGAAGGACTGGAGCGTCACGTCGCAGGTGGCCTCGGCTCCCTCGGGGACGACGCTGTCGGCCGGCGAGCGGGCCACGATCACGTGCCCGGGGTCGAGCACCCCGCGGCGCACCTCGTGCCAGCGGGTGCCGGCCACCCGCCGGAGCCGGGCCACATGGACAATGAAGGGATCGTCGGGCACGGTGCGCCTCCCTTTCTCGTGCGCGCGGCGCGCGCCGGCCTAGCTCACGTCCTGGTCGAAGAAGCCGTCTGTCTCGCCGGCCTCGGCGGCATCACCCTCCTTGGGGCCGCCGGCGTCGGCGACCGGGGGCGCGGTGGCCTGGAGCTTCTCGCGCCCGGCCTGGACGGTGCGCATGATGCGCTCGAGGACGATCTCCATGCCGGCCAGCTTCTGGTCACAGTAGTCCTCGGCCTCGTGGCGCATCCGCCGCGCCTCCTCGTTGGCGTCGTCGAGGATCCGCTGGGCCACCTGGTTGGCCTGGCGGACGATCTCGGTGCGCGAGACCATCCGCTCGGCCTGCACCCGGACCTCGTCCATCAGGGCCTCGGCCTCGCGGGCCCGGTCGGCCATGAACTCGTCGCGCTCGCGCAGCAGCCAGCGCGCCTGGCGCAGCTCGTCGGGCAACTGCTCGAGGGCCGCGGTGAGCAGGTCCACCAGCTCCTCTCGGGAGACCAGCACCGAGGCCGACAGCGGCATGGCCTTGGCCGAGGACACCAGGTCGACCGCCCGCTGGATCAGCCCCTCGGCCCCCCCCTTGGGGGTGGCGGCCTCGTCGCGCTCGTCGGGGTGGACGTCGGTCACCGCAGGGACCCGCTCGAGCCGAACTTCTCCACCAGCCGGTCGGAGACCGGCTTGGGCACGAAGGCCGACACGTCGCCGCCCAGGCGGGCCACCTCACGCAACAGGCGCGAGGCCACGAAGGAGTGGGAGGAGCTGGTGGGGATGAAGATGGTCTCCACCCCCGAGAGCTGGCGGTTCATCTGGGCCATCTGCAGCTCGTTCTCGAAGTCCGAGACCGCCCGCAGGCCCTTCACGATGGCCGTGGCCCCCACGTCGCGGGCCACGTGGACGACCAGGGTGGACACGCTCACGATGCGCACGCCGGGCAGGTGGCAGAGGGACTCCTCCATCATCAGCTGGCGCTCGGCCAGGTCGAAGAGGGGCTCGCTCTTCTGGGGGTTGCGCAGGGCCGCCACCACCACCTCGTCGAAGAGCCGCGCCGCGCGCTCGACGACCTCGAGGTGCCCGTTGTGGAACGGGTCGAACGAGCCCGGGACGAGGGCGACCTTCACGAGGTGCTGGCCGCGGCGGGTCGGCTGCGGCGGCCTCCGTCAGGGCCGCCGTCCGGAGGGGTCGCGCGGGCCACGGTCACGAGCGTACCGCCGTAGCGTCGGGACTTCGTGACCTCCCAGCCCCCGGGGACCCCGACCGGTGACGACGACTCGATGACCACCACCGCGGCGTCGAGCGCCTCCAGGAGGGTCCCCCAGTCGTCGAAGGCGTAGGGGGGGTCGCAGAAGGCGACGTCGAACCGGCCCGAGCGCGACAGCCAACCCGGGAGCTCGGCCCGCACCACGGTGACGTCGTGCCCGGCCAGCCCCGAGGCGGTGAGGTTGGCCCGCACCGCCGAGAGCGCCTCGGCGTCGTGGTCGACGAAGACGGCCGACGCCGCGCCGCGCGACAGCGCCTCGGCCCCCATGGCCCCGCTGCCGCAGAACAGGTCGGCCACCACCGCGCCGTCCACGCCGCCCATCGACCCCAGGATGTCGAAGATGGACTCGCGCACCCGGTCCGAGGTCGGCCGCACCCCGGCGGGAAGGCGGGCGGGGAGGCGCCTCCCCCGGCTCGATCCGCCGATCACGCGCACGGTCCCACCGTAGTGTCGGCGACCGCGGTCGGGGGTGACGGTCGCGGGTCGAATTGCGGCACCGGCGGCGGCGCCCCGCCGATCGCCCGTGGGCCGTCAGCTCTTAAAGAGGAAGGCCTCCTCCTCGGGCTCGAGGAAGAGGCGGACCTCGTCTTGGAGGAGGCCGTGGGCCTCGAGCCGGGGGTCGCCGGCGGTCACCTCCTCGGCCACCTCGCGGGCGGCCTCGAGGAGGTCGCGGTCGCGCCGCAGATTGGCCAGGCGCAGGTCGCTGCGGCCCTTCTGGCGGGCGCCGAGGATGGTGCCCTCCCCGCGCAGCTCGAGGTCGACCTCGGCCAACTCGAAGCCGTCGGTGGTCCGCTCCATGGCGGCCAGCCGCGCCGCCGCCTCGGGGGTGGAGCCCTCGCCCAGCAGGAAGCACCAACTCGGCCACTGGCCGCGGCCCACCCGGCCGCGCAGCTGGTGAAGCTGGGCGATGCCGAAGCGGTCGGCGTCCTCGACCACCATGACCGTGGCCTCGGCCACGTCGACCCCCACCTCGACGACCGTCGTGGCCACCAGGACCTGGACCTCCCCTGAGCGGAAGGCGGCCATGGCCGCCCTCTTGTCGGCCGCGGCCATCTGGCCGTGGAGGAGGCCGAGCGACAACCCCGCGAGCTCGCCGTGGGCCAGCCGCTCGAGCTCCTCGGTGGCCGAGGCCGCCTCGAGGCGCTCGGACTCCTCCACCAGCGGGCAGACCACGTAGGCCCGGTGGCCGGCCGCCACCTCCGAGCGGACCCGTTCCCAGGCCCCGAGGGCCTCCATGGGGCCCCGGGCCCACGACGTGGTCACCGGGGTCCGGCCGGGGGGCATCTCGTCGAGGACGACCATGTCGAGGTCGCCGAAGAGCACCATGGCCGCGGTCCGCGGGATGGGGGTGGCCGTCATGACCAGCAGATCGGGGTCGGCCCCGGCCCCGGTGCCGGTGGCTGCGCCGGCCCCGACGGCCACCACCGAGTCGCGCCCCTTGTCCCGCAGCGCGGCGCGCTGCTCGACCCCGAAGCGGTGCTGCTCGTCGATGACCACCAGCCCCAGAGAGTGGAACCGCACGTCGTCGGTCAACAGCGCGTGGGTCCCGACCACCAGGTCGACCTGGCCCATTTTCAGCCCGGCGCGCAGGCGGGAGCGCTCGGCGGCGGTGGTGCGGTTGGTGAGCAGGGCGACCGACAGCGGCCGGCGGCCCTCCAGGCGGCCGGGGTCGTCCACGGTGAGGCCGGCGGTGAGCTCGCCGACGGCCATGTGGTGCTGCTCGGCCAGGACCTCGGTGGGCACCATGAGGGCACCCTGGTGGCCCCCTTGGACCGCGGCCAACAGGGCGGCCACGGCCACCACCGTCTTGCCCGACCCCACGTCGCCCTGGAGGAGCCGGTGCATGGGGAGCGGCCCGGCCATCTCGGAGAAGATGGCGGCCAGGGCCCGGCGCTGGGCCCTGGTCAGCTCGAAGGGGAGGCCCAAGAGGAACCGGCGGACCAGGTCCGGCCCGTCGGCGGCCTCCTCGAGGGTGGCCTGGCCGCCGTCGGCGGTCGGCCCGGTGGCGTCGCGGGCCGAGACGGCGTGTCGGATGGCCCGGGCGTCCTGCTCGAGGGCCCGCCGGCGGAGCATCAGGGCCAGCTGCAGGCGGAACAGCTCGTCGAAGGCGAGCCGGCGGCGGGCCGGCACCGTGTCGACCAGTGTCTCGGGGAGGTGGGCGCCCCCGAAGGCCTCGGTCCGCCCGACGAGGCCGAGCCGAAGGCGCCAGGGTTCGGGCAGGGGGTCGGCGAAGGAGGGCACGCGCCTGAGGGCCTGGGCCACCCACTCGCCCACCTCCCAGCTGGAGAGGCCCACCTTGGCCGAGGCCGGGTAGACGGGGATGATCCGAAGCGTCCGGCGGGGGCCGGAGAAGGGCTCCTCGGTCGACACCAGCACGTCGACCACCGGGTTGGTCATCCGGCGGGTGCCGCGGTACTCCTCGAGCTTGCCGAAGAACAGCGCCTCGGTGCCGACCGCCAGCTGCTTCACCCGCCAGGGCTGGTTGAAGAAGGTCGCCGTCATCTCCCCGGTGGCGTCGGAGACCGCCGCCTCCACCAGGGCGCGCCCGTTGCGGGTGCGCCGGCCGTGGATCCGGTCGACCGTGGCCAGCACCACCGCCTGCTCCCCCAGGGCCAGGTCGGCGAGGTCGGCCTGCCGGCGGCGGTCGATGTAGCGGTAGGGGTAGGTGGTGAGCAGGTCGAAGACCGTGTCGACCCCCCAGTCGTGCAGGGCCGCCGCCTTCTTGGCCGGGAGCCCCCGCAGCCGCGTGACCGGGATGTCGGCCAGCTGGCGCAGCGTGCGGGGTCCGCCCTCCGTCGCCCCGGCCTCGCCGTCGGCGGGTCGGCTCACGGGCGGGCGGGGAGGGTCACTCGATGCCGAGGAGGTAGGGGTAGAGGGGCTGGCCGCCGTGGTGCACCTCGGTGGCCACGTCGGGGTGCTCGTCGTGCAGCCAGGTGGTGATGCGCCGGGTGTCCGCCGCCGTCGCCCCCTCCCCCTCGATCAGGGTGACCAGCTCGTGGGCGTCGGTGAGCAGCCGGTCCAAGAGGGCGAAGGCGGCCCCGGCGGCCGAGTCCGAGACCGAGACGACCGTGCCCCGCGAGATCCCGATCCAGTCGCCGGCCGACACGGGCCCGGCCTCGGTGACGGCGTCGCGCACGGCCTGGGTCACCTCGGCCGGCAGCACCCGCGACGACGACGCCCGCATGGCCGCCTCGTTCTCCTCCACCCCGGCCGCGGGGTCGTAGGCGAGGAGGGCGGAGAAGCCTTCGACGATGCTCCCGGTGGGCACCACCCGGACCCGCTTCTTGGTGAGGGCGTCCACCTGCTCGGCCACCGGGCAGATGTTCTTGTTGTTGGGCAGGATGATCACCTGCTCGGAGCCCAGCTGCTCTGAGGCTTCGAGGATGTCGGCCGTGGACGGGTTCATCGACTGGCCACCGCGCACCTGGTGGTGCACGCCGAGGGAGCGGAAGATCCGGCCGATCCCCTCCCCCGAGACCACGGCCACCACCCCGGTGGTGGGCGGCGGGCCGGCCGGCTCGTCGACCGAGATGCCCGCCCCCTCGCGCACCCATCGTTCCTCCTCCACCTGTTCGGCCAGGTCGGTCACCCGGATCTCGCGCGGCCGCCCCGCGTCCAGGCCGGCCTCGACCGCCGCCCCGATGTCGTCGGTATGGATGTGGCAGTTCCACAGGCCGTCGCCCCCGACCACGACGATCGAGTCCCCGACGCCCGCCCAGACCTCCTTGAAGTCGGCGATGGTGTCATCGGGGGCCTGGAGGAGGTACATGACCTCGTAGCGCAGGTCACCCACGCCCTCCTCGTCGCCGTGCCGGGCCCCTGTGCCGGCCACCGACAGCGCCCGCACCGGGGCGACCTCGGGCGGCTCGGGCAGCGGGCGGCCGTCGGCCACAAACAGGAGGGCGTCGAGGAGGAGGAGGTAGCCGGCGCCGCCGGCGTCGACCACGCCGGCCCGGGCCAGGGCCTCGAGCAGCTCGGGGGTCCGCTCCAGCGCCTCGGCCGCCCGGGTGCGGGCGCCCGCGACCACGGCGACCAGGTCACCGTCGTCGCGCCGGGCCGACTCGGCCCCGTCGCCGGCCGCCCGGGCGACGGTGAGGATGGTGCCCTCCACCGGTCGCACCACCGCCTGGTAGGCGAGGTCGCCCGCCGAGACCAGCCCCTCGGCCACCGCGTCCGGCCCCACCGCCGGCGCCTGGGCGAACCGCTCGGCCAGGCCCCGCAGCAGCTGGGAGAGGATCACCCCCGAGTTCCCCCGGGCCCCCATGAGCGACCCGTGGGCCACCGCCTTGCACACGTCGGCCATCTCGGCCGGCCGGCTCACCCGCTCAAGCTCGGCCGCCACGGCCTCGAGGGTGAGGGCCATGTTGGTGCCGGTGTCGCCGTCGGGGACCGGGTAGACGTTGAGCCGGTTGATGACCGCCTGGTGGCGCTTCAACCCGTCCCGGAAGGCGACCATGGCCGACGCCACGTCGTCCGCCGACAGTGCCGTCAGGGTGGCCATGCACGGTGATGCTAACCTTTGCGCCGTTCCCGGCGGCCCTCCCGCGGCCGCCGTCTTCGACCGCTGCCGGGCCACCCCGGGCCGGTCCCCAGGAGGAAGAACACCGATGGCAGCGGTTTGCGAGCTCTGTGGCAAGAAGCCTTCGTTCGGGATGAGCCTCAGCCACTCCCACCGTCGCAACAAGCGCCGGTGGGACCCCAACATCCAGCGCGTCCGCGCGCTGGTCGACGGCTCGCCCCGCCGCCTGCACGTCTGCACCTCGTGCATCCGGGCCGGCAAGGTGACCAAGCCCCCCCGACGGGTTCCCACCGCCGGCTGAACGCCCCCGCCGCGGCTCAGCCCACGGCGTGCTCGAAACCCAGACGCCCGAGCGGCTCGCCCCCCAGCAGCCGCTCCCCGATCTCGGCGGTGCACCGCCCGATGACCATGGGCGGCCGGAGCCCCGCACCGACGAGGGCGGCCCCGAGCGCACCGGGGTCGGGCGTGGCCACCACCAGCTCGTAGTCCTCCCCTCCGCCGAGCGCCTCGTCGAGCCGGGCGCCCGGCGCCACCGGCACCGCGTCGAGCAGGAACCCCACCCCCGAGGCGTCGGCCAGGCGGTGCAGGTCGAGGGCCAGGCCGTCGGAGACGTCGATCATGGCGGTGGCCCCCGCCTCGGCGGCGAACCGGCCCTCGGCCAGGCGAGGGCGCGGGCGGCGGTGGGCCTCCACCAGGGGGCCGTCCCCCCGCCCCGAGCGCAGCAGCCGCAGCCCGGCCGCCGAACCCCCAAGCGGGCCGGTCACCACCAGCACGTCGCCCGCAGACGCCCCGGCACGGGTCACCGGCGGCCGGCCGGCCTCGAGCACCCCGGTGACGGCCACCGACACCACCACCTGGGCGGCCCCCGACAGGTCTCCCCCCACCACCGGGCAGTCCCAGGCGGCCGACGCCTCGGCCACGCCCTCGATCAGGGCGTCGAGGTCGGTGGCCGGCGGGGCGCAGATGGCGACCAGGGCATGGAGCGGTCGCGCCCCCATGGCCCCGATGTCGCTCACCGCGGCCGAGAGCGCCTTCCACCCGAGGTCGCCCAGGGTGACCAGCGAGAGGTCGGCGTGGACCCCTTCGACGACGGCGTCGGTGGCCAGCACCAGGGGTCCGCGGGGGGCCGCCACGACGGCCGCGTCGTCGCCGATCCACAGCTCGGTGTCGGGGGCGGGTCCCGTCGCCCGCCGCAGCGCGGCGGCGATCCGGCCGACGGCGGCCTCCTCCCCGCCACCGGTACGATCGGCAGCCGGCCTTGGTTTGGGAGCCGCCACGGCTTCATGCCTACCATTGAGCGCTGCACACCGTGACGGCCCCGTGGCCCCCGTGCCCGCCGCCGGAGGAGGAAACGAACCGAAGATGCCGCCCACCGCGCACAAGAGGTTGATCGACTGGGTGGAGGGGGTGGCCGCCCTCACCACGCCCGACCGGGTGGAGTGGTGCGACGGCTCGGCCGAGGAGTACGACCGGCTCTGCCAGCTCCTGGTGGACCACGGGACCTTCACCGCGCTGGAGGAGGCGAAGCGGCCCAACAGCTACTGGGCCCACTCCGACCCCGGCGACGTGGCCCGGGTGGAGGACCGGACGTTCATCTGCTCGGCGACCGAGGAGGATGCCGGTCCGACCAACAACTGGCGCGACCCCGCCGAGATGCGCCAGGAGCTCGCCGAGCTGTTCGCGGGGTCGATGAAGGGGCGGACCATGTACGTGGTCCCCTTCTCCATGGGCCCCTTGGGCTCACCGCTGGCCCACATCGGGGTCGAGATCACCGACTCCGCCTACGTGGCGGTGTCGATGCGGATCATGACCCGCATGGGCACGGGCGCCCTCGAGGTCCTGGGCGACGACGGCGAGTTCATCCCGTGCCTGCACTCGGTGGGGGCCCCGCTCGAGCCGGGCCAGGACGACGTGCCCTGGCCGTGCGACGCCGAGAACAAGTACATCGTCCACTTCCCGGAGACCCGGGAGATCTGGTCCTACGGCTCGGGCTACGGCGGCAACGCCCTGCTCGGCAAGAAGTGCTTCGCCCTGCGCGTCGCCTCGGTGATGGCCCGGGACGACGGCTGGCTGGCCGAGCACATGCTGATCGTGAAGCTGACCTCGCCGGCCGGGGAGACCCGCTACGTGGCCGGCGCCTTCCCCTCGGCGTGCGGGAAGACCAACCTGGCCATGCTCATCCCGACCCTGCCCGGCTGGAAGGTCGAGACGATCGGCGACGACATCTGCTGGATGCGCTTCCGCGAGGACGGCCGGCTCCACGCCATCAACCCCGAGTCGGGGTTCTTCGGGGTGGCCCCGGGCACCGGCTCCCACACCAACCCCAACGCCCTGTTCACCGTGGGGGCCAACTCGATCTTCACCAACACCGCCCTCACCGACGACGGTGACGTGTGGTGGGAGGGGATGACCGACGAGCCCCCGGCCCACTGCACCGACTGGCGGGGCGGGGACTGGACCCCCGACTCGGGGACCCCGGCCGCCCACCCCAACGCCCGGTTCACCGCCCCGGCCTCCCAGGACCCGGCCATCGCCGCCGAGTGGGAGGACCCCGCGGGGGTGCCCATCTCGGCCATCCTCTTCGGGGGGCGCCGGGCCTCGGTGGTGCCCCTCGTCTTCGAGTCCTTCGACTGGGGCCACGGCGTCTTCCTCGGCTCGATCATGGCCTCGGAGACCACGGCCGCCGCGGCCGGGGCCGTGGGGCATCTCCGTCGGGACCCCTTCGCCATGCTCCCGTTCTGCGGCTACAACATGGGCGACTACTTCGGCCACTGGCTGGCCCCCGGCCGGGGCGCCGACCCCGAGAAGCTGCCCCGGATCTTCTACGTCAACTGGTTCCGCAAGGACGCCGACGGCCGGTGGCTGTGGCCCGGCTACGGCGAGAACTCGCGGGTGCTCGAATGGGTGTTCGAGCGGGTGAGCGGTCGGGGGGATGCCGTCGAGACCCCCATCGGCTGGGTCCCCGCCCCCGGGGCCATCGACCTCGAGGGCCTCGACGTCTCCAAGGAGGACATGGAGGAGCTCCTGCGGGTGGACGCCTCGGAGTGGCGGGCCGAGCTGCCCCTCATCCGGGCCCACTTCGACACCTTCGGCGACCGCCTGCCCCCCGAGCTCGACGCCTCCCTCGCCGACCTGGAGCGCCGGGTCTGCTGACCCCGTGGCCCCCGGGCCTCAGCCAGGTGGCCGGCCGTGGCCCCGCGGCAGGGCGCGGTGGCGCAGCGCCCGCCGGCTGGTCACGTAGAAGACGCCCCCCGCCCCGCCCACCGCGGCCATCACCGCGTCCCCGGCCGGGAAGGGGAAGGCCACCACCACCGGGATGATGGCCCCCACCACCCAGACCAGCTGCTGGCGGGTGGCGAACCGGGCGAAGGTGTGGCCCTGGGCGGCCGGCGGCACCAGCTGCTGGGTCATGGCGTCGAACGACGGCTGGGCCAGGGACCCGGCCAGCCCCACGAAGAAGGCCAGGACCACCTGCGCCCCGGCCGTCCCCCAGAAGGCGCAGCCCAGGGCGACCCCGGCGATGAGCCAGACCGCCAGCAGGAGGATCTGCTGCTCGATCAGCCGCTGGCGGATCCGGGAGACCAGGAGGAGGCCGAGCAGCGCCCCGACGCCGCTCCCTGCGAGGGCCAGCCCATACCACCAGAGCGAGGCGTGCTCGCGGCGCAGCCCGAAGGCGAGCAGGAAGACCAAGAACCCGGCCAGGCCCCGGATGAGTGACATGGTGGTGAGGCCGAGCAGCACCTCGGGGTGGGCGGCCTGCTGCAGCCGGGCCAGGTCCCGGTCGGACGGCTCGTCCCAGCCGGCGTCCACCGCCCCCGCCGCCGGCGCGCCGTCGAGCGCCTCGGAGCGTGCGGGCGGGGTCCGCTCGGTCCCGCCGCGCCCGCCGGCGGAGTGCCGGCGCCGCGGCACGGGCAGCCGGGAGCCCGCCACCGCCGCGCCCAGGAAGACGAAGGCGTCGAAGACCAGCACCCCGGGGGCCCCGGCCAGCTTCAAGAGGATGACCCCGGGCACCGAGGCCACGAAGCCGGCGACCGTGCCCAGCAGGGTGAGCCGGGCGTTGAGGGCGGCGTAGCCGGCCGGCACGGAGCCGGCCGTGCGGGCCGGCACCCCGATCTCGCCCTCGGGGCCCAAGGGGCGCTCCGCCGCGGCCCACCCGGTCCCCGGGGCCGTGCCCGCCGCCACCATCTCGGGGACCAGCGCTCCGCGGGTGACCAGGTAGAGCTTGGAGAGGACCAGCACGAAGAAGGCCAGGGGGAAGAGCAACAGGTCGTTGGTGTGGCTGGCCATCAGCGCGCAGAGGGCGGCCCGGCCAAGGGCGGAGAAGACCACCATCGCCCGCCGGGCCCCCCGGCTCTTGTCGATGAGCGGGCCGAGCAGCGGGGAGACCACGGCGAACGGGGCGATGGTGAGCACCAGGTAGAGGAAGACCCGGTCCTTGGCGGCGTGGGGGGAGATGGAGAAGAAGAGCGACCCGGCCAGGGAGATGGTGACGAGGGTGTCGCCGGCCAGCATGAGGACCTGGACGAGGGCCAGGCGGCCGAAGGGCTCGCGCTGGTCGAACAGGTCCTGCAGCGCATGGCGCGCCAGCTCGCGGAACTGGTCCACCCGGTCGCCGACGGCCACGGTGTCAGCGTAGGCAGCCGTCACCGGGCAGCCGTGTCTGGGGCGGCGGTATCGTGGCGCCGGGACCCCGGCGCAAGGGAGCGGCCATGACGGTGCACGCGTACGTGCTCATCCAGACCGAGGTGGGCAAGGCGGCCAACGTGGCCCGCCAGATCGACGCCATCGAGGGGGTGATCAGCGCCGAGGACGTGACCGGCCCCTACGACGTGATCGCCCGGGCCGAGGCCGGGTCGGTGGACCAGCTGGGCCACCTGGTGGTGAGCGAGATCCAGCGGATCGAGGGCATCACCCGCACGGTCACCTGCCCGGTCGTCAACCTGTAGGCGTCCCGCCTACGATCGCGGCGTGGCGGTCACGGGCATGGCCAACCTGGCGATCAAGGTCGCCGACCTCGACGCCGCCTGCGCGTGGTACGCGGCGGCGGGGGCCGAGGTCACCGAGCCGGTGGCGTGGGAAAACGGCCGCCGGGCCGACGTGGCCCTGGGGCCGGTGCAGCTCACTCTCTTCACCCGGGCCATCTACGAGGACGCCTGCGACCTCCCCGACGAGGGGTTCTTGCACCCCGCGCTGTTCGTCGACGACCTCGACGCCGAGCTGGCCCGCCACACGGTGCTGTGGGGCCCCCGGGTGGTCTCGGGGACGTTCGGGACCCGCAGGATCGCCTTCGTCGAGGCCCCGGGGGGCATCCGGCTGGAGTTCATGGAGCAGCTGGAGGACCCGGCGTAGGCCGGCTCACGCTCACGAGACGGCGCCGGCCTCCCGCAGCTTCGCCACCCTCTCGGCCGGGACCCCCCAGTCCGACAGCGCCTCGGTGGTGTCGGCCCCGGGGTGCGAGGGCGGCTTGCGCACCGCCCCCGGGGTGCGGCTGAACCGGGGGGCGGGGGCGGGCTGGACGATCCCCTCCACCTCGACGAAGGTGCCGCGGGCCATGTTGTGCGGGTGGCGGTCGGCCTCCCAGGGGGAGAGCACCGGCGCCGCGCAGGCGTCGGTCCCCTCGAACACCACCGCCCACTCGTCGCGGGTCTTGGTGGCGAAGATGTCGGCGAACCGGGCCTTCATCTCCGGCCACCGCTCGCGGTCGTTCTGGTCGGGCAGGTCCGCGCCGTCGAGGCCCAGGCCCTTCAGCAGCTCGGCGTAGAACTTGGGCTCGATGGCCCCCACGGCGAAGTACCGCTCATCGGACGTCTCGTAGACCTCGTAGAAGTGGGCGCCGGAGTCCAAGATGTTGATCCCCCGCTCCTCCTTCCACCACCCGAGCTCGCGGAAGCTGTAGATCATGGTCATGAGGGCGGCCGAGCCGTCGGTCATGGCCGCGTCCACCACCTGGCCGCGGCCCGAGGCCCTCGCCTCCACCAGGGCGGCCAGGACGCCGAAGGCCAGCAGCATCCCGCCCCCGCCGAAGTCGCCGACCAGGTTGAGGGGCGCCACCGGCCGCTCTCCGTGGCGGCCGATGTTCCACAGGGCGCCCGAGAGCGCGAGGTAGTCGATGTCGTGGCCGGCGGAGTCGGCCAGTGGCCCGTGCTGGCCCCAACCGGTCATGCGGCCGTAGACGAGGGCGGCGTTGCGGGCCCAGCAGTCCTCGGGCCCGAGCCCAAGCCGCTCGGCCACCCCGGGCCGGAAGCCCTCGATGAGGACGTCGGCCCGCTCGACCAGGTCGAGCACGAGGGCGGCCGCATCGGGGTGCTTCAGGTCGATGCCGACCGATCGCCGGTTGCGGTTGAGCACGTCCCAGTGCGGGCCGGGTCCGGCGGGGGTGGACGGCGGCCGCTCCAGCCGCACCACCTCCGCCCCGGCGTCGGCCAGCATCATGCAGGTGAACGGCGAGGGGCCGATCCCGGCCAGCTCGACGACCCTCACGCCTTCCAGGGGACCGCTCATCGCGCCCTCGCCCGCCGCCGGCCCGGGTGGTCCCGCTCGAGCCGCTTGCTCTGTCGCTCACGCATGGGCGGGATGCTGCCGGGTCGCCGTCCCGCGGTCAAACCGGGAGGGCGGCGGGGAGCCACGGCGGGCCGACGGCCATGGAAAACTCTGCCCGACCATGTCGGACCAGCAGCGACCCCGAAGCCGGCCGAACCGCCGATCGGTCGTGGCCCGGGCCCCGGGCCGGGTGAACCTGATCGGCGACCACACCGACTACAACGGGGGTCTGGCGCTTCCGATGGCCGTCGACCTGTCCACCGAGGTCGCCTTCAATGAGAGCGACGCCGACGTCATCGAGCTCGTCTCGGAGCTGGGCCCTCTCCCGGTGCGCCTGCCCATCGACCTCCCCTTCGACCCCGACGTCCTGGGCCGGGTCGCCCCGCCCTGGGCCAGGCTGGCCGGGGCGGTGGTGGCGCAGGCCGCGCCGAGCACCGGCGGGATGGCACGGGTCACCAGCAAGGTGCCGGTCGGCGCCGGCCTGTCGTCCAGCGCCGCCTTCAGCGTGGCCCTCGCCGTGGCCCTCGGCGTCGAGGGCTCGCCGACGTTCATGGCACGGTTCTGCCAGCGGGCCGAGGCCGCCACCGGCGTCGACGTGGGCCTCATGGACCCGATGGTCAGCGTCGGCGGCCGGGAGGGGTGCGCCCTGTTGCTCGACTTCTCGACCCTCGAGATGACCCCGGTGCCGCTGCCGGCCGAGGTCGAGGTGGTCGTCGTCCACTCCGGCGAGAGCCGCACGCTCGCGGACACGCCGTACGCGGCGAGACGGGCCGAGTGCGAGGCGGCGGCCGCCGAGCTGGGCCGACCCCTGGGGCAGGCCGAGGAGGCCGACCTCCCGGGATTCATCGATCCCGTGCTGCGGCGTCGGGCCCGCCACGTGGTCAGCGAGTGCCGGCGCGTCCTCGAGATGGCCGCGGCCTTCCACGTCAGCGACCTGCCGGCCGCGGGGAGGGTGATGACCGAGAGCCACGCCAGCCTGGCCGGCGACTTCGAGGCATCGACCCCGGCGGTCGACGCGCTCGTGGACGCCGTGACGTCCCTACCCGGCGTGCTCGGCGCCCGCATGACGGGGGGCGGGTTCGGGGGCAGCGTGGTGGCCCTGGCCCATCCGGGGGTCGTGGACCCGGCGCGCTGGCCCGGCCGGGCCTGGAAGGTGAGGGCGGTCGGCGGCGTGACCCTGCGGGAAGCTGCGAGACCGACACGCTGAGGGGCGTCTTGAGGTGGGCGTCGTCCGCCGGGCCTCGGCCGGCCCCGGCGACACACCCCTCGTCGCCGCCCTCGAAGCGGACTGACAGAGCTCGCCCCCCGGGGCCCGCCCCGGGGGGCCCAGCATCGGCTCGCGTCGGCCCCCGGCCCGTCAGGCGCTCGCGCCTTCGGCGGCGGCCACCCTGCCTGAGACCCGGACCAGCGCCTCCAGTGCGCCGGCGGCATTGCCGGAGTCGACCGACGCCGAGGCCAACTCCACCCCGGCCGCCAGGTCATCGGCGCGGCCGGCCACCACCAGGGCCGCCGCGGCGTTCAGGACGGCGATGTCGCGACGGGGCCCCCGCTCGCCGTCGAGCACCAGGCGGATCACCTCGGCGTTGAAGGCGGCGTCGCCCCCCCGGAGGTCGTCCATGGTCGCCGGCGCGAACCCGAGGGCGACCGGGTCGAGCCGCCACTCACGAACCTCGTGCGCGCCTTCACCGTCTCCGGACACCTCGAAGACCGTCGACGGCGAGATCACGCTCAGCTCGTCGAGGCCGTCGTCGGCGCGCACCACCATCGCCCGCCGCACGCCGTTCGCCCCGAGTACCCCCGCCATCTTGGGCGCCATCTCCGCGTCGCTCACCCCCACCAGCAGGTGGCGTGCCCTGGCCGGGTTGGTGAGGGGACCGAGGAAGTTGAAGGCGGTGGGCACGCCCAGCTCCTTGCGGACGGGCCCGGCGAAGCGCATGGCGGGATGGAAGCGGGGGGCGAAGCAGAAGCCCATGCCCGCCTCCAGCACGCAGCGGGCGACCCCGGCCGGGCCCAGGTCCACCGTCACCCCCAGCGCCTCCAGCACGTCCGCCGTGCCCACCGAGGACGAGGCGGCCCGATTGCCGTGCTTGCAGACCACGGCGCCGGCGCCTGCCGCGATGAAGGCGGCCATGGTCGAGACGTTGATGCTCGAGAGGCGGTCACCGCCGGTGCCGACCACGTCCAGCAGATCGCCCTCGAGGTGGAGCGGCTCGGCGTGCTGCACCATCGAGCGAGCGAGGCCGGTCATCTCCTCCACCGTCTCGCCCTTGGCCCGCAGGGCCACCAGGAGCGCGGCGGTCTGGGCCGGGGTGGCGGCACCGTTGAAGACCTCGTCCATCACGCGCTCGGCCTCGTCGGCCGACAGCGAGCCTCCGGCCACCAGCCGACCGAGCACCGCCGGCCACCCGCCCATGTCCGAGAAGGTGAGCGGCATCCTCAGTCCCACCACAGGTCGCCGTCGAGCACACCGCGGGCGATCAGGTTGAGCTGCACCTGTGACGTGCCCTCCACGATCGTGAGCTGGCGCGCGTCGCGGTACCACTGCTCGGTGGGGTGGTCCTCCATGTAGCCGGCCGCCCCGAGCAGTTGCACGGCCAGCCCCGAGGCCCGCACGGCCAGCTCGGTGGCGTGGTACTTGGCCATCGAAAGGAAGGGTACGTGCTCCTTGCCGAATTTTCCGGCGTCGGCCATGGCCGCGGCGCGATAGGTGAGCAGGCGGGCCGCCTCGATGTCGACCGCGCACTTGGCGATCTCCCACTGGATCCCCTGGAAGTCGGCGATCGTCCGACCGAACGCCTGGCGCTCCTTCACGTAGTCGGTGGCGTACATGAGGGCACCCTCGGCGAGGCCGATGCCCCGGGCGGCCACGACCGGGCGCATGGCGTTGAGCCCCAGCATGGCCAGGCGGAATCCGCCCACCTCCCCGATCACGTTCTCGGGGGGGACCCGCACCCCGTCGAGGACCAGCTCGCCGGTGTCCACGCCGCGCACGCCCATCTTGTGGTCGGTGCGGCCCACCGAGACGCCCTCCCACCCGCGCTCGACCACGAAGGCGGTCACTGAGTCGTGGGCACGGCTGGCCGGTTCGGCGGTCTTGGCGAACACCGTGTACCAGTCGGCCTCGCGGACCCCCGACATCCAGCACTTGGTCCCGCTGACGACCCAACCCCCCGGGCGGCCGGGGTCCGGCTCGGCGCGGGTGCGCATGCCCATCACGTCGCTGCCGGCCTGGGGCTCGGACAGCCCGAAGGCGGCCCGCAGGCTCCCATCGGCGATCCCCGGCAGGTAGCGGCGGCGCTGCTCGTCGGTCCCGGCGATGAGGAGCGGCCCGGAGGGCAGGCGGGTGAGCAGGAGCATGAGGGCGGCCGTGTTCGAGCGCTTGGCCACCTCCTCGATGGCCACCGTCAGCCCGAGGATGCCCGCCCCCGAGCCGCCGAGTTCCTCGGGGAGGCACAGGCCGAGCAGGCCGGCGTCGCGAAAGGCGCAGAAGACGTCCTCTGGGTACTCGCCGGTCCGGTCGATCTCCCGGGCCCTGGGCGCCACCTTGTCCTCCACCAGCCGGCGCACCGACCGCTGCAGCTCCACCAGTTCGTCGGAGAGCTCGAAGTCCACCGGACCACGGTATCGGACACCACCGAGGGCCCCCCCGAAAGGTTCTCTTCAGGTGCGGGCGGTATCTTGCCTGCACAGGGCGATCCCCGCGCCCCCTCATCGCCGTGGACAACCCGACCCCCAACGCCGACCCGACGGGCGGCCAGAGCCGTGCCGAGCGCCGCAGGTCCCAGCGCGCCGCCACGCGGCGCGGCCGCACCCGGCACCGGTGGCTGCGGACGCTGCTGGTCGTGGCGATCGTGATCGTGTCCACCCTGGTCCTGCTCGGGGCGGGCACCTACTTCTACGCCCGGTACCGCTTCGACCAGATCAAGAAGGTGGACGCCCAGCACCTGGTCCCCCAGGCCCCGCCCGGCCAGCCCTTCAACATCCTGCTGGTGGGTTCGGACAGCCGGAAGTTCGTCGACACAACAAAGCAGGCCACCGAGTTCGGCACACCGTCGACCCAGACCGGCGAGCGCAGCGACGTGACCATCGTGGCGCGCTTCATCCCGGCCACCAAGCAGGTCTGGGTGCTCTCGATCCCCCGGGACCTCTGGGTCCACATCCCGGGGAACGAACCGGGGGTCTCGGGCACAAACCGCATCAACGCCGCCTTCAACAAGGGGCCGAGCCTCCTCATCCAGACGATCGAGACCGACCTCGGGATCCCCATCAACCACTACATGTCGGTGACATTCCAGGGGTTCCAGAACATGGTGAACGCCCTGGGGGGGGTGACGATGGACTTCCCCGACCCGGTGAAGGACTCCTACTCGGGCCTCGACGTGACCCAGACCGGCTGCCAGCTGGTGGACGGGGCCACCTCACTCGAGCTGGTCCGGGCCCGCCACCTCTACTACGAGGCCACAGGCGAGTGGCAGTACGACGGGCTGAGCGACTTCAGCCGCATCCAGCGCCAGGACGCCTTCTTCCGCGCCCTCCTCGACAAGCTGGACTCGGTCAAGCTCGACCCCTTCACCATCAACAGCTTCATCGGGGCGGCCGTCCACGACCTCACCATCGACACGACCCTCACCGAGGGCGATCTCATCTCGATGGCCAACGAGTTCCACGGCCTCTCCCAGGCCAACCTGCACACCGAGACCCTCCCCACCTACGGCTTCACCACCACAGCCGGGGCCGACGTGCTGGGCGAGGCCGAGCCACAGGCGGCCCAGACCATCGCCGCCTTCAAGCAGGTCGGGGG
>JBKQNY010000119.1:0-38720 GCA_052145775.1 Acidimicrobiales bacterium
GCGGGCCCGCCACCGCCACCGCCAGCATCGCACGTCCTTCTTTGAAGCCCCGTTGAATCGGCCCATGGGAGCTGGCTTGGAGCTGACTGGGCGCTGCCAGGACGGGAGTGAGTTCCCGCTCGACATCAGCCTCGCACCAATCGTGAACGATGGTGAGCGCCTGGTTGTCGCGGCCATACGCGATGTCACCGAACAGCGCAGGGCAACGGCAGCACAGGCGGAGCTGGCGACCATCGTCCGTTCTTCCTTCGACGCGATCATCTCGATGACGCTCGATGGCCGCATCACCAACTGGAATCCGGCCGCCGAGGATCTGTTCGGCTACCGCAGAGCTGACATCATCGGACAGCACGTTGCGATCCTCGTCCCCGACCATGCGTCGGGAGTCCTCGAAGAGCTGCTCGATGCAGCTTCGGCGAGCGGGCATCGTGGGGCCACTGACACGAAGTGGCTCCACTGCGATGGCCAAGACGTCGATGTCGCCATCTCCATCTCGCCGCTTCGGGACCTGAGCGGGACACTCCGCGGCTATGCGGCGATGGCACGCGACATCAGTGAGCGAAAGACCGCCGAGATCGACCTCCACCGACTGCTCGCCGAAGGAGAGCAGCTCCAGCGCCAGCAGGCAGCGACGTCCGAGATCAGACTGGCCCTGCTCTCTGGTGCTTCGCTCACCGAGTCATTGACGCTCATTTGCCTGCGGGCGGCCGATCTCCTCGAGTGCCCGGTCGCCGTCATTAGCCTGCAAGAGGGCGACGCAGTCCGCATCGTGGCAGCCGTGGGAACGGCGTCGGGAATGATCGGGACAATCTTGCCGGCGAGTGGATCTTTCGCCGAGCAAGTCATCGTTCGCCAAGAACCCCTCGAGATCGCCCGCCGGTCGGCTGGATCCCAGGTCGACGTGCCTGCGACGCTCCCCGACGGCCCCACGTTCGGCGTTCCCATCCTCATCGGTGGGGTCGCGACCGGTGCGCTCACGTTCGTTCGGCAGGACGATGGCGGGCCGTTCGGTCCCACCATCCGCCTCTTCGGCGAGGCCTTG
Source organism: Acidimicrobiales bacterium (assembly GCA_052145775.1). Lineage (GTDB taxonomy): Bacteria > Actinomycetota > Acidimicrobiia > Acidimicrobiales > RAAP-2 > CAVYPR01. Next base: position 1,043 of record JBKQNY010000119.1, read on the forward strand.
GCCGCACAGGCCTCTTTGGCATTCGAATTCGATCGGACCCGCCGGCACCGAGAGGAGATGGCCCTCGCCGGGGACCGGGATCGGATCGCTCGTGACCTGCATGACCACGTCATCCAGCGTCTCTTTGGTGCTGGAATGGGGCTCCAAGGATCGCTCCCCCTCATTGCTGATTCGCGGGCCCATCAACGAGTCTCGGACGCAATCGAACAGGTCGACCAGACGATCCGAGAAGTCCGCAACACGATCTTCAGCTTGTCGATACCCGCCGGCGCCGCCCAGCGTCTCAGGGCTCAAGTTTTGGAAGCGATCGAAGAAGCCGGAGTAGGCCTCGGATTCCAACCATCCGTCACGTTCGATGGCCCGATCGACTCCGCAGTCCCCGACACGGTCGTGCCACACGTTCTCGCCTGCGTACGAGAAGCTCTCTCAAATGTCTCGCGTCACGCTCAGGCGAGCGCGGTGGACCTACAGATCGTTGTGACCGGAGATCTGCTCATTGTGTCGGTAACCGATAACGGGGTCGGAGTCGGCTCGCCTCGCCGGTCCAGCGGACTGGCCAATCTCGAAGAGCGCGCCCGGATTCTCGGTGGAGCGTTTGAGGTGTGGTCGCCGTCCGCTGGCGGGACGCATCTGAAATGGACGGCGAGGATCCGACAGGAATGAGCCAGCGTGTCGACGAGCAATAGACGGCACCTTATGGGAAGGCCTCAACCTGGATGACGGGTCGAGGACGTCCGAAGGGTGTCCCGTTCCCGGCGTTAGGTGCGCCTCTTCAGTGGAAGCTCAGCCTGGCGTTAGGGGCGAGTTACCCATGCGACACATGTTTGACTTCCACCCGTGCGAAGACGTGAGTCGCTTTGAATTCATTGGCCAGATCTACTTCCTGGCGGTGCGTCACATGCGGAGCAAAAACAAACGACCACGTGTCAACGCGCTTTGGGCTGCTCCCAATACCGCTTTCGCCCGGCAGACATGAAGCGTTAGCGTTCGCTAAGCCCCACATCGTTTTCAACGCCTTGTCGTAGTTTCCGTTCAGAGTGACCACGAGTGCGGTGGTGCCGTTTCCGCATGTGTTTCCCCTGAGACAGCGCGCTGTGTGGCACTGTGAGTGCGTCGCGCTCGCCGATGCAGACACTGAACTCGAAGCCAGCGCAAAAGCGGCTAAAGACATCCCAATGGCCGCCCGATGGAGCACCCGCATGGCCTTAGGCTAATGCTGGCCCTTGGCGCCCACGAGCCGGCGGTCGGGGATAGGGACACGACAGTCGCGGGCCGGTGGTCTGGGGCACCTAGAACGCCGCGGCTTACACTGAGTTCGTGGGACGTTTAGACGGACACTGTCTTTGAAGCAGGGCGGAGCACGAGACCGGCTGCGACGGCCAGGACAGACCCGATGATCGCAACGCTGATCCCCGTACCGATTTGTCCGTCATAAAAGTCGCTGCCTACGAAGTAGCTCGGCACTTGAATAGCTGCGAGTACAGCCACGATTCCAGTTCCCAAGCCTGCGAGGATGGTTGAACGCTGGAGCAATCGAGGCACGACGGTGGAGGTCAATCGGATGATCCCCAGCGACAAAACGAATCCTCCCAGGACCAGGCAAGCAGGTCCCGCAATGCCAATTGGTGATTCCCCGAGTTGGAACGCGTTGCGGTCGATGGTGCTTGAGATGCCAAAGCCAATCGACCACCAGGCCAGAAATGGAGCCAGAATCAATAGGGCGCCTCCGATCATGGCCAGCCAGCCAGCCACTCGATTGGCGTTGCTTGGGCTCCAGCTTGGTGTCACGCAGGCACTTTATCTCGCCGTGCATTTTGCCGGGTGCTCCAGGTCATCCCGCAGAGGAAGCAGATGGTGGCACCGGGCCCGGCGCGCTCAGCCAGCATTTTCAGGGGATCACCCGTATAACCGGCGTTCAGGGGCATCCATAGGCGAGCCGTTCACTCGGCGTTATGGGGCAGGGCGTTCGCTAATGGTCTGGCCAGAGCAGCACGCCGTCGGGACCAATCTCGGCGAGCCTGACCCTCGTGGTGTCAAGGTCTTCGACGTATTCCCAGACCACTCCACAGCGGTCGATCAAAGAGGCAAAGCGGGGATCCTCGGCTGCGATCTGTGCGACGCTGGTCCGCAATTGATCGACCTGGGCCTGGGCCACACCTCTGGATGGGCTGCTGCTAGCAGAGAGCACTTCGATGTGAATGTGCCCATCCGAAGCTGGTCCCGCCGTGTCGCGGAAGAGCAGTAGGCCGGGGCCGAGCGCTACTACATCCGGACTGTTGCTGAGAAGGTCGAGAGCAAGGCCCCAACGTTGTCCTCGAGGCTCATCGACCGTGAGAGCGCCCTTCATGAGCTACATGATGACTCACCGGCTGGGGGTCCCCGATGTGCCGCCGCGGTTCACTGTCCTCGGCCTGGCAGCCGGTGGCAGCTAGGCCTAGCAGGCAAGGCGTTGCTAGTGGCTACTCCGAGGACAGCGGAGGTAGCCCATTAGAATGATCACGACATGACCGCTTCGGCGCCTGAAGGCAATAGTAGAGATCTAGAGCCAGGGTGGGCGCTAACGCAAGCGCCGAACCCCGGTCGCACCGCACGCGAGTTCATCGTGTTTGGATACGCGCTGCTTGTGTCCGCTTCGTTGATTTCGCTAGGAGTGCTTGTCCATGACCACGCAAGGCATGACGCCATCTGGTACTACCTCTTGGATTCGTTAGCTCTTTGCTTTGCCATGTTTGCTTGGTGGGGCTTGGCCGGGGTATTCAGTAAACACGTAGCCGACGGTGTTCTGGCACGTCGAGCACTCCGGGCATTGGCTGCGTCGGCCGTGATTGGCGGGGTCGCCCTGCTTTCCAATGCGCCAAGGCACTTCAGTTCGGTCGTCGACGACATGGACTGTGTGCGGATTGCGGCAGCCATACCTCTGGGGATCGGATTTTGGAAGTTGGGCGGACTGATGACCCGACAAGGCAACATGGAACCAAACTCCTAGAACAGGCCGCATCGATGCGACGGCGTGAAGCACTGGCCCACATTTGCTCTCAGGGACGCCTACGACCCGGCGATATATGACGCCTCGCGGCCGCCCCCTTCGTGGACATTCTGGAACACCTATCCCTGAAGGAGGAAAACTGCACTCCCGGCACTTCATCGTGTTCGCCATCAACGCGAATGCCCCCCGTCGAGGCCGTCTGGGATCTGCCGTTGGTCAGCGAAGGCACATCAGTCAGCTTGGAATGGCCACGGGAGTCGGCGCGGCTTGAGGGCCACCACTCCCACCGCCCTGGCTTCAGGCCACCGGTCAGGCCGTACATCGGCCTTGCGGGAGTCTGTCGGCTCTGGCACTGCACGAGTGGAGTACGCGCGACAATGAGGACAATGCGCGCTCGCATCGTGCCGATCTTCCTAGGCTTATCAATCTGCCTTTGCTGTAGTTTCGCAAATTCTTTGGTGGCGGAGCCGGCAAGCAGTGGCAACATGCAGCCGACGTTCGTGCTCGTACCCCACTGGTTCCCGCCTGGATTTACGAAGAACAAGCCAGAGATGGGAATGGCCGTCTATCCGCATGCCGGCAGTCTCCAAGAAGGAGCCCACAAGGTTCCGTACATGTTCACCCTGAAATTCGTGAACACAGCAAGTAGTGAAGGGCTAACTCTCTACGCTCAAGCGCGTCCGCTCCCGCTGCTCGGTCAAAAGGCGAAGGTTGGACTCCGTCAAGTGTCGTTTCGTGACGAACCCGGGGAATTGACCATCGCATCTTGGAACGAGCGGGGGGATTTTGTGTCGTTGGCGGCCGTGGGGGTCAGTAGGGTTCAGACGGTTCGATTCATCGAGGGCCTCATGGAAGAACCCGTCCCCGACAAATAGTCCTTCGACACTCAGTCCCTCGCCAGGTTGCTCATGTACTGCAGCGTAGATTTGCCGCAAGTCTGATTACTGCCACCTGCGCTGCACATCACTTCCTAGGACGCCGACCCGGCGGTAGGGGGCGGTTGGGCCGGACCTCACCCCCGGCGGTAAGGGGCAGCCCCGTACGTCAATCCTCGCTCTCAGCCAGCGCCGTGACGGTGCGCGCAGAAGCGGCAACTTCCATCACGCTACAAGGGCGATTGCCGCAGCCCGACTTGGCACTGAGCGACGGACTCTTGGAACAGCCGCTCGGTATTTACTGGTTCGAACCTGCGACGCGACCGCTGCTGAAACCACGATCCTCCAACCATGACGTGGTTATGGATACCTCTGATCTCAGTGGCTCCCTTCACGTGCGGGACGAATTCGATCTGCCCGTTGCACGCGACTGTCATCTTCTGGCCCGAGGGAGACTGGACACATTCCGTATCACGGTGGCTTGCGATGAAGCGATCGCCAACGCGAGCAGCCAAGCCGTCAACTACCAAGCCAGTTTCAACATGGTGGTGGTGATCCCAGCCGTGGCGATCCTCCCAGCGAATGTCTACGACCCGAACTCCTTCGATTGTCGAGAACGTCACCAACACATCGCTCTTCACGATCCGACCTACATCCTGCGCGTATTCATCGCGTCGATCCGGGTGGAACCACCAGCGCATCACGCGCTCAGGACTGGCATTGACTACCCCGTGGGTCGTGTACGACCATTCCGCTCTTCTCACCCCGGAAGCATACGAGCCGGGTGCGACTCGAAGGGGAACGACAGCAGCGGGTCGAAGGGCTGAGCGGATGCCTCCGATGTGCCGCCCCGGGTCTGTCCACCACCCGGCGATCGGGGTCACCTTGGATCAGCGACGGGCGGGCGTGGTAGGGGGCACGTAGGGGGAGACTGGCGGACTCTCTGCCTGCAGGGGATTCAGAGGGAACGGAGCGCCGCCTCGATGTCCTTGGGCTCGGCCCGGATTCGCCAGTCAGCAGGTACGAATGCGTAGCGGACGACGCCGTCACGGTCAATGACGAAGGTGGCGGGCAGTGGCAAAGACCGGCTGTGGTCGGCGTTCTGTTCCGCTGGGTCATTCTGAAAGACGTTCACCTGGAGATCCTCGAGATCGCCGGTCAGAGTGAACTGGACTCGGTAGTCCCGGATGACCGACTGGTCGAGATCGCTCAGGACCGGGAAGGCAAGTCCGTGCTTTTCCCTAAGCGACAGGCTGTGGTCGGCGGCCTGTGGGCTGATGGCAACGAGTGACGCACCAAGCTCGGTGAAACGCGGGAGCGCCGCCTGAAGGGCTCGGAGCTGGATGTTGCAGTACGGGCACCACTCGCCTCGATAGAAGGTCACAACCACCGGACCCTTCACCAGCAGGTCCGACAGCGAAACCGGCTTTCCCAGCGCATCGGGCAGCGTGAAGTCCGGCGCGCGCTCGCCCACACTCAGTCCAGGGGCCACCTTGGACAATTCGATCTCATGCACACCTGCGTCGATCCGTGAGCCGATCTGCTCGGGGATGTTGGCGGTGATGCTGGTGAGCTCATCACCGAGCGATGGGGACGGTTCGAAACTGGACACGGACTCTCCTCGCGTGACCGGACTGGATGACCCGATACGTCAGGGGTGAAATGGACTATCAAATCCAGCATATGAGGGATCATGGGGCGAGGAGACGCCCACGACCCGGCGGTAGGCGAGAGTGCGAGGCATGTGGCCGTCGAACAGTCTTGGGGCACCCTAGGGACGTCTGACCTGTCGACCTGGCCTCCGCTCGGACAGCGCTGGACAACCGAACCACTCGAACCAATTCCACTGTTCGCGATGAGCAAGCATCTCCTCAGATTGACGACACCCTCTCCGCAGTAGTGGTACCGAGCTCTGGGGACTAATGGCACTGTGGCGGATTCGCGCGGCATGCGACGATGGACGAGGCCAGGTCCGGTAATTCTCCCCTAGGAGGTGAGGCAGCGATGCATGTCGTCTTTGATGATGCCCAGTTCGACTTCCAGACGCTCCGGCTGCTCGGCTCGGCAGCCTCGGGCGATGCTGAGGCTGGCGAAGTCTTGTCGACCGCGTACCGCATCCAGGAGGGCGACTTCGAGAGCTGGACCGCCGAATGGCTGAAGACCGCACAGCGGGTACACGAGATTGCCGAGCAGAGTTGGGAGCGTGGCCACACGGTCAGCGCTCGGGAGGCCTACTTCCGAGCCTCCAACTACTACCGTGCCGCCGAATTCTATCTGCACGGCGACCCAAGCGACCCTCGCATCATCAACTTTTCCCGCAGGGCGCGGACATGCTTCGAGCATGCGCTTGACTTGACCCCACTGGCCGTCGAGGGTGTGGCCATTCCATACGAGGGCACGACGCTTCCCGGCTACTTCTACCGTGCAGGTGAGGCTGGGGCGAAGTCTCCCACGCTTCTCGTGCACACCGGGTATGACGGTACCCAAGAGGAGCTCCGTGCCTACGCGATGGCCGCCACCTCCCGTGGCATCAACTGCCTCACCTTCGAGGGACCGGGGCAGGGTGCGGTGATCCGTGAGCAGGGGCTCGGCTTCCGGCCGGACTGGGAGGCCGTGGTCACGCCGGTCGTCGACTACGTGCTGGGCCTTCCGACAGTCGATCCGGTGCGTATCGCTCTCTTGGGAATTAGCTTCGGCGGCTACCTGGCTCCTCGGGCCGCCGCGTTCGAGCACAGGCTCGCGGCGTGCATCGCCAACGGGGGCGTTTTCGACTTCATGGCGAATCGATTGCCGAGCGGCATGTCGCGCCAAGCCGCCATCGATGGGGTGCGCAACGATCCCGGTGGGACCAACGAGATGATGCGAGCATTGATGGAGGCGAGCACCGACACCAGGTGGGGCATAGAGAATGGGATCTTTACGTTCCGGGCCTCCTCTCCGGCCGACTACTACCTCAAGGCTCTCGACTACACGCTGGCGGGGATTGCCGAAAAGATCACCTGCCCGACGCTCGTGATCGATTCCGAAGGCGACCAGTGGTACCAGGGGCAGGCACGGCAGCTGTTCGACGCGCTCACTTGCGACAAGACCTTCCTACTCTTTACGGCCGAGGACGGCGCCGAGGACCATTGCCAGGTCGGCTCTCCGCTGCTGTCCGCGCAGCGGATCTTTGACTGGCTCGAGGAGACGCTCGGCCGCGTGCCCTCTGCCAGCGCTGCATGAGCGCTTGGATGGGTTGTCTGTCCAAGTAGGACCATGTACGGGGAGTATTCCTGCTGGCATGGTCGTCCATTCGTTCTGTGCTCTCGGAGTGCGTGCTGCAGGTTCGGAAACGCGCAACGAGAACGGGACGAATACGGGAGCGGTCGGGGGGCGCGTATGCACGTTCGGCAGTACGTCAGACCAGCGGGGTGGTATCCCCGTGGTGCCGCCGGACCAGGAGAGGGCCACGCCATCACCAGGGGTGCCCCAATCGGGCCGCTCCAGACGGGTCAACGGCTGCAAGTACCTGATCCCTTGTGACGACTGTTCACGGCCCGGCCACCCAGCCGTCGGCATTCAGAACCTGACCGAGGGAACGGCCCTCGCGTCGTCGGCTACGTTCGACCACAGCAGGTGTTCCACTTTGACGGCGCGAAAAGCAACTGAGGTAGGTCACGGCGGTGCCGGTCCAAGCCAGTTAGCGCCCAGTAAGCGCAACCCGGCCGATAGCGGTCGCCGACCCGGCGTTATGGGCTGGCGGCCTAATCACGCGGCGGCCGTATCACTACGTCGGCTGAGTCGTCGGGCGTCGCCATAATTTCATCCACAATCTCCTCTTCGCTACGACCGGTTGCGTGACTGCCCCAACGGATAGCCACGGCGGCAAAAATTACAACCATGTTTAGGGGCTTTGGTTCCGATTGCAGCTCTTTTATTGACTGGGTGAGCTGGGATAATGCGGAGTCGTCGACGTGATCGAGCCATGACGGTAGGCCGTCGTCGTTCCATTGCTCTGGGAATAAGGTGAGAGTGGCGCGCACGGCATTTGCGACGTTGAAGAACATTTGTGGTTGAGGGTGCTTCCGGTGGTCATCGTCCATCCCCAAAGCTTACGAGTTGGGATGTCAACTGGCTGGGTGCTGGGACTAGCGTCACGAAAGTGCCGGTCGAAGTCAGCTCGCACTCAGCAAGCGCACTCAGGCCGATAACCGTTGCCGACCCGGCGGTATGGGGCGGGCAAACTGAAGCCGATGGCCCGACGGTATGGGACAGTAGCCCTCGCCTAGGGTTGAGCACGGTTGTTGGCTGGCGTAGGCAACCTTCCGCCTTGCCGGGGCGTCAGGGAGGTATGAGCGTTTTGTGGCGTGGAATCCTGCTCGCTGCCGTCGTGGCTGTTGGGGGAGGAGTTGCGCCTCCCGCGGCGTGCGCAGCCACAAACGTCGCCCCGAGCCACCCAAGTGACGAGGCTGCGCCGTCGAGTGGCATCGTGGAGGTAATCGGGTACACGTCGGCCACCCTCTTCCGTGGTTCCGCGGGTCCGGTGAGGGTTCGACTCGGCGGCGAGGCAGCTAGCCGCCTGCGCCAAGCGTTCGACGCACTGCTTCCACTGAAGGGGCCGGCAGTCTGCATGGAGAGCGAGGGGACCTACACAATCGACTTCATACCGAAGGGGCACTCGAAGCCAACGGTCAGTGCCTCAGGGGAGAGCTGTCCGTCTCCTGGGTTTCTGCGGGTCACATCCCACGGCCAAAGGATGCCGGTACTTGAAGCTGATTGTGCTTTGGCACAGGCGGTTGTCGCTGCACTTCCACAGGGGAGGGCATCCTTCACGCGGCAAAACGCTCACGTTGTATGCCGCCAGCACTGAGAGTGGAGTTGATCGGTACGGCGTTCGGGTTCGACCTACGTCTCGGTCGGCGATACACGGCCCGGCCGTCTACCGGGAAGGAACGGAGGCCGTTCCCGATACCCGCTGGCAGTCCCCCTACTGCGTGCTCATAACCGAGTGGGGCACTGCAACCGAGGTGTCGCCGGGGGGGTGCCCACGTCCCGGCAGTAGGTAGCACCCCAGGACGCCCTCCATGCGGCGGTATGTGGCACCCTGTTCCCATGACGTGTTCAAGGCCAGGGGTACCCTTGCGGCATGCCATCGGGATTAGGAAGACAATGAGCCACGAGACACTTGAGGGATGGTTCACTGATCCGTACGTGCGCCACGAAGCTCGTTGGCTGTCTGATGGGAAGGCGACGAAGCTGGTTCGTGATGGCGATGCCACGTCTTACGACGATCCACCAGACGGTCCATGGACCAAGACGCCTGAACGTTTGGAAGCCGATCCGGTAGCCACTGAGGGCCAAGATCTGATGCGGGCTGATGGGGCGGAAACCGAGGATGACTATGACGCAAAGAAGGCAAAGTGGGCCGTGTACGATCAACTGGCCGCGCAGCCCCCAAGTCCATTTGACGACGTGTCACGTAAATGGCCTCCGTACTAGCCTCGAGCCGAGCATGCGTGTGTCGGTGACTGCGGCCGGTAGACGATCACCAGCTGCACCGGCCGTAGGGAGCGTTCAGATTGTGACCCACACCCGGCGTTATACAGGTGATCCACCTGGCTGGTCTGGAAACCATGGAAGCACACTCAGCCGGCGTCGGTCACTTCGTCGAGGAGTTCGCTGAAGAGCTCGGTTCGGGCGTCCTGACCGCGTGCTGCTGAGTGGTCGCGCTGGCGGCGGAGGATCGTGAGGAACTGCGGGCCGGTCTCGAAGAAGCCGCACCGCTCGCACGCCGTCTCGAAGGCGCAGTCGAGCGATTTGGGCCTATTGCAGTGACCGTTGCCGAGGTGGCGTCGGTGGTCGGCGGCAAGCTTGGCCATGTTCTTCCCGGCGACGCTGGCGGGCAGACGGCCGGTGCCGCTGTAGTTGGCCTCGACGGCTTCGGTCACCCGGAAGTACTCGTCGGCGACGGTGCGGTCCGAGATCCTGGCGTAGACGAGCGTCATGTCCATCGAGCGATGCCCGAGGAGTGCGGCGATCGCCTCCAGGCTCATGCCCTGGTTGATGGCCTGGGTGGCCAGGGTGTGGCGGAGCTGGTGCGGGTGGACGTGGCCGATGCCGGCTCGCTTGGCGACGGCGCTCACGTAGCGATGGACGGTGCGCCGGTCGAAGGGCGTCCCGTTGTCACGTTCGACGAGCTTGCCTGACCTCGACGGTCCCCGCCTCGCCCGGTAGTCGGTGATGAGCTCGACGAGCAACGGCAGCAGCGGCACGTAGCGGTCGTTGTGGAGCTTGCCCACCGGGATCCGGAGCCAATAGTGGTCCCCGATGCGGACCATGGCGTCTTCCTCCAAGCCCGAGAGCTCGCCCGAGCGCATGCCGGTCCTCGCCAACAGCTCGACCATGAGACGTCGGCGGGGGTTAGGGTCGGCGGCGAGCGTCGCCATGAACTTGGCCGCCGTCGGGTCGTCCAAGAACTTGGGTAAGGGCTCGTCGACCGTCGGCAGATCGCTCTCGTAGACCGGGACCCTCGCCGGGGCATCGTCGTAGCCGTACTCGATGATGCGCTCGAAGAAGGTGCGCACGAAGCCCAAACGCATGCGGCGGGTCTTGGTGGCGAGCGGCCGGCCGGCCCTGTTCGTCCGAGATGAGAGGTGGACCTTGTAGGACTCGATGTGGCCCCGGTCGACGGCCGACGCCGACCGGCACATGGGGTCGTGCTCGGTCACCCACCCGGCGAACAGCCGCAGGCACAGGTCCACCGCACTCACGGTCTTCGGGCGGGCCGAGACGGCCAGTTGGTCCAGGTAGGAGGCCATGGTGGCCGCCATCTTGGGCGCACGGCGACGCACCTGTGTCCACGTCACCTCGGGCACGCCGCCAACCTTGGGCACGGGCGCGGGACGCAGCTCTCTCACTGCGGTCATCCGGCCACCCCCACGTGCGCCTGGGCCTTGATGGCCTCGACCGCCCGGCGGTACTCGCCGGCCAGCCACTCGTCACCCAGGTGCAAGTAGACCCGGGTCGAGGTGATCGAGCGGTGGCCGGCCTGGGCCTGGATGGCTTCGATGGCCATGCCTGCCTGGCGAAGCCGGGTGAAGCACGTGTGGCGCAGTTCGTGGCAGGTCCCGTGGCCGAGCCCGCCCCGCACCCTCGCCGTCCGCACGATCTGGTCGAGCCCCGCCGCACTGAGCGGCTCGCCGCGCCTCGGCCCCTTCAAGGACACGAACAGGGCGTCGCTGTCGGTCTCGGGCCGCTCGTCGTCCATGTAGCGGGCGACGGTGGAAAAGAACGTCGGCGACAACGGCACCAGGCGCTGGTGGCCGCCCTTGCCCTCGGCGACGAAGACCCGCCACTCACCCAGGCGCAGGTCCTCCAAGCGCAGCCCCAACACCTCGCAACGCCGGAGCCCGCCCAGGATCATCGCCTGGACCATGGCCCGGTCCCGCTCGGTGCGCAGCTCGCCCAGCAGCACCTCGACGTCGTCGGGGTCGAGCACCCTGGGGAGCCGGCGCACGCCGCGCACGAGCGGCAGGCCCCGACCGCCCTTGGTCCGGCTCCTCCGAGTCGAAACGCCCCTGGGCACCGGATTCACCTTCACCGAGGTGTCGTCGCGGGTGACGAGATAGCCATAGAGGCTCGAGACCGCCGCCAGCCGCCGCTTGATCGTGGCCGCCGACAGACCGGCCTCGCCGTCGGCGATGCGGACCACGTTCTCGGCTCCGGGTCGGGGTCGCCGCTGTGCGGTCACGAACGAGAAGACGTCTTTGGTCGTGACCCTGGCGGGCTCCTTCTGCACCACCGAGAAGAACACGCATAGATCGTGCGCATACGCCCGCACCGTGTTCGGACGCGACCTGGCCGCCACGAACTCCAAGAACTCGTCGATCAGTTCATGACCGACGACGTAGCACCGTTCACCGTCGGGACGGACGCGACACTCGAACGAGGGACTCCACTGCACCTGGCACCTCCTTGTTGGGTTTGCACCCGAGGAGGTTCCCCCGGATGCCTATCCCAGGAGGTGGATCACCCGTATAACCGGCGGTAGGTGGCAGTCGGGCAGAGAGTGCATCTGACATTCGGGGGCAGGCTCATCTCGGGCGATCTAGCCTGCTTGGCAGGATCACCCTCTGCTGGCGATCGGGAGTCGCGCCATCCATGAAACCAATTTTGCTGTCCAGGATGGCCGCTTCGCTGACGCTATGTCTTTTTCTGTCTAGCCAGTGGATGGTTACGTCGGCGGGTGCGTCCTCGCAAGCGACACGGTTGTCCAACTGTGCATTTCTGCTGGGCCGTGACGACTGGTCCATTGCGGGCGTGCCATTCACGTCCCTCCGCCCGCGTGAAGTGCCGGCAGATTCGCAGTTCACATCCTGCGGCTTCACCCGCGGTCGTCTCATCGTGGAGGTCATGGAATCGCAGCACGCGACGAAGGCTAAGAAACCCGAGATCGCAAAGAACGTCCGCGGCAGCGTGGTGAAACTCGCCAGCGACCCGTTCCCCGTCTATGAGGCGCAGTGGACAACAAAAACAGGGCAGAAGTTCCTAGAGTTTTGGGGGAAGAGCAAATGGCACACCGTCCGCGTCGTAGCGTGGGGACCTAGTGGGACAGTTTCTGGCAGTTCAGTATCGCGGCAACAAGCTCTGCACGTGATCAACGCATTGTTGGGCTAGAGCAATACGAAGGCGCGACGCCCCACGACCCGGCGGTGTGGGACACCCTTGCGCCGACGCGTAGCTGAACAATATGGGGCACCACGAACGAAAGGGCGCCTCTCGAAATCACGGCACCGGCAATTCCTCGTACGTGACCGTCCACGACGAGGCACGTGTCGGTCCACAGGAAATTGGAGAAAGAGCGCGATAATCTCTCATCAGCTGGGTGGGATAGCTGGAAACCCCCATCTGGTCACGCTCGGAGGAGCGATTTCACAGAACGGGGGGGTACAAGATGCGGGCCAAGTGGTTAGTTGCCGTTCAACGGAAGCTTGGGCTTACGGCAGCCGCTCTCATTGTGGCGACCGCCGGTTTGTCCATCGTGTCAGGTTCGGGTGCTTCGGCAGCCACCATCACTTTCGGCCATACACATGGCTTCGGCTTCGGCATTCAGAGTGTCAGTTGTTCGGGGATCGGCGACTGCACCGCAGCCGGAACATTTTACTCCGTCACCGAGACGAACGGCGTCTGGGGAACACCGGTCATGGTGGGCCCCCTCAACGGCGTGAGCTGTGCGGATGCCACCGACTGTACGGCCGTCGGGCAAACCAGGGCTGGAGAGCCGGCCTATGCCACCGAGACCCATGGCGTCTGGGGACCACTCACTGCGATTGATAGCACCGATGGGCAGGAGGGATTCTTCGGCGCCGTGAGTTGTACGGACGCCACCGACTGCACTGCCGTCGGGGGATCGGCAGAGCAACCGATCTCTGCCACGGAGACCAATGGCGTCTGGGGCCCCCTCGTCTACTGGGGACCGCCTCCGGCTCCGGCAATCGCAATTGGCACGTTCACCAGCGTGAGCTGCAAAGGCACGGCATGTACGGCCGTCGGGTTCAACAATCTTGCCGCTCCCCCCACCTCGTACTACGCCACCGAAAGCAACGGTGTCTGGGGCCCACTCACCCCCTTCGGCGGACAGGCTGCGTACCTCGGTGACGACATCTACGTCCTAGGCGTCAGTTGCGCCAGCGCCACTGACTGCACCGCCGTCGGTAGAGCTACAGATGTGATGCTCCATGCCACCGAGACGGGCGGTAGCTGGGGTCCCTTGACCGCCGGCATCCCCGGGACTACCGGCAGTGGCTATCCAACCAACAGCGGCTATTTGTCTGGAATCAGCTGCACCGACGCCACCGACTGCGTCGCCGTGGGCCAGGACAGTAACTCCACTGCGGTCTACACCGTGGAGACGGCCGGCACTTGGGGGCCCGCTACCGAACATGGGCCGTTACGTTTCACCAGCGTTAGTTGCACCGACGGCACGCATTGCACGGCAGTTGGCGAATTCGCTGGTGGCGCTGGCTCCGCTGCCAACACCGTGACAACACCCTCGACCCCTATCCCGACCCTCACCAAGATCACACCCTCCGTAGGCAAGACGGCCGGGGGCACAACGGTAACCCTCACCGGCTCCGGATTCGTCACAGGGGCCACGGTCACATTCGGCTCGGGGAACCACGGCACGACAGTCCACGTCTCGGGCACAGCGTCGCTCACTGTGAAGGCACCGGCCCACGCAGCAGGCACCGTCACAGTGACCGTAACCACGTCCGGTGGGACGTCGGGCACCAAGCCCTACGCCTACGACCCGATTCCCACCATCACCTCCCTATCTCGGACAAGCGGCCCGACGTCCGGTGGGACCAAGGTGACCATCACAGGGACCGGGTTCTCCACAGCGGCCCACGTCAAGTTCGGGACAACGACAGCGGTCTTTACCGTGAACTCGTCCACCTCGATCACTGCAACGGCCCCGGCGCATGCAGCCGGCACAGCCGTGATTTCGGTGACGACGCCCGGAGGAACCACGCCGACAACCAGCGCTGACCATTTCAAGTACACCGTGCCGTCACCGGTGATTTTCAGCATCTCGCCTACAACCGGCAAAGCGGGGACGTCGGTGACGTTGAGCGGCAGCGGCTTTATCTCGGGAGCCACCACGGTCACATTCGGGGGGACGGTCATCCCTGCTGGCTCGGTGACCTTCGTGAGCGGCTCCCAGATCAAGGTCACTTCCCCGGCGCACGCCGCAGGCACCGTGACAGTGAAGGCCACCACCGCCGCGGGGACCTCGGCGTCCGGTGAGCACTTCACCTATGTCACTGGCCCGACCATTACCTCCCTCTCCCGGACAACAGGGCCGGTGGCCGGTGGCACCAAAGTGACCATCACAGGGACCGGGTTCACGACAGTGACGAAGGTCACGTTCGGGAGCACGACGGCCACGAAATGGACAATCAGGTCAAACAACCAGCTCGTCGTCACGGCCCCGGCGCACGCAGCCGGACGTGTAGGCATCTCGGTGACGACGACTGGCGGAGCCTCGCCAACAACCAGCGCCGACTACTACACCTACCATTAGTCGGCTGTAACCAGCAGTTCGCCTACCAACGGCACGGCCGGCGTCACCTAGCCGCGCATCTCGTCCCGAGTTGAATAGGTCCATTACCGAGAAGTGGCAGGGTGTTGTTTACAACGACCCACCTGCCACATAACGCGCTCTTCGTGGGCTCGCGACCCGCCCCAGAAGTGCCGTTCGGGGGCAGGCAACAATTATCTAATGCGACGCCCACGGCGGAAGGAGATCCGGGGTCACGCAGCCGCTTCGGCCGCCCCTCAGCCGCGCCAGCTCGGCTTCCGGAACTGACTCGATGCAACTCCTAACCGAAGAGCACTCCTGCCAGGGCGCTCGCCGCATCCTCACGCTGGGGTTGGAGGATGTGGCCGTACACGTCAGCGGTCATCCGGATGGACGAGTGGCCGAGCACGTCCGATACCACTTGCAGAGGCACGCCGGCCGACAGCATCAGGCTGGCAGCTGAGTGCCGAAGCTCGTGGGGATGCCATTTGCCGACACCCGCTTTGATGCAGATGGTCTGGAAATCCCGATGGATGTTGCGGGGATCGAGCGGGGTACCAAGCTGCGTCGTGAAGACGTACTCGGTTTCCTGCCATGCGTCCCTGCATGCCAGCCGATCCTTGGCCTGCGCCACTTTGTGCGCCTCCAGCAACTTGACGACCGGAGGCGCGACGTTTACCGCCCGACGTGACTTGCTCGTCTTCACGTCGTTGGTCACCAGTTCCCCACTGACTCGCTGGAGCTGGCGGCGGACCACGACGATGCCTCTACTGAGGTCGATGTCCGCCCACCGGAGCCCGAGTGCCTCGCCCCGGCGGAGACCGGTGGAGAGCATCAGCGCGAACAATGCACCGAGTCGATGGTCGTCCATCGCCGCTAGGAGTGCCCTGGCCTGGTCCGGGGTGAGCGTCCGGCCTTCGGCCCGCTCCGACTTGGGAGGCTTGGTTAGTGCCGCCACGTTGCGGGAGAGGGTCCCTTCCACGACACACTCGTTGAGGGCCTGGGCCAGGACCGAACGAATGCGCCGCACCGTCGACACCGACAGCGGCCGAGACCCCTCCAGTGTACCGACCAGCTTAGCGGCCAACAGGTGCTGCACGTCGGCGACGGTGAGGTTGCTGACCTGCGTCCGACCGAGGGTAGGAACGATGTGCCGTTCGGCGACCGCCCTGTAGTTCTCGCGGGCCAGCGGTTTCACCTGGGTGCTCAGGACGTCACTGTCCCATCTACTGAGTAGCTGGGCGACCGTCTCCCGCCTCGTCGGCGGTATGTAGCCGGTGTCGATCTGCCGCTGGAGGTCGGAGAGCTTGCGGCGCGCCTCGTCTTTCGTTCTGGCGCTTACCGTCTTTCGCCGCGGGCGTCCTGTACCGTCGTAGCCGACGAGAACCGCACCGAACCACCGGCCGTCGCTCCGCTTGTAGAGCCCGCCTTCCCCGTTCATGCGTCGCCCGGCCATGGGGCCCCGAGTCACCAAAATTCGATCCCGTTGCTTACATATTTGCTTACATAGCCTACTTTCGGGCTCCCGACGCGAAACAACCCCCAATCAGATGGCCTCTGAACAGGGATTTCATCGTGGGCCGTAGAGGACTCGAACCTCTGACCCCTTGCGCGTCATGCAAGTGCGCTACCAACTGCGCCAACGGCCCGTGACCTGCCACGCTACCACCGGCCTGAGCGGCCAAGGCCGGCAGAAGGAACAGCCGAAGAAACCACAGGCACGCCGGGGTTTGGCGCTCACGTGACCTCGAGTACGGCGGCGCCGGTGAGCCGGTCGTGGGCCAGGTCGGCCAGGGCCCGGTCCGCCTCCTCCAGCTGGTAGGTCGTCGTGGTCGCCCGCACTCCGAGGCGCGGAGCCAAGCGGAGCAGCTCCTCGCCGTCCCGACGGGTGTTCGCCGTGACACTACGCAGCACCCGCTCCTGGAAGAGGTGGTCCTGGTAGTCGAGGCTCGGCACGTCGGTGAGGTGGATGCCGGCGACGGCGAGGACGCCGCCCCGATCGAGTGCGGCCAGGGCCGGGAGGACCAGGTCTCCGACCGGCGCGAAGAGGATCGCCGCGTCCAGAGGGTCAGGTGGGACCTCGTCGGCGCCTCCGACCCATGTCGCTCCGAGCTCCGCGGCCAGCCGTCTCGCCTCCGGCGCGCGGGTGGCCACGTAGAGCGATGCGCCCTCGGCCAATGCGACTTGGGCGGTGAGGTGGGCCGACCCCCCGAAGCCGTAGATGCCGAGCCTCCCGCCGTGGGGCAGTCCGGTCAGGCGAAGGGCGCGATAGCCGATGATGCCGGCACACAGGAGCGGCGCCGCCTGGTCGTCGGGCAGGTCGTCGGGGAGGCGGTAAGCGAACCGCTCGTCGACGACCGTCCACTCGGCGTAGCCGCCGTCGTGGTCCCAGCCGGTGAAGGTGGCGTTGACGCAGAGGTTCTCCGCGCCCCTCCGGCAGAAGCGACAGACGCCGCAGGTCGAGGCGAGCCAGGCCACACCCACCCGGTCGCCGTCACGGAATCGATCCGCGCCCGTGCCTCTGCCGTCGACGCGACCTACGACCTCGTGACCCGGCACGACACGGGCACGGTGGACCGGGAGGTCACCCTCGGCCACATGGAGGTCGGTCCGACAGACGCCACAGGCAGCCACGCGGACCCGGATCTCCCCCGGACCGGGCTCGGGCTTCGGCTTCTCCACCAGCTCGAGGGACCCCTCGTCGATGGGGCCGGGCGTCGAGACCTCCCAGGCGCGCACAGAGCCATCCTGGCACGGTGTCCGCCTCGGATCTGTCCGTCAGGCGGCTCCGGCCACCGCCTCTTCGTCGGCGAACGGCCAGGCAAAGTCCCTCGGGTCGAGGGGAGGCATCCCCCTGCCCCGTCGCCACCCGTCGTAGGAGGTGGCCCACTCCTGGTGCCAGCCGATCTGGGCCTGGTGGAGCTCCGCTGGCGTCATGCCCGCCACCTCCTCGTACCGTTCGGCGATGGCGGTCAGCACCCCCATGGACGCCACTGCGTCCGCGGTCGCGTCGTGCGCATTGTCGATCGTCACGCCGTAGTGGGCGCACAGCTCGCCCAGGGTTCGGCGTCCCTTGCGGTAGCGGTCGAGGTGGCGGTCGAGCACCAAGGCGTCGAGCACCGGGGAGGCGAAGCCCCGGGCCGTGAGCCCCCGGCCGTCGAGCCGCCGGCACTGGACGTCGACGATGGTGAGGTCGTAGTCGAGCTTCATCCCGACCACCGGCACCCCCCGGATCGAGGCGTCAGCCAGGGCGTCGGCCAGCAGCAGGATCGAGGCGCCGAGGGGCCGGCCCTCGGCCCGAACCCGGTCGTCGTCGATGCCGTGCACGGCGGTCGCCCCGGCGGGGATCGGCCGTCCCGGGTCGACCAGTCCCGCCACTCGGCTGACGACCTCCCCGCCCTCCATCGTGACCAGGGCGAATGACACCGGCACGTCGTTGAACCGGTCGACCCCCGTCGTCTCGAGGTCGAAGCCGAGCAGCTCTTTGTGGTGCCAGGGAGTCTCTGGGGGCATGGTTCGAGCATGCCAGACGGCTGTGTCGGTGAGGGGGATTTCGGGTCCCTACGCATCGGGCCCGCGGCGCGCTGGGCGGGGTCAGCCGGGGGCGGTGGCCTTCCGCAGGGCGGCGACGCAGCGCCGGTGGTACTCCCGGGCCGAGGGCAGGATCTGGGTGAAGGAGAACGACGGGTGGATGTGGCCGGCCAGGCGGATGTGCTCAACGTCGACCCCGGCCTCCCGCAGGCGCTCGGCGTAGGCCGCGCCCTCGTCTCGCAGGGGGTCGTACTCGGCCGTCATCACCTGCGCCGGTGGCAACCCCGACAGGTCCGGGGCCAGCAGCGGCGAGGCGTAGGGCTCGGTGGCGCGGTCGGGGTCGCCGAGGTAGGCCTCGCGGTACATCTCGATGTCACGGCGGGTGAGCCCGTAACCCTCGCCGATGTCGTTGATCGAGGGGTGGGAGAGGGTGAAGTCCGTACTCGGGACGTCGAGCATCTGCAAGGCCATCGCCGGTCCGTTTCGGTCGCGAGCCATGAGGCACGCCACCGCGGCCAAGTTGCCGCCGGCCGATTCGCCCCCGATCGTCACCCGGGCCGCATCCACCCCGAGCTCCTCGGCGTGCTCCACCAGCCAGCAGAGCGCGGCGTAGCAGTCCTCGGGAGCGGTCGGGTACTGGCACTCGGGCGCCAGGCGGTACTCGACCGAAGCCACCAGGCAGGCAGCGTCGACGGCGATGGCCCGGCAACGGTCGTCGCGCTCGTCGAGCGTCCCCTCGCAGAACCCTCCTCCGTGAATGAAGACGTGGAGCGGCAGGGGTCCGCGCTCGAACGGGCGGTAGAGACGGACGGCGATCCGGCCGCCCTCGACCGGGACCGACCGGTAGGTGATCGACTCGACCTTAGGCCCCGGACGAAGCGCCACCCAGCGGAAGTAGTGGGCCATGCGGTCGGCCGCCGCCCGCCGTTGCGAGAACGGCACCGACTCGTCGGGCCTCGGTGCCCTGTCCATCAGGGCGACGAACGCCCGGATTCGTGGTTCGAGCGGCATCGCTCCCCCTCTCGCTTTCTTGAGGCGGCGCCGGGAATCGAACCCGGGTACGGGGCTTTGCAGGCCCCTGCCTCTTCTGCCTGCGGTCCTGGTCAGTGGCGGTAACCATAGGGGGTCCAAACCCCCGATGACGCGATTGTGACGCGTTTGCTACCCCGCGGCCCGCCTCATCCGCTCCCGCTCCTTGGTTGACGTCCCTTCCCAGTAGCCGACGACGTCCGGGTCCTCGAGCGCGAATCGCAGACACTCGGGGCGCACCGGGCAGCCCCCGCAAAGCTCCCGGGCCTTGCCGTAGCTGGCCCCAGCACCCCCTACGAACGTCCCCACGCCCTCGCCCCGGCACGCTGCCCGCAGCTGCCACGCCGGGCGGGCAAGGAGGCTCTCGAGGTAGTTCGGAATCCAGCGGGGTCCGCCGCTCGCGAATGAACGCACTCCCAGGCGGAAGGGCCAGAATGTGCCCGCAGACCGCTGTAGGCTTCCGCGGGTGCCAACCAAGGCGACCTTTCCGTCACGAAACCTTGCGCTTCCCAAGTATTGAGTTGGGGGCTGAAGTATCACCATCACCGGAGAACAAGCGCAGCGACACTAGCGGACTGTTCTAGACGGAAAAAAAGGGGGGTCAATGAGAGTCTGGTCCATCGCATTCCGCTCAGAAAGATGCGCTTTGGTTGGAGTTATCGCAGTATCCCTGATAGTCGTCGGCTCTCTGGCTGCTCTCCCTACCGAAGCAGGCGCTAGTGCCACTGCTAGTGACGTGCCCGTCGGTGCCGTACAGGCACTGGTCACCCAAACAGGCATCCCGTATGACGTGCAACTTGACGCTGTAATCGACCCAGCGAGGGGGGCATCAACATTCGACGTTCCTCCGAGCGGCACTCGCTTTGTCGCCGCCGTGTTTGCCGTCACCAACAAGGGAACCTCGGTCTACACAAATGACGCAAACAATGATGCCTCGGTCATTGGCTCGAACGACCAGCAATACACCGCCTCCTTTTACACACTTTCCGGGTGCACGAACTTCGATTACGGATTGGTGAACCTTCAACCAGGAGCCCAGCTCACTGGCTGCGTGAGCTTCGCCATCCCAAATGGTGTTGGCGTCTCGCGAGTTCAATGGGCATCGACATCGGGATTTGGCAGCACGGTGGTGTGGGCAAACACCCCTCCCCCCTCACCAGCACCTAGCGCACCAGCGCCGACTCCTCCCTCGCCAGCAGCGCCGCAGCCTGCGGTCGTCAGTATGGTTGCGACGCCGAGTGGTGGTGGCTACTGGCTTGCCGACGCCGCCGGGGATGTGAATTCGTACGGAAACGCTCAGTTCGACGGGTCGATGGGCGGCAAGCCGCTCGACAAGCCGATCGTGGGTATGGCGGCGACCCCTACAGGCAACGGTTACTGGGAGGTGGCCTCCGACGGCGGGCTGTTCAGCTTTGGGAACGCCCAGTTCTACGGGTCCATGGGCGGCAAACCTTTGAACGAGCCCGTGGTGGGCATGACTGCCTCAGCAACAGGGGCGGGCTACCGAGAAGTAGCTGCGGACGGCGGGCTGTTCAGCTTTGGGAACGCCCAGTTCTACGGGTCCATGGGCGGCAAACCGCTCGACAAGCCGATCGTAAGCATGACCTCGAGCCCTACAGGTAAGGGTTATTGGGAAGTCGCCTCAGACGGCGGAATCTTCAGTTTCGGAAACGCACAGTTCTACGGCAGCCGCGGCTAGCCCTCGCGTTTCAGAGCCGGTCGGCGTCGAGAGACGAAGACGCGGGCAAGTCGCCTCGGAAGAAGCCTTGCGCCCGCGGTGACGTTGTCACCGTCTGCAGAGAGAAACGTGGCTGAGCCCTCCTCGGGCTCGGTTGGATCGGCGTAACAATCACGGGCGCGTCATCGGGGAGCTGTTGTACCGGGAAGGCGTAGATATAGATACCATTCGGCTACGTGGTCTTCACCGCCGGTGCACTGGCCCTCACGGTCCCCTTCGCCGTTGCGAGCTGGTTCGTGATCGAGCGCCACGCATTGCGCTTCAAGACTTGGTCGCCCCGATGGAGGGTGCGGTGGGCCTCCGCGAGCTAACCTCGATAATTCGTCCCGCCGCTGAACGAACGGTGCGCGCGTCCGCGTAAAAAGCCCTCCTGCCTGGAAGAATGTTGTCACCACAACAACGCATTCCAACCAAGAAGGAGGGCTCCTTGCAGGTGCACTGTAGTCGCGCGGTCCGTCGGGCGAAGGTGACCCTCGACGGCAAGAACCTCGTCTCCCATGCCGGCACCGCGCTCCTGGCCGAACTGGCAGATCGAAGCGGTCTCACCGAGGCCATGTCGGTGGCCATGGAGGAGTGTGGCATCAACTGGCGGATTCATGATCCGGGTGTCGTGCTCACCCACCTCGGCGTGGCCATCGCCGACGGGGCGGACTGCCTGGCCGACCTGGCCGCATTGAAGAACCAAGAGGGCCTGTTCGGAACAGTCGCGTCAGTGGCCACGGCCTGGCGGGCGCTCGAGGCCACCACGTCAGCCGAGCAGCGAGCCATCCCTCTCGCCCTGGCCAAGGCCCGCGAGCGCGTCTGGGCGCAGTGCCCACCCGAGGGACCGATCGTCATCGACATCGACTCCACGCTCGTCACCGCGCACTCAGAGAAGGAGGACGCCGCTCCCACGTACAAACGCGGCTTCGGGTTCAACCCGCTCGGTGCGTGGTGCGACAACACGAGCGAGCCCATGGGCGCCATGCTCCGGTCGGGCAACGCCGCACCTAACGACACCGACGACCACTTGGAGCTCTTGGAGCAGGTCGTGGTGGCCTTGCCCCCCGAGTACCGCCTCGGGCACCAAGAGGGCGACGACCCCGCGTTGGTCGTCCACCCCGTCTTGGTGCGGGCCGACTCGGCCGGGGCCACCCACCGCTTCGTCGACGCCCTTGCCGACGCCAACTTCGAGTACTCGATTGGCTTTCCCATCAGCACTTCTGTGCGTGACGCCCTGCTCATGGCCCAAGAAGAGGACTGGGTGAGGGCCACCGAGCACGATGGTGGCGTCCGAGACGGCGCCCAGGTCATCGAGCTGACCGACCTGGTGGACCTCAACGGATGGCCGGAGGGCCAGCGACTTGTCTGCCGGCGCGAACGCCCCCACCCCGGGGCCCAGCTCAGTTTCTTCGACACCCACGCCGGCTGGCGCCACACCTGCTTCATCACCAACTCGACCGGCAGTGACATCGCGGCTCACGAGCTGCGCCACCGCGGCCACGCCCGGGTCGAGGACCGGGTGCGCTGCTGGAAGGACTGCGGCCTCTCCAACCTGCCCTTCGACGGCTTCGCCCGCAACCAGGCCTGGGTGATCGTCAGCGTCATCGCCGGAGCGCTCTTGGCCTGGAGCCAGCTGCTCTGCTTCGACGGTGCCTTGGCCAAGGCCGAGCCCAAGACCATGCGCCACCGCGTCCTGCACGTCGCCGCCGTCCTGGTTCGCCGTCAGCGCCACCTCCTCCTTCGACTCGACGAGTCCTGGCCCTGGGTGAGCGAGCTCGGCTTAGCCTTCACCCATCTGCGAGAAGCGATCCCATAACCCGCCGGGTCCCGGCGCCCGACCCCGGAGCGTGATCGCAGGGCGTGACAACACACGAAGGAGCAAGCCCCCTTGATGCTTCACGCCCTGTGGGCAGTCACCACGCGCTCAGCGCGTCGATGCGCGAGTTCGCCGTGTTGACGTCCGTTCGACGGAGCCGGACGAATGATCGAGGTTAATCACCGCGGTTACGGACATCACTCCGACCCCGCGGTGATCGCCATGATCTACCTGTGCTGCGGCGGGCTCACATTCGAGCTGCCGACCGACCGGTCGCTACCCGTCGGCCGGTGACTCACGGAAAGTCGAGAACAACCCAGAATGAGAGGTGATGTATCTTGGGCTGGCACTCCAATCTCAACAGAGGGACGGCCAAAGCAAGCAAGGAGTCCAAGAACGCAGCCATGACGGCGTCACCTGTGTGGTTCGGACCGTCGGACAGGCCCCTGTTCGGGTGGTTCCACACCCCGACCTCGGGTCGAGCGCGCGCCGCCGCTGTGCTGTGCGCCCCTTTTGCCCGCGAGTACTTGCAAGCGCACTACGCCCTTCGCCTCGTCGCCGAGCAGCTGGCGGAGAGGGAAATTGTGGCCCTGCGCTTCGATTACGACGGCATGGGCAATTCGGCCGGTGGCAACGACGATTCCGATCGGGTTGAGGCGTGGCTGCGGAGCGTGGCAGCGGCGATCGGTGTGGTTCGTGAAGCTGGAATTGAGCGGGTGTCTTTGGTCGGAATGCGGATCGGTGGGACCCTTGCCGCCCGGGCCGCGGCCAACGACGGCCGCATCGAGCAACTCGTGTTGTGGGATCCATGTGTGTCGGGACGGGGATTCCTGCGTGAGCAGCAGGCGGTGAGCAGGCTCACTCTAGGAGCGACCGCCAACTCCGACGGCTCGGTTGAAACGCCCGGGCTTGTCTACGGACCTGACACCGTGCGCGACCTAAGTGCACTTCGCTTGGACTCAATTGAGCGCCCGGTTGCCCAACGGGTGCTGCTCCTGACCAGGCCAGAACGTGACCCGGATCGTGACGTGTTGGTGCCCCTTGCTTCCCAGTCATTCGAGCACGCCGAGGCCCGAGGACAAGCTGAGCTTCTTGACGAAGGGGCGCCGTACCAGAAGCTGCCCTATGACACGGTCGCCCGCGTCGTCGACTGGGTCTCAAACGGCTCCGGCCGTTCCACGGTGCCGGTCCACACCCCTCCCGAGGCCGGCCCCATCGTCGTGGGTCAAGACGCTCAGGGACGATCTATCGTCGAACGCCCGTTCTTCGTGCCCCCTGCCGGTCTCTTCGGCATGCTGACCGAGGTACCCGAGGCCGTGCCCAGCGGACCAGTGGCGCTCTTTTTGAGCGTGGCCAACGAACACCACATCGGGCCTTCTCGCTTGTGGGTTGATTGGTCCCGCCGCTGGGCGAGCCAGGGCATCCGCAGTCTGCGCCTGGACATGAGTGGACTGGGCGAGAGCCCAGTGCGTCGCCCCGAACAGCCGCGGTTCGTTGCCCGGGCGCCGGAATCGTTTATCGACGTGGAGGACGCGGCGCGAGCGGTAAGTCCCGACGACCCCCAACAGGTGCTGTTGATCGGGCTCTGTTCGTCGGCATATCAGGCGTGCGACAGCGCTCTTGGATTGCGGCCCACCGGCGTGGTGGCGGTGAATCCGGTGCTGTCGTTCGTTCCCCCTGAGGTCCAGAGAGGACTCGCGGTCGACTCCCGGCGCAAGGCGGCCTTGCCGCGCAATGCCGTGGTCGAGGCGTTCCATGCTGAAGGATCCTGGTCGGGTCTGCGGCGGAGGTTCCCGGATCTCGGATGGTGGGTGCGGTTGTGGGCCCAACCCAACCGTCGCCCCTCGGTGTGGCTTCGAGCATTGGTTGCAGCGGGAACGGATGTCTTGATCGTGGCTGGCGAACGCGAGGGCCGGCCGATCCGGCTGGGGACCACGAAGCGGCTCCTCGCCCGGCTGACTCGAAGCGGTCTATTTCGGTTCGAGTACATGCCCGAACTCGAGCATGGACTGTTGATCGGTGCCCAGCGGGATCTCATCTCCGATCTCGTGACCGATCACGTGGTCGACCGATTCGTGCTTGGCCGCACTGCTGCACCCGAGGCGTCGATCGCCCGCTGATTTTCAATTCCCGATGACCCGCACTGGCGAGGGCTGTCGGCGTCAATTGCGGAGTGGGAGAGGGTCGGACTCGCAGGCGAGCACGTGCGGAATCGGGCGGCTGAGTGGTCAGGCGAGAGCGATTCAGGAACCGTATTGGTCGTTCAGGATCGACGCCCCGAGCTCCCAGTCATTCTCCAGTGGTGCCATCACGGCGTTCAGATTGACTGTCCTTCCGACGGCAGCCCGTGCGAGGGTGAACTCGGCCGCCTTGGCGCCCGACGAGACGGCTTGATAGTGGGCCGCAGCCTCGGCGAGGGAGTTCGGGTCTGCCGACCGATCGTACTGAAGGAGCCATTGGACGAACGCCGCCGCCAGCTCCCCGTTTGCGCCGAGATGGCGGCAGCTGCCGAAGGCGTACCGGTGAAACGCGTCCATACCAGCGGAGGCGATCTCGGGTAGGTCCTCGAGCATGCGTTTACCCAGCCGGGTCACCGGATTTTCGACCGGCCGACGGGCCAGATGGACGCGAAGACGCTCGAGCACGTGTTCGACCAGGTCTGGAGGGTCGCGTCGAATGGCATCAAGCCGAACTACGGCGGCGAAGGGGGGCATGGCCAGCGCCAGGGGATTGGCGTGGGATTTCAGATGGAAGATGGCGTCAAAGTCGTCTCCGGACAACTCGGCGTATGCTGCGTTGTGGAAGTAGCCGATGACCTGGTGGTCCCGGTCCAGCATCTGCACGGCAATCGTCGTCTTTTGGTGAACCTGGCGATAGGTCACGCCCTTGGTGTCAGGAAGGTAGAAGGCATCGACGTCGACCGGAATGATGTGCCCCAGTAAGAGCTGGGCCTCTACATGCTCGATGAGGGCACGCCAGACATTCAATTCGTGCACTTCGATTCCGTATAGGAGCCGCAGGTCTTCTTCGGGGTAGGTGAACATCGTCCATTGCTCGCCGTCGAAGTCAGTGCCGACGGTGAAGGCGAGGCCCGCGACAGGGTCGAGATTCCACGAGTGCAGAATTTCAATCCACATATCGGTCGCACAATTGGTCTCAGCCCAGTCCACTTCGCCCGCGTGGAGGGTGTGAGGAACGTACCGGGCAGGGTCCAGCGGGAGGAGACTGAGTTTCATTCCCAGAGTTGGCGCTGAATCTCCTTCGGCCACTCGACGGGGTCGAGGCCGTGCCGATGGAGCAGCGCCAGGGTAATTCGGTCGATGCCGAACGCCACGCAGGAGCTGTGTGCAACCTGACCGTCATCCGTCTCGATGCCGAAGGGGGCGCCGAAGTGGTCTCGGGCGCAATTGCCCGAAATTATGGCCGTCGGCCGCTCGACGGAGCAGATTGGCGTGACTCCTTCAAGCTTCAGATTCTCCTCCAGCTGCGTGGAGGCCAAGATGTTGCCCAGCCGGCCGAAGAAGGGATCGTTGGCTGGAACGATCGACATGGGTAGGCCCAGGTCCGTCAGGAGCCTCACACCATTGGCGAGAAAGCTGTCCCGGTACGTCTCGGCAACCTCGGGTTCTCCGATGTAGACGAGTTCGTGCATTCGAAAGGCCACCATGCGCGCAGGATCAATGCTTGGCTCGTGGCGGAAGCACCAGTTCTCTATCTCGATGTAACGTCCGCCGCTCGGCAACCGGCCCGTGCAAAGGGGGTAGACCGAATGGCAGGCGGCAGAGCTCAAGACGACCTCCGATGGCTCCAGCAGATCTTGCCAGTTGTCGCCGTCCTCGTATCTCCGGGAGAGCTCGAGATGGTCCCGGTCGCCACCGCGGAACACGTGTACAGAACCCATCAGGTCTGGAAAAGCTTGCAGATAGCCCGTTTGGTCGAAGGTCGAGCGCGCCAAGACCGGCGGGAAGCGCAGAACTTCGAACATTCCAGATCCGAGATCGTGGATACGTCGGTTGAGAGCGTCCACGATGCGTTGGTAGGTCGAGGAGTAGCCGTAGACGCCTTCGGAGCCCGTCACGTAGAGAAGACCGCTGGACAAGAGAGCAGACCGAAATTCTTCGTAGGGACTCTGCGGCGTCTCGGAGGGAAGAGTGCTGGGTAAGGTCATTGAAGCCCACGATTCAACAGCAGGAGCTGAGCGTTGTTGGAGAGGATGCGATCGTTGTTGACCATCAAGGAGGCGCCATAGGCGTCGCGCAAGAGCCGGCTCATACTGTAGGGCGAATCCAGACGGTACCCAGCAATGCCGCAAATGCCAAGCGCGCCGCTGACTACCTCAACGACCAGATTGGAGGCATTCACTTTGAGTGAGTTCATGCTGACGGTGAAGCTCAAGCGGGAGAGTGAGTCCTCGTCGTCTGCGATGCGGTCGAAGCTCTGGGCTGCTCCATGTACCAAGGCGCTCATCTGGTCATACAAGGCGGACAACTCAGCCAAACGGAGCGCGGCCGGAGGCGTGGTGCCGGGCGTCTTGCGTGCCTCGGCTTGGACGCTGCGTCGCGCTCGGTCGAGCGCCTCGGTGGCAATGCCAAGCCACACGTGGCTCCACAAGATGTGCGACACCGGCAGCATCGTCTGAGCGGCGATGTCGCCAAACGGAGCAGAGAGTACATCGGCTGCGTTGCCCTCGGCGACCAGCGCGAATCCATCGCTGCAAGTGCCGCGCAAGCCCATGGAGTCCCAGCCGCTGATCTGGCGCAAATTGAAGTTGGGGGCAGTACAGAGCACAAGGACCTGGTCGCTGGGTGGACTGTCGCTTGCTCGACGCGTGGTCACAAGGATCCCGTCAGCGTGCTTCCCATACGAGATCACCGGCGCCTGTTTCTCCAACCGGTAGTGCCCGTCTTCAACCTCGACGGCGCAGATGCTCGAACGGGTGTCCCCTCCCGTGCCAATTTCGGTCGTCGCCGACGCCAGGAGGTACTGATGATTTACGAGGTCGCCGAGGTAGGTCTCTATGTGGTCGGAGCGCCCATGGCGCACGAGGCACGCGACCTGAAGGTTGTGCATGGCATAGACCATCGCCGTTGATGCGCAATGCCGTGCCAGCGCAGCGGTGGCCGCAGCCACCTCGGAGAGGCTGGCTTCGTGACCACCCAGTCGCGCCGGGACGAGACTCGAGAGCATCCCCTCCGCGCGAAGGGCATCGATGGTCTCGCTCGGAAAACGAGCAGCTCGATCGACTTCATCGGCCGCAGGCGCGGCGACCTCGGATCCGATGTCAGCGGCGCGCTTGACGATGTCGAGCGTCGAGCGTTGGATGCTGACAGTGCTCACGACGCTGCGACCGCGGCTTTGAGTTGGCTCACTGCTTCACTGATCGCAGTGATCGAGGCGAACGTACTCCTGCGCAGCATAACCTCGGGAAACTCGATGTCGAAGGCATTCTCAAGAGCCAACATGACGTTGACGTTCGCGTGAGAGGTCATTCCCGCTTCGAACAGGTCGTCTGTGGCGGGGAGCGTGTAGACGTCGACGGAGATTCGGCCGTACGTGGCCACGATTTGGCGGATCTCGTCGTCCATCCTTCACCTTTCCTTGGTTTGCGCCGGCCCCTATGCGCGATCTGGGGCTCGGCGAGCTCTCACTGGGGATGCCGGTCACCAGCAGTGATCGTCGTTCCCCTATTCGCAGTCTTTCTTCAGTTTCCGTCTGAGTAGAGCGCCGAATCGGCGGCTTGATACATGACTCTGCTCCGAGCCTTCGTGTGCGATGGTCGAAGAAGCGGTCCCATCATGGACATCGTTGATGCGCCGGGTCGCCGTCAGCGCTGCTTCTCTCAAATGCTCGTGGGCGGACCCTGGTGATTGTGCTCAGTGCCGACCTTGGGCAATAACACCGAAGGTCGATTCAAACCCGTGTCGTTCGCCCCAAGACTGGAAGTGCGACCCCTGGGTCGACCAGTAGCGTTCCACGGTCACGTAGTCGTAGTGTGACGAAAGCAAGGCTTCGAGCGCTTTCTCATCCACACCGTCTCTCACCACGTGGTATTCGACCATGTCGGCGATCTTCGTCTCATCGAGAACGCCTCGAAGTCGACGGAGGACGGTCGCAAAGCCGTGCAGCCACTTTCCTTGAGTCAGTCGCCAGAGGTAATAGGAGATTAGTGCTGCTCGCCGTTGGTATGCCGGCACACGGTCGTACTGGATTGGGTCCTGCCAGCTGACAAATACACCCCCAACGCGCGTGATCTCGGAGTAACGCCGGACTGCGGCCAAGTAGTCAGGGATGTGATGCAGCACGGATAGACACACGACAGCGTCGAACGTCTCGTCAGTGAGCATTGCCCAGGTACCGTCAGGGTCGTACATAACGTCGACGTTCGGGTCGTGGGCGAATCTCCGGCTCAGTCGGTCGACCGACGGCTTGCTCATCTCGGTGACCGTGACGCGGGCACCGAGAGAGCGCAGTACGTCGGTGTATGCACCGTGGCCGGCGCCGACTTCGAGAACTTCCAGCGGCCTGCCTTCGGCCGCAAGCGGCAGTGCACTACCAAGTGAGCTGATGACCTTGGCAGTCAACTGGGCGTGCATGTGGTGGGGGGAACCCCGGCTGTAATCGTGACCCTCACCGTGGCCAACCTCTTGGAAATACTGCACTTCGGGGAAGTGGTCCCACTCCGCTGGACCGTCTTGAGTCGTCGTCGGCGTCGTATCGTTTTCTCCACCTTGACGCTTGTGGCGGCGCCCATTGGCGCTCTTCTGGTGATGGGCAGTGGGGCGAGGTGCTGAGCGGCCTGCGTGGAGCTGCGAGGCCAAGAACTCCAACAATTGCGGGGCGGCGACCTCCGTTGCGTACGAGCCTTCAAACCGTCGACGAGCGGCTGCACCGGCCATCGACCGTGCACTCTCATCGCTCATCAAGGAGATGAGTACGCGTGCCGCAGCGTCCGGATCGTCCAGTGGCCAGAATCGCCCTTCGAGCGACGGATCGAAGAGCTCGGGGATTCCGCCGACCGCGCCGGCCACGGCGGGAAGACCGGCTGCCATTGCCTCGATGATGGCCAATGGAAGGACCTCGAGCTTGGCTGCGTGCACGTAAGCCCCGTATTGGGGCAAGAGCGCCTTTGCGTTCGAGCGGAAGCCGAGGAAGCGGACCTGCCCGTCCACCCCAAGTAGCTTCGCCTGCCGCCTGAGCGCACGTTCGTCTTGACCGGCACCAATAAGATCGAGCGTGTATCGGCTGTTCAATCGATTGGCGCTGGCCAGCACCTCTAAGAGGTACCCCTGGTTCTTGCGGGCGTCGAGGGCGCCGATGTTCACCAGGTCGCCGGTGCGCTGTACCGACCCAGCCGGAGCCTCGCTCTGAATGAAATTGGGCACGATCGTGGCAGGAACATTCTCCAAACCGTGCACCCAGGAGAGGGCGCGCTGACCCGACTGCGAAACGAACACAATTCCATCCAGGCGGGGTAACACTTCACTTTCGAGGTGGCGGATGGCTTCGAAAGTCCTTCCATGCCGGGCGATACCCTTCCAAATGGCCCATTCGTCAGCCTGTGACGTGTCGAAGTGCACCGCCATGATGACGAGTTGATGGTCATGCCGACGGGCATTGAGCGCTGCTTTCGCCGCGACCGGGCACTGGGCGTAAATGATGACGTCGTCAAGGTCTCGCAGAGTCTTGCGGAGGGCCTGTTGGAGGAATGCGCCGTGCCAAGTCCGGTACCAAGCCACACTGGCACCGTCGTGGAAGGGTTCGATCAGGTAGCGCGCACCGAACACCGGCCAAGCCAAGCGCTTGCCCCAGGAGAATGGCGTCACCAAGTTCGATTGGATGTCGCGTGACTCCAAGTAATTCCTGAGCTCGCGGACATGGGTCTGCACTCCGGTGCCGGCCCCCGGCCGGAGCATTGAGGCGATCACCAACTCCCGTGGCACGGGTCCTAAGCCGGGATCGTCCCCGTCTTTAGGCGCGAGAATGTCCTTGGTGTCAAGGCGGCTCACCACGCGTGGAGGGACTATCGAACGCCCCTGATACATGACGGCAGCACCCGGAGTTCCAGGGGAGAAGGGTGCAGCTCGGCCGGAGACGGGGAATACGGGCTGGCAAGGGGGGCATCTTTTGGTTTTGGAGCTTCGCAGCGCGTAGCCAGGACGTCCGTCGAAGCTGCCTCGTGAGTGGGGTGGGGTCTCCCGGGATCCCAGGCCACTTCCATGTCATCAGGTGACGGTCGGATTTCTTCTCCCTGTGGCCCGGTACGACGGGGGCATCGTCCTCTTGAATGACGAGGCTGCTGCTCCACTGGGTGACACCGAGGACTTTCGACGCTGAGAAGGTGAGATCTTCATTCGGTCGTCGCCTCTGATACGGCCAGCACAGGGGAGTGCCGCTCCAGGGCCACAGACGGGGGCCTATCGGGCGGTGCAGGGACGGGCTCCGCCAGTGCCAGATCGGTGCCTGAATTCGCCATGCGCTCAGCCGCTTTTCGTGAGGTGGTCCAATGCATTACGAGATAGCCGGCACTCATCGCCACATTTCCGATCAAGGCTCCAACCGCCGCGCCGAGTAGGCCGAAAAGTGGTGCGAGGACGACGACGGCGATGACCGTGACCACAAGCGACAAGAGGGTCACCGGGAAGAGCAGACGCGTATTCTGGGTGGCTTTCAGGCTCAGTATGGCTCCGAGGCTGAGCGTGGCAGTGAAGTATGAGATCGCCACAACGTCGGCGATTAGGGCATACTTGGCGAACTCTTGGCCGTAGATCAATGCGAGCAGCTGCCGGCCAAAGCAGATCACGACCACTGCGATGAAACCCACGCTGGCCATCCCTGCCGCAGTGATGAACCGCTCAACGCGCCGAAGGCCCGGCCATCCTTGCTCCATCAATGCTTTGGAGGTTTCCGGCAGCCCGATATTCCCTCCCGCCTGGAGAAGCACGTTCGACGGGCCGGTCACCAAAAGGGTTGCCGCCTTCATCCCGCCGATGCCGGCTGCTCCCAGAAACGCTCCGGTCAGGACCAGCGTCGACTGTGATGTTGCTTGGTTCGCAGCGTTGGCGGCGACGAGCCATTTGCTCAGGCTCCAGCGATCCCGGATGCGTCCGATTCCTCCCCGGAGCGATGGTCGAGTCGAGAACTGCCAAAGCCCGAAGAGGGAACCACCGACAGCGCCAACCCCCCATGAGATGACGGCTAACAGGGACGAATGGACACCGATGAAGTAGAGGGCCACGAAGGCGGATATCTGAATACCATCGAACAGTACGTCGTTGGCCAGGGCTCTCTGTGGCTGCGCCTTCATGAAGGCGACCCAGCGCCAATAGTCCTGCGCAAGTAGGCATGGCAGCCATGGTGCCAGGCCGATGAAGCAAACTCCGAACTCACGTGCGCCGAAGGCAACAAGAATCGCCCCGATGGCAAGGAACACCACTGCCGCACTCATCCCGAGCCACAACTCGGCGGCGAGTCCCACGCGTATTCGCTGCGCCGCATCGGGTTGGTGGACGTCGTTCTCAATGGACATCGGGTCGGTGATGAGTGAACGGTGTATGGCATTGAGAAACAGCCAGGCGGAGTACACCAGGGCGTATGCGCCGAGGCCGGCGACGCCCGCTACACGGGCGACGGCCACACCGACGGCGAAGTTCGACAGCGACGCAACGGACTGGTCGATGGTGGTCAGTCCGAAGCGCACTGACAACTTGTGAGCCTGACTGAATTTGGGTCTGAGCGACATCAGTTCGGACCTGTGAGCTCAATGGCTCTCGTGGAACCGGTGCGTAGCTACGGGCCAAGTGGGGACTTCTCTGGAGCAACTGGGCATGCCACGCCCGCGTGACGTCATCCCGGCTCCAACGTCGGTCCTCACTCCTCTACGAGTAGCCAGGCTCCGACGTGATACCTCGCCTGAACAGCACGCCGGAGGCTGTCGGACACGATGGGCGGTCAGCTGGCCGCCCTGGTCAACAGGCAGATGACGGTGGCATAGTTTGCCATGGCCGGCCGCAGGAACCGGACGAAAGACAGGCCAGCTGAGCAGCACCACTCGTCCTCTTCCGACCTCGGGAAGGTTCGCCGACCATCCTGCGCTGATTGGGTAGATTCACCCTGGCACATGACACCCGCCTGTGGTCGTCGTATCAGAACGCGGATGGTCTGCTCTGACTTGTGAGCTAGAGACAGCCGACGGTCTTGGCCCTGCTTCCCACGGCCCAGATGGCCCGTGCGATGAACGCGTACGAGTCGGAGGAGGAAAGTGGCCTAGTGGCGCTCATTCATTCGTTGGCGAATCTGGAAGTGTCCGACCAGGATCGGCGATTGCACCTCTTCTCCGGGGATTTGTTTGTCTATGCTCCGCGACCGAGCACGCTTGCGTTCTGTGCTGCATCACGCAGCATCATCGAACAAATGCTCGGTGCCGAACCCATCTGGGCGCAGCAGCGGATGACGGAGGCGGAATTCGCCATACTCTTCAAGGCGGCAAGTAGGAATTTCGGCCACATCGTGGAGGGGCTTGCCAGTGTCATCGTGGCCGACCTTGGCTGCGATCCGACCACCACCTTCGTCGGATTGCCTTCGCTCGTCGCCATGACCGGATTCGGGTTCATTGCCCACGGGTTGGGCATGTACCAGCATCCCCACCGGGATACGTGGTATGCGGCCTCGCCCTGCCAGTTGAACTGGTGGGTTCCACTATACGGTCTCGATGCTGGAGCTTCCTTGGCCTTCCACCCACAGTACTGGGACCTGCCAGTACAGAACAGCTCTAAGGAATTCGACTTCGACGAGTGGTTTGCGGCCAACCGGACAACCCAGGACTTCGTCGCGCGCGAGCCGTTTGCTCAGCCACGCCCCCTCGACCCGATTGATCTCACTCCGGAGATTCGGATCAGTTGCCCCCCCGGGGGCATCATCATTTCGTCGGTGGCCCAACTCTACTCGGCGGTGCCCAACGAATCTCTAAAGACGCACTTCAGCGTACAATTCCAGACCGTGAGCGAGGCGGACCTGGAATTCGGCCGCGGCGCATCCAACCTCGATGCTGAGCCCAAGGGCACGTCGCTTTCGAGCTTCGTACGGTGCAGCGACCTTAGCCCTATCCCTCGAGAGCTCGTCGAATCAGACCTGCGACGTCGCAGGTCCGAAGCCACCGGCGCTCCGAATTGATTGCGCTTCTCCATACGGTGCGGGAGGGCGAGCCGGAGGCAAGACTTCAAGAACGGGTGCCTCCTCTCCTCAAAGCGGCAGCGCGGCCAGTGGTCCGCTGGTTCGGCGACACCTGGGACCGCAGGCGCGGCCATCCGATCCCCCCATGGACTCTCCGCTCACAGGTGGCGGGGGATTGGAGGGCGGTTGGCAAGGAGTTTCTCGGTTACATGGTGGACCTGGGTGGTCTCCAGCCGGATGACCGCGTGCTCGACATCGGGTGTCGGGCCGGACGGATGGCTGTGCCGCTCACCGGCTTCCTCGGAGCTGACGCGCGCTACGAGGGTGTGGACAGCTGGGAGGAGGGGACCGCTTGGTGCCAGCGCACGGTGACGCCCCGCAATCCCAATTTCTACTTTTCCGAGATCGAGACCGAGCGCGATAGATCCCGTGGGGCGGCTGCTTGTCAACGTGGCACTGCGCGGCTGCCGTACGACGACGAGACGTTTGACTTCGTCATCCTGGCCTCGATCGTCCACTTATCTCCCGACGTCTTCCAGAACTACCTCGGTGAGGCCGCCCGACTCGTGAGAAGAGGGGGTACCTACTTCGGAACCTGGTTCCTATGCTGCGAAAGCGGTCCGGAGCCCAGCAGGTTGGCGCCGCCGATCGCTTGCACCGAGAGCGAGGCTCGCCGTCGACTCGATTCACTCGGCCTCGCCGTTGAAGCTGTCTATCGAGGAAGTTGGAATGGCTGGAAGTCGGCGCTGAGCTACCAGGATCTGGTGATCGCCCGCAAAGTTCGCTGACGTGCGTTGGGCTATGCCGATGTCGCCGACGTCGTACCTGACGTGGCATCGGCGCCGGGGGAATCGAGGGACCAACCCGCCTCCCGGCTGAGGGCCGCTGCAGCCAACTGCGAATTGACACCCAGCTTTTGTAGGATGGCCCTGATTTGCGAACGCACCGTGTAGATCGACACTGACGAACGTCTCGCAATCTCTTCAGCGCAGTGACCCTGCATGAGTTCGGCGAGCACGCATTTCTCGCGCTGCGTCAAGATGTTGAATGGGGCCAGCCGGGTGCGCTGTATGGACGTCTCGCGTTGGTAGGGCTCTATCAGATTCCGCTTCGCTTCCTCAGTGAGGAGGACGTTGCCGTTGAGCAGGCGCACGATCGTTCCGATCAGCTCATCTAACGGAGCGTTCTTGTCGATCACCGCCGATGCGCCAGCCTGGACGCACTCACCGATCGTAAAAGTGTCGTGCTTGCCGCCAAAGATCGTCACCGAAACGTCCGCATCGCGCAAGATGGTGATGCAGTCGACCGCGGTCGCGCTGTCGACAGAATTAAAATTGAGCAAGGCCACTTCGGGCTTCCACGCGATGAGCTCCCGAAGGTTGCCGACGGTCACCGGAGCCACAAATCGAGCACAAAATTTCAGCTGGGCCAGAGCGAAGGCCAAGGACTCGGCAGTCAGCAGGTTGCTGTCGATGACCAGGACTTTCGGTCGTCCTAAATGATCGTCGACTTTCCAAGGCGCTACGATCCCCTGGCTTTCGCCAGAGGTGATGTGCTGAATATTTTGAAGCGGGGACTCAAGCAAGTCCACACCGACCTTTCCGCTTCCCGAAGGATCTGAGACGCACAAGACGCTCGACCCTTCGCCCGCCGGGAAAGCCGGTTTCGCCCTAACTCCCTGTGGCTAACGGCGACCAACTAAAGCCAACAGATCACAGTTTCATCCCCGCAGGTATGGTAAATGAGGAGCGTTTCATCGTCAAGCGGCATCGCAGACCGAGCCAGAGCAGGGGTCCACTTCCCCTGGGACCCTCCATGAGGGGCGGTTGTTCGTCGCAGGGTTGATCGATAGCTCAGAGCGAGTTCTTGCCAGCGCTTATGTGTGCCCGGATCCAACGGGCACATGGTTCGGATGGCGCCACTGGTAGATCCGGCGGTGTAGCGGGCGGGCTGCGAGAAATGCCCTGACGACGGTGCGGTCAACGGCATTGCGCCCGAGAACGATCAATTGGGCTTCCACCTGCCTGCGGTCCGGGTAAAGGCGGAGGAGGATCTCGTTGTCTGCCGAGGTACACGTGTCGATCCAACGAGCGTTAGTTCGGCTGTTGAAGTCTTGGAGGGCCCCGGTCTGAAGGAGGACTCCGGGACCGAACCGAGCATAGTCCTCGTCGTAACTGATCTTGATGAGAAACAGACCCTCGCCACCTCGCACCCAAATCTCCATGGCCACCGTGTGCCCGTCGACTTCGAGCGCCAGGATGTGGAGCCGCCCGGCCGCCGAGAATCTCTTGCACATGTCGGTGAAATACTCGGGCTCGCCCGGGACCGTGGTCATTGCCACTCCGGTGTGGGCCTTGTAGCCGGAGGCCTCTAGCTTGATGTAGTCGTCAATAGCGCTTGGATCATTGCCCCGCTCGACCACCAAGACTTCGCCTCCTGTGAAGTGCTCGGAGAGTTGGCGGCGCTGCCGCCTCAGGTTGTACCGAGCCTTGGAGCTGTGGATCTGTTCGTAACCCCCATCGTCTCTACGGCGCAGCAGGCCGCGCTCATATGAATAAAGCACTGACGTTGGGAAGGAGAGTTGGGCGATGGCGGAACGGAGAAGTCCGGCCACCGGGCCGTCAGCAGCAGTTGCCTCGAGATGGAGGATTCGGCCCCTGTGCACACGACGCTGCTCGGCCAGCCCCGCCAACAGGGTGGCAACCGCCTCCTCGCCGGCCGACTCATCGACCAGGGGCGTCCCCGAGTAGGGCATGCGGCGGACCTGTGAGGTGACAATGGGGTACGGGAACTTCCATCGACGCACGTATCGGAACGGCATACACGCCATGAACCGCCCTTCGTCCTCAGCAACCACCAAGCCGATCTCCGCCCCGTAGGTCTGA
Source organism: Acidimicrobiales bacterium (assembly GCA_052145775.1). Lineage (GTDB taxonomy): Bacteria > Actinomycetota > Acidimicrobiia > Acidimicrobiales > RAAP-2 > CAVYPR01. The sequence goes on from JBKQNY010000119.1 coordinate 38,113, forward strand.
TGGATTGCGGCGGGGATTACGCAGTCAGGCTCGAAGAAGGGATTTGGCTCGACGGCCCGAGCCCCGAGATCCCGCCAAGAGCGCTCGTCATCCGCGGAGACGTGTCGCACCATTATGAAGCGATGACGCAAACCCTCTCCTCACTCGAGCACGCCAATACTCAAGGTCTGTCCGTTCATCGAAACCGGTCTCTCCGGCTCGAAATCGGGAGATCTAGATGGTGTCAGCAACGGAATGATTCGCTGACCAGAGCGGGCGGACCTGTCCTTGATACGTCGCCAGCGATTCCGACGGGGGTAGCCCAGCGGTGATCAAGCCGTTGCCCGCGGGCCGTCACCCAGATGACGGTTGCCGTCCAGCCGCTGGTCGAGCGGGAATCGAGCTTCCTCGAGGCGGAAATAGATGCCGCCCGCGTGTGCCGCCAGGAGCCGCCAGGAGCCGCCAGGAGCCGCCAGGAGCCGCCGATCTTACTGTTGGCCGTCTACTCCACGGTGATCGGGGTAGTAAGCGAGATTGACGCGCTCCGCGCCCTGGGCTGAAGTCGACGGCCCGCTCACCGGTGCGGCGACGGGCCGAGATGCTGGCCCCCGTATTGGGCCCTCATGACC